>JADGQK010000109.1 GCA_017881915.1 Chloroflexota bacterium | reverse complement strand
CGCGGCACGGCCAGGGCCCGGGTCACCCCGGTCGCGTCACCTCGCCCAGTCGCTGCTCCAGGAAGCGCCGCTCGACGGCATTGCCGACCAGGTCGGCGGCCCGGCGGTAGGCGGCGGCGGCCTCGGTCCGACGATCGAGGCGCCGGAGGAGGTCGGCGCGGGCGGCGTGGAGGTACGGGTAGTCTCCCAGCAGGCCGGCCGCGACGAGCGCGTCGATCCGGGCGAGACCCGCGGCGGGGCCGTCGACGAAGGCGATCGCCACGGCCAGGTTGAGCTCGACGATCGGCGACGGCGCGAGCTGGGCGAGCAGGCCGTAGAGGGCGACCACCTGGGGCCAGTCGGTGCGCTCGGGATCGGCGGCCTCATCGTGCACCGCGGCGATCGCAGCCTGGAGCTGGTAGGGGCCGGTCCGTTGCATTCGGAGGGCCCGTTCCACGAGCCGTCCACCTTCGTCGATGCGGTCGTGGTCCCAGCGCGTCCGATCCTGGTCCGCCAGGAGGATCAGCTCGCCGGATGCTCCAACCCGCGCGTCGCGTCGGGCATCCTGCAGGAGCATCAGGGCAAGCAACCCGATCGCCTCGGGCTCGTCCGGCATCAGCTCGACCAGGACCCGGGCCAGGCGGATCGCCTCACCGGTCAGATCGCGCCGGACCAGCGCTTCGCCGGCCGACGCCGCATAGCCCTCGTTGAAGATCAGGTAGAGCACCCGCAGGACCGCCTCGAGCCGCTCGGGCAGGAGGTGGTCGGGCGGCACCCGGTAGGGGATCCCCGCCTCCCGGATCTTGCGCTTGGCCCGAACGAGTCGCTGGGCCAGGGTTGCTTCGGGAACGAGGAAGGCGCGGGCGATCTCGGGCGTCGCCAGGCCGCCGAGCGTGCGCAGGGTGAGGCCCACCTGGGCATCGAGGGCCAGCGCGGGGTGGCAGCAGGTGAAGATCAGCCGGAGCCGATCATCCTCGATCGCCACTTCGTCCTCCTCGCTCGGCTCAGCCGGCTGGATTCCTGCCTCGATTGCCGCCCGCCGGCCGAGTTCGTCGGTCTTCGTCGCCAACACCCGTACCCGGCGGAGCCGGTCGATCGCCCGGTTTCGGGCGGTGGCCATGATCCAGGCGCCCGGGTTGGCGGGTATGCCATCTCGCGGCCAGCGCTCGAGGGCGACGACGAACGCCTCCTGGACCGCCTCCTCGGCGATATCGAAATCGCCGAAGACCCGGATCAGGGTCGCGACGGTCCGGCCCGATTCCTCGCGGAACAGGCGCTCGACGACGTCGGCCGGGTCAGCCGGCTGCGGCAACGGCCTCGGCGGTGTCGCCGGTCGGAAGCTCGAAGATCGGGCGCACCTCGACCGAACCGCGCCGCGCGCCGGGGATCCGGGCCGCGGCCTCGATCGCCTCGTCGAGGTCGTGCGCCTCGATCAGGTAGTAGCCGCCCAGGGCTTCCTTCGTCTCGGCGAACGGCCCGTCGGTCGTGATCGTCCGGCCGTCGCGGACCCTGACCGTCGTTGCTGCCGACGTCGGGTGGAGCGCCTCGCCGCCCTTGAACAGGCCCCGTTCGATCGTCCACTGGGTGAACGCGTCGTACTCGTGGACCTCGTCCAGCATCTGGTCCTGGGGCGCCGCCTCGGTCGGCTCGGGGGTGTAGATCAGGAGCAGGTAGCGCATCGTGACCTCCTGGGACGCGGTCGGGACGGCAGGTGCATCCCCCGTCATCGGTACGACGAACGACCAGGCCGCGAATCGACGGCTCCTGCCCAGTATGGACCGGGGGCGTGACACGGCGCGCTATCGTTCGGCGATGGCAACCAAGCCCGAGGTCCTCCAGGTCGCCGGTCGGGAGGTCACGATCACCAATCCCGACAAGGTCTTCTTCGCCGAGCTCGGAGTGACGAAGATCGACCTTGTCCGCTACTACCTCGCCGTCGCCGATGGCGCGTTGCGTGGGGCCGGTGGCCGGCCGATGGCGCTCAAGCGCTTCGTCAACGGGGCCGACGGCCCGTTCTTCTTCCAGAAGCGCGCGCCCGAGTCGCGGCCCGACTGGATCGAGACGGTCGAGCTGTCGTTCCCGTCCGGCCGGACCGCCTCGGAGGTGGTCATCCGAGATGCCGCCCAGCTGGCCTGGATCGTCAACCTGGGTTGCATCGACCTGAATCCGCACCCGATCCGGGCCGACGACCTGGATCACCCCGATGAGCTGCGGGTGGACCTGGACCCCGTGCCGGGCATCGAGTGGGCCCAGATTCGCGACGTCGCCCTCGTCGTCCGCGAGTCGCTCGAGGCCGCCGGCCTGGTCGGCTGGCCCAAGACGTCGGGCTCGCGCGGGATTCACGTCAACGTCCGGATCGAGCGCAACTGGACCTTCCCCGAGGTGCGCCGGGCTGCCCTTGCCCTCGCCCGCGACGTGGAGCGGCGGGCGCCGGAGCTGGCGACGTCGAAATGGTGGAAGGAGGAGCGCCACGGCGTCTTCATCGACTACAACCAGAACGCGAAGGACCGGACGGTGGCCTCGGCTTACTCCGTCCGCCCCCGGCCCGATGCCCGCGTCTCGACGCCCTTGACCTGGGCCGAGGTCGCCACGATCGACCCGGGCTCGCTCACGATCCGGACCGTTCCCGCGCGCTATGCGGAGATCGGCGACCCCGGGGCCGGGATCGACGGCGCCGTCGGCTCGCTCGACGGCCTGCTCGAGCTGTCGGCCCGCCATGAGACGGAGGGCCTGGGTGACGCGCCGTGGCCGCCGAACTACGCCAGGACGATCGACGAGCCACCGCGGGTCCAGCCATCGAAGCGGCGGATGAGCTCGAAACCGCTGATCGAGATCGGCCGAGCCGCCCTGCTGACGGACGCCCAGGCGGGCCTGGAGCGCTGGAAGGGCCGTCATCCCCAGGTCTGGCCGCACCTCCAGCCGGCCGACATCCTGACCGACTCGATGCGCGGCCGGTTCACGACGTGGACCCGGATCCGGCTCAACCTGGAGCACGTCCCCGACGAGCTCCGCCCGCCCCAGGAACCGCTCGACCCGAACTACGATCCGTGGCACGGCGCCACGCCACCGCCCCGCCCCCGCGCCTCCGGCGGATCAGACGGTTGAGCTCACGACCGGGGGCCGGATGCGCTTCGCGTTACAGGCGCGGGAGCCGAGCGTCTCGAGGGAGGATCGCAATGAAGGAGATCGAGGAGTTCCCCGGTGGAGTTCCTGGGGCCGAGACGAGCTGGCGCGAACAGCCGCCCCTCGACCCGGCCGACCGCCGCGCCTTCCTCGACGCGCGCCGCCGCTCGCACGAGGAACGGATGGACGCCTTCCACGCCGCCACCTACGACGAGCAATGGGGCGAGATCTTCCCCGTACACCGTGCGTTCGTCAGCCGGCTCCTCGAGCTCACGCGACCCGGTGGCACGGTCCTGGATGCCCCCTGCGGGACCGGCAAGTACTGGCCGCTCGTCCTGGCCTCGGGCCGCACCCTCGTGGGGATCGACCAGTCAGCCGGCATGCTCAGGGTCGCCGCAGCGAAGCATCCCGACGTTCCGATGGCCAGGCTGGGGCTGCAGGAACTCGCCTTCGATGGACTGTTCGACGCCGTCATGTCCGTCGATGCGATGGAGAACATCGGGCCGGAGGACTGGCCGGTCGTGCTGGCCCGCCTGCGCGACGCGGCCCGGCCGGGCGCCACCATCTACCTGACCGTCGAGCTGCTCGACGAGAAGGAGGTGCGACGGGGCTACGAGGCCGCCCGTGCCGCGGGCCTGCCGGTCGTTCCCGGCGAGCACGTGGAGGCGACCCCCGACGGAGCGCTCGGCTACCACTACTACCCCGCTGCCGCCTCCATCCAGAGCTGGCTGCACGGGGCGGGCCTCGAGCAGCTCGAGGAGCGCGACGCCTACGAATACCGGCATCTCCTGCTGCGGCGACCCAGGTGAGGACACGGTCCGCAGCACTGCGAGCCGCCGCCCCGCCCCCGCGCCTCCGGCGGATCAGACGGTTGAGCTCACGACCGGGGGCCGGATGCGCTTCGCGTTACAGGCGCGGGAGCCGAGCGTCTCAGCAGTTGCTGTTGTGCTGCTAGGGGGATTTCTTGCGATGCGTCGATCCCGGCTCGCCCTTGCCGGCTCTATCGTCCTGATCCTTGCGGGCTGCGGCTCGAGCGGTACGCCGCCACCTGCCCTCACGCCCAGTGCGGCGGCCCCGACCGCCCAGGCACAGCTCTCTCCTTCGACAAGCCCGTCGACGGCACCGGCGAGCCCGACTCCCTCGAGCCTGGCGAGCGGCTGGCAGCACGTCCCGGACCAGCCGGCCTTCGGGCAGACCCAACTCGCCCTGGTCGTCTGGACCGGCCAGCGGTTCATCGCCGCCGGTTCCCTTGACGATGGGTCCGCCGCGATCTTCGACTCGAACGACGGACAGGCCTGGCACCTCGGGCCCAACTTCGGCACGGACGTCCAGATCCATGGGCTCGCCGCCACTCCAGCGGGCGTTGTGGCCGTTGGCGCAAAGGGCTCCGACGGGCAGAGCTGGGTTTCGACCGACGGGCTGAGCTGGACCGCTGGAGCGCCGGTGCCGGCAGTCCACCCAGGAGCCGGCGGGCTCGTTCGGATGAATATGGCGACCTCGACCGGAACGGGCTGGCTGGCGGTGGGCGAGGAGGACGTGGCCTGCCAACTCGACTGCAACTCCTCGGCGGCGGTCCGCGCGGCCGCCTGGATCTCGGGCGACGGGCGCACCTGGACGCGGCAGCCCGACAGCGTGGCGCTGGGGCATGCGGCGATGATCGGCGTTGTCCGGGGAGGACCGGGCTATGTCGCCGTCGGCATTGCTCCCGATCAGCCTGCCTCGGTCGCGGGACCCGAGCATGCGGTGGTCTGGACATCGACCGATGGGCATGCCTGGTCGAGGGTCCCGGATGCGGCCACCTTCCACGCGCCGAAGGGCACCGACCAGACGTTTGGCGACATGATGTCGGGGATCGCCGCGGATGGGACCCAGCTGGTCGCCGTCGGGCTCGTCGAGAGCCAGGACGCCGGGTCAGCCCTGGCCTGGCGGTCCGTTGACGGGCGAACGTGGACCCGGGCAACGGGGGATCGGTTCCCGTACGGGCAGCTATTCGGAGTGGCAGCGGTCCCGGATGGGTTCCTGGCCACTGGCCCGTCCGGTCCGGACAGCTGCCTTGGCGGGATCTGGTCCTCAGCCGATGGCGGCTCGTGGAGCTGCGTGGCCGTCGACCCGACGTTCGCCGGGTTCGCAGCGTACGCGGCGGCCGCCTCGCCGCAGGTCGAGGTCGTCGTGGGCCTCGACACCTCGACCGGGTCGACGAGCGTCTGGACGCGCGCCACGCCCTGAGCGCCGAGGCCGACCGTGCCAGGCACTGGCCGGCCTGCACGCGCGGCAGTGGTGTGCGAAGGTGCAGGGGTGGGCGGACCCGGTTCGCGGGTGGCGCAGTGAGGTGCCTCTTGTCAGTTGCCACGGGCCGGCGTTGATCCGCGATCGGCGGCTTGGCCTGGTCGCCCTGGGGCTGGGTGTCTTGCTCATTGGGCTGGCCCAGCGGGTCGCGCCGCTGGCTGGGCCACCGCTCTACGACGGAATCGCACAGGTTGATCCCTACGCCTGGCTCGTTCCGCCGGCCGGAGCCCGGGCCGGGGCCAAGGGAGCCGTTGGCAGCGCCGCGGTCGACCACGGCGCAAACCGCCTGATCGCGATCGCGACCCCGGAGAACCCGCCCCAGGCCCAGGTGTTCGCGACATCCGGTGCGCTCACCCTGCCGGCCGGCACGACCTCGATCAAGCTTTCGATCGAGCCGATCCTGCCCCAGACCCTGCCCGCCGACGGCCACATCGACGGCAACGTCTATCGGATCAGCATCACGAACCAGGCCGGCCTGCCATTGACGGCGCCCGCCAGCGCCGACGTCACGGTGGTCATGCGCAGCCCCCACCTCGATGCCAACCAGACGATCGAGGTAAACGCGGGGCAGGGTTGGCAGCAGCTCAAGACCCAGGACGAGGGGTTTGCCGCCTCGTACCTGACGGTGGTCACGAGTTTCGGTGACTTCGCCATGGTCGCTCCCGGGGCCGGCGCGCCGTACCCCACCGCGACGCCGCTGGGCGGCGCGCCGGCCAGTGCCGGCGCAGGCGGGTCCTCCGAGCCCTCAGCTGAGCCATCGGCGAGCGTCGACGTGCCGAGCATCGGGGTCGTCGGCGGCAGCGCGGTGGTTGGCGGCAGCCCCGGGCCGAGTGCCGGCCCCATCGTCGGCGACGCATCCGCGGGCAGTGGGCCACCGGCCGCCCTGATCGGCGTCGTGGTGATCGTGGCCCTGATCGGAGCCGGTCTGTGGCTGTGGTCGCGCGGCCGCCGCCGGCCGCCTGCCCGACGTCCGCCGCCATACCGCGGCGCGTCCCGCCGCTAGGGTCGGCTTGGGCGCTGGTCAGCGTCCGGCGGTGCGGCCTGGGGTCCACGCCCGACGGTGCGGCCTTGGCCGACCGGAGGTGCGGCCTTGGGTCCGTCCGGTGGCGATTCGACCGTGCGGCCTTGGGTCCGCGCCCGACGGTGCGGCCT
>JADGQK010000108.1 GCA_017881915.1 Chloroflexota bacterium | reverse complement strand
ACGAAGACCTGGTCCTGGAAGATGTCGAGCTTGATCCCCTCGACGAACTCGGTCGCGTCGGCAACGTCGCGCTGCCAGTCCATCAGCTGGCGCAGCCAGGCGAGCTTGGCGTCGTACTCGCGATCGACCTTCGAGCCTTCCTTGTAGCGCCAGTGGGCGGCGATTCCGACTTCCGAGACCTGGTGCATCTGATGCGTCCGGATCTGGATCTCGAGGGGCTTCCCATCGAGGGCCAATACCGCGGTATGGAGGCTCTGGTAGAGGTTGTTCTTGGGCATCGCGATGTAGTCGTCGAACTGGCCCGGGATCGGGCGCCACAGCGAGTGGGCAATGCCCAGCGCCGCGTAGCAGTCGCGGACCTCATCAACGAGGCAGCGGATCGCGTAGACGTCGTAGATCTCTTCGAACTCGGCGCCCTTGCGCTCCATCTTCTTCCAGATACTGGTGAGGTGCTTCGGACGGCCCTGGATGTCCGCCTGGATTCCGGCCGCCTGGAGCGCCGGCCGAAGCTCCTCGATCGCCCGCTGGATGAATCCCTCGCGGCTCTGCCGGCGCGTATCCAGGAGGCGGGCGAGCTCGCGGTAGCGATCCGGCTCGAGCGCCTTGAAGGCCAGGTCCTCGAGCTCCCATTTCATCTGCCAGATCCCCAGCCGCTCGGCCAGCGGCGCGTAGATCTCCATCGTCTGGCGGGCGATCCGGGTCTGTTTCTCGATCGGCAGGGCGGCCAGCGTGCGCATGTTGTGGAGCCGATCGGCGAGCTTGATCAGGACGACCCGGATGTCCTCGGCCATCGCCAGGAACATCTTCCGAATGTTCTCGGCCTGCTGTTCTTCATGTGAATGGGTGCTGAACTTGGAGAGCTTGGTGACGCCGTCGACCAGCCTGGCCACCTCCGGCCCGAAACGGTCCTCGACATCGGTCAGGCTGTATTCGGTGTCCTCGGGGACATCGTGGAGGAGCGCGGCCTGAACGGCAATCGGGTCGATCCCAAGGTCGGCTACTGTCTGGGCGCTGGCGATCGGGTGGATCACGTAAGCCTCGCCCGACGCCCGGGTCTGGCCCGCGTGCGCCTCCACCGCCAGGTCGAAGGCCTGGTTGACGCCGGTGAGATCGGCCTGCGGATAGTGACTGAGCAGGGCAGTCAGCAGCGGCGCGCGGAGTGCCTCGATCGGGTCCACCCGGGCAGGTCCGCGGACCCTCCGCGGCCGGGCCGGCAGGGCTGCAGCCGGCGCTGGCTCCGTTGGCATCACCGCCGGCTTCACGCCGGCCGGACGGCCGGCCGGATGGCCGTTTCTCTGTTTCGTGCTTGGAATCGGCTCGATCGTCATTACTGCCCAAGGATAGCAGCGGCTGCGCAGCGCCCGGCCGGGCCGCGAGCTCTGCCTCGCGGTGGGCCGGCCTCGCCCTGTAGCGGGCTGCGTCCTGCCCGATCTGCCTCGCCGCGTGCGGCCGGGGTCTGCGTCCCGCGTCAGCCGCGATCGAAGCCAAGGGCCGCCAGCGCGGCCTCGACGGCAGCCCGCTCGTGCCAGGGCAGCGGTCCGCCCGGTCCGATGATCGAGCGCTCATGGCCCTTCCCGGCAAGGAGGACCACGTCGCCGGGCCGGGCCCGATCGAGGGCGGCACCGATGGCGGCGCGCCGGTCGGCAATCAGCAGCAGGTCGCGGTCGCGTCGCCGGCCGGCGGCCTCGGCACCGCGGGCGATCGCCTCGAGGATCGCCATCCGGTCCTCGCCCCGCGGATCTTCGTCGGTGACTACGACGAGGCGGCACCGATCACCGGCAATCCGGCCCATCATCGAACGCTTCTCGCGGTCCCGTTCGCCTGCCGAGCCGAAGACCACGATCAGCCCTCCCCCGCCGGCCGCGGCAACCGGGGCGAGCAGATCGAGCACGGTCTCGAGGGCGGCCGGGCTGTGGGCGTAGTCGACGATCACCGTGAACGGCTGGCCCCGTTCGATCCGTTCCATCCGGCCGGGCACCCCCGAGACACCTTCGATACCCGCCCGAACGGCCAGCGGGTCGAGACCGAGGCCCTCGCCCAGGGCCACGACGGCGAGGGCGTTGTGGGCGTTGAACCGGCCCGCCAGGCGGAGGCTCAGTCGGGCCGGACCCGACGGCGCGTCATAGGCGACCAGGAGTCGCCGGGCATCCTCCTCGATCCGGCTGGCCCGGACATCGGCACCCGGCTCCGCGCCGTAGGTCAGCACCCGGGCGCCTGCCTCGCGGGAGACGGCCAGGAACAGGTCAGCCGATGCATCGTCCTGGTTGATCACCGCGAGGCGCGGCCAGGCCAGGGCGGCCCCGGCGCCGGTCTTGGCCGGACGGCGTTCGGCCAGCCGCTCGAACAGGCTGAGCTTGGCCGCCCGGTATGCCTCGAACGAGCCGTGGAGCTCGAGGTGCTCGTGGCTCAGGTTCGTGAGCACGGCGACGTCGTAGGCGATCCCGGCGACGCGCTCGAGCGCCAGCCCGTGCGATGTCGTCTCGATGATCGCGGCCGCATCGCCGCCGTCGGCCATCGCCCGGAGGATGCGCTCAAGCTCAGGCGCCTCGGGCGTCGTCTGGTGCTCCGCGGTTGGCTCGGCCTCGCCCCCGATCCGGAGTTCGACCGTGCCCACCAGCCCTGCCCGGTGGCCCGCCGCGTCGAGTGCCGCGGCGGCCAGGAACGACGTCGTGGTCTTGCCGTCCGTCCCGGTGATGCCGACGATCCCGAGCTCACGGCTCGGGTCCTCGTACCACCAGCCGGCGGCGCTGGCCAGGGCCGACCGGCTGCGATCAACAACGAGCTGGACGAGGCCGACGCCGCTGATCGGCCGCTCCACCACCGCCGCAACTGCTCCTCCCGCGGCGGCCGCCGTCACGAAGTCATGACCGTCGGCGTGGGCGCCGGGGACGGCCACGAACAGGCAACCCGGATGGACGGCCCGCGAGTCGGCGGTGATCGACGTGACGATCCCCGTGCCGATGCCGGTTGGGGCGATCGGCCGGCCGTCGCTTGCGCGGCTCCCGCGCAGGTGGCCATCCTCGGACAGTCGATTGATCAACCCCGCCAACGCTCGTGGATGGCGCGAGGCATCGACCCGGGCGAGGCGATCGACGAGCGTCATGCCGGGCGCGCTCCATCTGCCGGCGGCCGGGTCGTCCCCCCGGTGGCGGACCGGCGTGGGCCGCCCCGGCGCTCGGCCAGTCGGTAGAGCCGGGCAGCGAACGGCCGCAGGTCGAGGTCGAACGCGCCGATCAGCCGAATCTCCCGGCCGCCGAACCCCTCCTTGAACTGGCGGATCCCCGGATGGACGAGGCCCCACATGTCGTAGGACGTACCGCCGGCTTCGCGCGACGATCGAATCGCCTCCCATTTCAGGAGGTAGTTCGCTCGCGAGATGGCCCCGCCGGCGGTCATCCCCCCGTAGGGCTCCACGACCCGGCTGCCGGCCCGGACCAGGAACAGCGCGGCCTGGGGCATGCCATCCGGCCCAACCGCGAACAGCAGGCGTGTTCGCCCAGCCGGCGCAAAGGCATCCCAGATCGCCCGGTACGAGCCTTCGGTTCGAATCGGCGTCCCGGTCCGGACGGACGTCTCGGCCATGATCGCGTGGAAGGCAGCCAGGTCGGCCACCCCTCGCTCCTCGACCCGGATCCCGGCTGATCGCGCCCGGTTCACGTACTGCCGCCACTTGCCACGCAGGGCCCCCCACAGAGCCACCTCGTCAGGCGCCAGGTCGATCACCCGGGTGACGCCCGGCTGGATCTCGGGAGCCGGCCGCCAGCCCAGCGCCACGAGCGACCGCCGGGTGCTCCCGTCGGCGTCGTCCGGGCCATCCACCTCGATCTCCGGGTCGACCCTCAGGTGCGAGATCCGCCCGATGCGGGGTGCAGTCATCCGGGCCGCCTCGGTGAACGCCGCCAGGCTGGCTGCCTCCCAGCTCGCCGCCAGGGGTCCGCGCGGCGCGTAAGCGAACGTCCAGGGCACCCCCGCCGGCCGGCGAAGCAGGATCCTCGCCCCGATCGTCCCGCCGGGGGCTTCGACCGCGAGAGCCCACGAGCGCCAGCCGTTGGCTGCCTTGGACCGGGCCCAGCCACTCAGCTGGAGGTAGCTCGCCCGGGGGTTCGCCTCGACGAAGGCGTCCCAGGCCGCATCCACTCCCCGTTCAACTGGCGGCTCGGCCACGGCATCGCCAGCTACGCCATCGCCCGCCGCGCCATCCCTTCCTGGGGCGCTCATCGACGTGCCCCAAACAGGCGGCCGGTGACCCGCCCAAGGCCATAGCGCCAGGGCCGTGCGACCCGCTCATGGTTCCCGCAGAGCTCGATCCAGGTCGCCCCGAACGAGCGCTTGAATTCGTACAGGCCGAGCATCTCCTCGCCCGCCACGGGCTGGCGGCGTGCGCCCCGGACGTCGACCCCGGCCAGGTCGACCTCGACCATTGCCTGGCGGACCGCCAGCTGGATCGCCCGCCACAGCAGGAAATGGATCACCCCGGGGTACGACCGGCGCAGGTCGGCTCGGTCGCCCGAATGAGAGTAGGTCAGCCGGCCGCCGTGACGGTAGAAGGTGGCGCCGCCGATCAGCTCGTCATCCGGCGTCCGGACCTCGAGCAGGATCACGTGGCCGGCCGCCAACCCAGCACAGGACCAGTCGATGAAGGCGGCCCGCGAGCCGAGTCCGAAGTGACGCCGGGCGGCCGTTGCCTCGAGCAGGTCGAAGAAGCGGTCGAATGCCGCACCCGGGGTCGCCCCCGACACCGGCGTCTCGAAGCCCTCGCCGAGCGCCGCGTCCGGATCCGGTCGGGTGTCCCAGCGGATCACCCGCAAGCCGGCCTTCTCCCCCTGGCGGACACGCTGCCGGGTCGACATTGCAAAGCCGGCCAGGTAGGTCGACTCGGGTTCGCCCGGCCTGAGTGCCAGGGCGACCCGATGGCGCGATGGCTGGACCTCCTCGATCAGGTGAAACCCACGGGCCTCGATCAACCGGCCATAGCCGGTGTCGGCCGCGATCTCCGAATCCGAGGCGAGCACATCGACTCCCCGGCTGAACAGCCAGTCGGCGGCGGCTCCCAGCCGCTCGGCCGTCCGCTCGGCTGGTTCCCCGGCCGAGATCGGTCCCTTTGACAGGTACGCGCCGGCGCCGGCCACGACGTGCCACGGCCGCTCGAGCGAGAGGAGACGGTAGCCATCGTCGGCAACGAGGAACCGGGGCCGCCAGCCGAGGCGGGCACGTTGCTCGGCCCAGGCCCGCGACTGGTAGACGTTGCCGCCGGGCGGGTCGACGGTATGGCGGTCCCAATCGAGGAGCTGCTCGGTCGTCGCCTCGGCAAACCTCATGGCGAAATCGTACGGCGCCGGACGACAGCGATCGCAAGATCCAGGATCGTGCTCAGCTCCGGGATCCGGAGCGCGGCGGCCAGACCGACATAGGTCAGGCCGCCGACGATCGCGGTGACGGCCAGCTCGACGAGCACGAGCAGCTTGCCGGGCTCGCTTCCAAAGGCGGCATCGAGGGCCTGTTCGGCCACGAACGCGGCCGCGGTCGCAACCAGTGCGGCGACCATGGCAACTCCACCCGCTCGAAGGATTCCGCCGGGTTGGAAGGTTGGCCGGAGGCGCCACAGGATGAGGACCAGGACGGTTGCCTCGGCCCACGACCCGACCGTGATCGCGAGGCCGATCCCGGCCAGCCCGAAGGGGCCGGCCAGGAGGATGGACAGGCTGACGTTGAGTGCAACAGCGACGATTGCCGCCAGGACCGGCGTGCGCGTGTCGCGGCCGGCATAGAACGCCCGGGCAAGGATCGCGATCATCGACTCGGATGTCAGGGCCAGGAGCAGCCAGAGCAGTGTCGTGGCGGTTCGCTCGATCGATGTCTCGTCCATCCGGCCGTAGCCGAACAGGAGCTTGACGACCTCCCCCCGGGCAACGATCGACAGTCCGGTGAGCGGGATCATGACGAACAGGATCAGCCGGATCGCCTGGCGGATGAGGGCGAGATAGCGTTCCACCTGGCCGAGGGCCAGCTCGCGCGAAAGTGCCGGCAGGGTGACCACCCCGAGCGGAACGCCGATCACCCCGATCGGCAGCTGGAAGATCGAAAAAGCAAAGGTGAACGCGGTCACGGCACCCACTCCCAGCCCGGTCGAAACCGATGTCGCAACGAGAAAGGTGAGCTGGCTGGCGGCCAGGCCGATCGCCCGGGGCGCCATGAGCAGGAGGGCCTGGCGGGCGTCGCGGTCGGACAGGTCGACCTGCAGGCTGTAGCGGAAGCCGGTCTGTCGGAGCGGCAGGAGCTGGATCCCGAGATGGCCGGCGGCGCCGATCACGACGCCAACTGCCAGCCCGACGATGCCGAATCTGGGTGCCAGGAAGACGGCCGCCAGGATGATCGCAACGTTGTAGACGATCGGCGCGATTGCCGACGCGGCAAACCGGCCCCGGGCATTGAGCAGGCTGGTCGCGAGGGCTCCGCCGGCGAGCAGGATCGGGCTGAGGAGCATGACCCGGGTGAGCTCGATCGTCCGCTCGATCTGGGCTGGGGTGAAATGGCCGGTGATCACCGGGACGAGCACCGGGGCCGCGATCGCCACGATCACGGCCAG
>JADGQK010000047.1 GCA_017881915.1 Chloroflexota bacterium | reverse complement strand
AGGGGCGCTCGGCCGCCGAGTACATGCGCGGCATGACGTCGTTTACCCGCCGCGAGCCGATCGGCGTCGTCGGGCAGGTCACGCCGTGGAACTACCCGCTCCTGATGGCGACGTGGAAGATCGGCCCTGCGCTCGCCGCCGGCAACTGCGTCGTGCTCAAGCCGAGCGACACGACGCCCGCCTCGACGCTGCTGATGGCCGAGGTCGCCTCGGAGTTCTTCCCGCCGGGCGTCTTCAATGTCATCTGCGGCGATCGCGACACCGGCCGCGCGCTCGTGTCGCATCCGACGCCGCAGCTGGTCGCGATCACGGGCTCGGTGCGGGCGGGCATGGAGGTCGCGAGCGCGGCCTCGTCCGACCTCAAGCGCGTGCACCTCGAGCTCGGCGGCAAGGCGCCGGTGATCGTCTTCGACGACGCCGACCTCGATGCCGTGGCCGAGACGATCAAGCTCTTCGGCTACTGGAACTCGGGCCAGGACTGCACGGCCCCCTGCCGGGTGATCGTCGGTCCAAAGGTGTACGACAAGTTCGTGGCCAAGCTGGCCGACGAGGTGAAGGCGATCAAGTGGGGTGACCCGGCCGAGGGCGACGATATCGAGATGGGCTCGCTGATCGCCGCTGCCCAGGCCGACAAGGTCGAGGGGATGGTCGAGCGAGCGAAGTCGGGCGCCGAGGTCGTCGCCGGTGGCCATCGCCCGACACGGGTCGGCGCCTACTACGAGCCGACAGTGATCGCCGGCCCCGACCAGCACAGCGAAATCGTCCAGGACGAGGTCTTCGGACCGGTCGTCACGGTCCAGCGATTCAGCGACGAGGAGCAGGCCATCGCCTGGGCCAACGATGTCCGCTTCGGCCTGGCCGCCTCGGTCTGGTCCGGCGACGTCGGCAAGGCGCTCCGGGTGGCCAAGGCAATCCAGTTCGGGACGGTCTGGATCAACGACCATTTCACGCTCGTCTCGGAGATGCCCCACGGCGGGTTCAAGGAGTCCGGCTACGGCAAGGACCAGAGCATGTATGCGATCGAGGACTACACGGTCGTCAAGCACGTGATGATCAAGCTGTAGTCGCGTGCGGGCCCTGGGGCACCCAGGGCGCTGGCCCGGGGAGCTGGGTCACGACACGGGCATTCTTGACGCAGATCGCAGGTGGGCGCATGGTCGGGGCGCAAGGAGGTGGGTTGGTGTTCCGTCCTGGACGATCGCCAAAGGTCAGCCCTCGCACGAGTGGGTCCCACGCGTTCGTTGGACCGGGAGACACGCGGTCCGGCCTTGCCCTCGGGGCCGTCCAGGGTGGCCTCCAGATGGCCTCGCCGCTTGCCGTGGCAGGCGCCAGCCTGCGCGCGGCTCAGTGCGCTGTGCCAGGCTGCGGGAAACCACGAGAGGATTCGATCCACTGGCCGAGCGAGTAGGCCGGGGTACCGGGCCGATCGCGTTTCCGGCCCGTGGATCAGGTCGGCCGGGCCGGCAGCCGCACGACGGGTCGCTCGACATCGCCTCGTTCCGGCAGGCCGTCCTGGACTGGTTCGATGCCCACGGCCGGCACTTCCCGTTTCGCGGGACCACCAATCCCTACCTGGTCCTGGTCTCCGAGACGCTCCTCCAGCAGACCCAGATCTCGCGTGGTGGGCCTGCCTGGGTGACGTTCACTGGGCAGTTCCCGACGGTCGAGTCGCTTGCTGCAGCGAGTCCGGCCACGGTCCTGCGGGCGTGGCGGGGTCTGGGCTACAACCGGCGCGCCATCAACCTGCACCGAACGGCCCGGATCGTGGTCGATGAGCTGGGTGGCGTGTTCCCGCGGGATGTGGCCGGCCTCGAGCGCCTCCCCGGGATTGGGCCGTACACCGCCCGCGCAGTCGCTTCGATCGCGTACGGGATCCCGGCCGGCGCCGTCGACACGAATGTCCGGCGAATGCTCGGCCGGGTGCTTGCGGGCGATCCGGCTGGGCTGAAGCCGCGGATCCTGCAGTCGGCCGCCGACGACCTCGTCGATCCGGATCGGCCGGATGACTGGACCCATGCCCTCATGGATATCGGCTCGACCCTGTGCCGGCCGGTCAGGCCCCTCTGCGCCGGCTGCCCGGTGGAGTCGATGTGCCGCTTTCGCGCGGGGAAGGATGGAGCCGCGGGGAAGGGTCGGGCAGCGAGGGAGGGCCGGGCCAAGCCGTCCACGGCCAGTGCACGCCCGGCTCGAGCCGCCGGGCGCGACTTCAGGCTGACCACGCGCTGGCTCCGGGGACGGATCCTCGATCGGCTGCGCGAGGCGCCGGGCCAGGCATGGACCACCTTCGCCGAGCCGATCGGAGACCACGATGGAGCGGCCGTGCGGGTGTCACTTCGGGCCATGGAGCGCGATGGCCTGCTCGAACTCGACGGCGATCTCCCGACTGACCCGCGGGCTCGCCTTCCGCTCGGCTGAGCGGCTACGCTTGGCGGGTGTCCGCAACCCTGCCTGTCGCCCACGCCACGATCGATCCGCGCACGGGGATCACCCTCCCGACCGAGGACCGGGAACTGCTGACCCTCGGCCTGGGTGACCTGGTCAAGCGCTGGGCCGCCGCGAAGGACCTGCCGCCGATGGCCGCCGAGGCGATGACCGGCGCGGACCGGCGGGCCCAGGCCCTGGGCGTGCCGGGGGCGCGCCTGATGGAGCAGGCGGGCACGGCCGTCGCTGCCGCAGTGCGGGCCGTCGCCGCCGACCAGGGCCGCCTTGGCCACGGCCCGATCCTGGTCCTGTGCGGGCCCGGCAACAACGGCGGTGACGGGTTCGTCGCGGCGCGCCGCCTGGCTCATCTCGGACTGGCGGTCGTCGTTGTCTTCGTGGCGCCCGAAGCGAAGCCCCGGACCCGGGACGCGGCGGCCAACTGGGATCGCCTGGCAAACGAGCCGACCGTGACCCGGATTCACGCGCCGTCCCCGCGCGACATGGCGATCCTCGGCCAGGGTGTTGAGAAGGCGAGCGTGATCGTCGACGCCCTGCTTGGCACGGGCGTCCGCGGGGCCCTCCGCGATCCAATCCGGACCACGGTGGAGATGATCCGGCGGGCCGCCGAGGGTGGGGTCCCAGTCGTTGCTGTCGACACGCCCACGGCGGTGAACCTGACCAGTGGCGAGGCCTCCGAGCCGGCCGTCCGGGCCGATCTCACTGTGACGTTCCACCGACCCAAGGCCGGCCTGCTGACGCGGCGTGGCGCGGCGCTGGCCGGCAAGGTGCTCGTTGCGCCGATCGGCATCCCCCTGGAGGCAGACCGTGCCTGACCCGGCCGCCGGACGGGCCTTCGGCTGGCGGGAGGTCCTCCTCGTCGGCGGAGCGATCGTGGTGATCGTCCTGGGCCTGTCAGTCGTGACCAGCGTGCTGCCCAGTGGCGCCCAGTGGGTCATCTTCCAGACACCGCTCCTGATCGTGCTGATCCTGGTCGGGACGGTCGTCGTCCTGGCCGGCCTCCTGCGCGGACCGCGGGTTCGCTAGCCACGCTCGCGCCCGCACGAATTGCCTCTATACAGGGGCACGCCCACGGCCTAGACTCCCGCCCATCAAACGTCACGGCCCGGGGCCGTGACCAGAGCCCGTAGCACGCTGACCGAACTCCTCTCTGGCTGACGCGAGGGACCAACGGCTCGCGCGGCTACACAGAGGAGTTTTCGTGTACACCGACAAGAACCTGACCTGCGCCGACTGTGGGCAGGAATTCGTGTTCACTGCCAGCGAGCAGGATTTCTACGCCCAACGGAACTTCACCGAGCCGCGCCGCTGCGCCGGCTGCCGGGCCAGCCGCAAGGCCGCCCGGAACTCTGCCGACGGTGGTGGCGGCGGTTACGCCGGTGCTGACAGCGGTTCCTCGTCCAGCTACGGCGGCTACGGCGCGGGTGGCTCGTACAGCGCCGGCGGCTACAGCGGCGCCCGTGACCGCGGCCCGCGCGAGATGTTCACGGCCACCTGCAGCAACTGCGGCAAGGACGCCCAGGTCCCCTTCCGCCCGACCAGCGGCAAACCCGTCTATTGCAGCGACTGCTTCCGGACGATGCGCGGCGCCTGACCTGCCCATCGCCCGACCCGACCGCCGTCTGGGCGGTCCTCGATCTCCCGGCAATCGCGCTGCGTCAGCCCAGCCGCCGACCAGGAGCTTCGAGGCCAACCGGCCGGCGGTCGTGATTCCTGGGGGGTTCGGGGTCGTATCCAGGGCATCCGCCGTCTTCCTTGGTTGCGTCACTCGGGACCGGGCGCGTACCATCGGCCGGTCCCCCCACTCAGCTCGAGAGGTTGCCCCACCCGATGGCCGTCGGCTCCAGTAACGACTTCGACCTCGTCGTCCTCGGGGCCGGCACCGGTGGCTACACGGCCGCATTCCGGGCCGCCCAGCTGGGCCTCCGGGTCGCCCTCGTCGACGAGGACAAGGTTGGCGGAACCTGCCTCCATCGTGGTTGCATCCCGACCAAGGCACTCCTCGAATCGGCCGACATGATCAACCGCGCGCGCCACCTCAAGGATTACGGCGTCGTCCTGCCGGGTGAGCCCGGGATCGACTACGCCACGATCGCCAGCCGCCGGGATGCGGTGGTCAAGCGGATGTGGACGGGCCTGAAGAGCCTGGTCGAAAGGAACAAGGTGGCTTGGGTTGCCGGTCGGGGCCGGCTCGACGGAGCGAACCGGGTGCGGGTCAGCCAGCCGGGTGAGGACGGCAAGCCGGGCGGGGGCGGGGAGCGGATCCTCCAGGCGACCGACGTGATCATCGCCACCGGCAGCCGGGTGAAAAGCCTGCCTGGGCTCGTGCCCAACGGGACCACGATCGTCACGAGCGACGACATCCTGCGCTTCGCCAGCCGGCCCGCCAGCATCGTGATCGTCGGCGCCGGGGCGGTCGGCGTCGAGTTCGCCAGCTTCTACCACGACATTGGCACGACCGTGACGCTGCTCGAATACCTGCCAGGCATTGTGCCGCTCGAGGATCGCGAGGTCAGCCAGCTCCTGGAACGCAGCTTCACCAAGCGCGGGATCCGGGTGATCACGAATGCCCGCTTCGACGTCGCGGCCGTGAAGACGGGCAAGAAGGGTGTTCACCTCGCGGTTGGTCCCGAGGGCGGCCCGACCGAGGAGATCGCCGCCGACGTGATGCTGGTCGCGACAGGCCGGGCCGCAAACGTCGAGGACATTGGCCTGGAGACGACCCAGGTCGAAGTCGAGCGCGGGATCATCAAGGTCAATGGCCGGATGCGGACCCGCGAGCCCCATGTCTATGCGATCGGCGACGTGGTCGGCGGCCTGTGGCTGGCCCACACGGCAGCCCATGAGGGGATCGTTGCCGCCCACACGATTGCCGGAGAGAAAGACGTCCACGAGATCAACTACGCCGAGCAGCCCAAGGCCACCTATTGCCGGCCTGAGATCGCCTCGGTCGGCCTGACCGAGGCCCAATGCCAGGAGCGCGGCCTGCCCTACAAGGTCGGCAAGGTTCCCTTCCAGGCGATCGCCAAGGCG
The DNA here is from genome assembly GCA_017881915.1 of Chloroflexota bacterium. Classification (GTDB taxonomy): domain Bacteria; phylum Chloroflexota; class Limnocylindria; order Limnocylindrales; family CSP1-4; genus Palsa-1033. Next base: position 14,933 of record JADGQK010000047.1, on the reverse strand, counting down.
ATCATCGGCGGCGAGTACGAGGGCTTCGCCAAGGTGATCGGCAACTCCGAGACCGGCCAGACGCTGGGCGTCCACGTCGTCGGCCCACATGCGACCGACCTGATCGCCGAGGCATCCCTCGGCTTCGAGCTCGAGGCAACGCCCTGGGAGATCGGGGCCGCGACCCACCCCCATCCAACGCTCTCCGAGGTGATCGGCGAAGCGGCTCTCGCAGTGGATGGCCGATCGATCAACTTCTGACCACGGAGGCGGCAATGACCGCGACCGGGCACCGGGCCAAGACGTCGAGCCAGCTGGGCGCCGACGTCGGGCTGGACGACGATCAGCTCCGCGCGATGTACCGGATGGTCGCCCTGGCCCGGGCGATCGACGAGCGGATGTGGGTCCTGAACCGGGCCGGCCGGATCCCGTTCGTGATCAGCGGCCAGGGGCACGAAGGTGCCCAGGTGGGGGTCACCTGGGCCCTCCGCAAGGGCCATGACTGGATCGCGCCGTATTACCGCTCGATCGCGATGTGCATGACCTTCGGGATGAACGCCCGGGACATCATGCTCGCCCAGTACGCCCGGGCGAGTGACCCCTCGTCGGGCGGCCGCCAGATGCCCGGCCACTACGGCGATCGACGGCACAATCTGCTGTCGGTCTCGTCGCCCGTCGCAACCCAGATTCTCCACGCCGTGGGGATTGCTTTGGCCGCCAAGATCCGGCACACGGATCAGGTGGCGCTCGCGGCGATGGGCGAAGGGTCGTCGAACCAGGGCGACGTCCACGAGGCACTCAACTTCGCGGCGATCCATCGGCTGCCTTTCGTCTTCCTCGTGGAGAACAATGGCTACGCGATCAGCGTGCCGGCCGCGATGGAGATCTCCGTGCCGGATGTGGCTCAGCGAGCCGCCGGCTACGGGATTCCCGGGGTCGTCGTCGATGGCTCCGACGTCCTCGCCTGCTATCGGGCAGCCCTGACGGCGGTGGAGCGGGCCCGCGCCGGCGAGGGGCCGACCCTGATCGAAGCGAAGGTGACCCGCCTGACCGGCCACTCGTCGGACGACCAGCAGACGAAATACCGGACCGAGGAGGATCTGGCGGCCGGCAAGCGCAGCGACGCCCTGCCCCATTTCCGGGATCAGCTCCGGGCGGCCGGCGTGCTGACCGCGGAGGTCGAGGCGGCCCTGACCGACGAGATCAGCGCGCTGGTCACCGACGCGACGGACTTCGCCGAGGCCGAGCCCGATCCGCTGCCGTCGTCGGCGATGCGCTGGGTCTACGCCGAGGATTGGCCCTCCGAGACGCCGCCACCGTGGGGCTTCGGTGAACCTGGCCACGACGCCGGCCCGGGCGGCACCTGATGCCGACCCGGACGTTCATCGAGGCGATCCGCGCGACGTTGGCCGATGAGATGCGCCGCGACGAGTCGATCATCGTCCTGGGCGAGGACGTCGGCAAGAAGGGCGGCGTCTTCCTCGCCACCGACGGCCTGTGGGCCGAGTTCGGCGACGACCGGGTGATCGACACGCCATTGACCGAGTCGATGATCGTGGGCGCCTCGATCGGGGCGGCCGTCAACGGGCTGCGCCCGGTCGCCGAGATCCAGTTCGCCGACTTTATCCATCCCGCGTTCAACCAGATCGTGTCCGAGGCGGCTCGGATGCGCTACCGCTCGAACAACGCCGTTGGCCTGCCGATGACGATTCGGGCGCCGTACGGCGGCGGGGTCCACGGCGCCCTCTATCACTCCCAGTCGGTCGAGGCCTTCTTCTGCCACGTTCCCGGGTTGAAGATCGTCATCCCGTCGACCCCGTATGACGCCCGCGGCCTGCTCCGGAGCTCGATCCGGGACGACGACCCGGTGCTCTTCTTCGAGCACAAGAAGATGTACCGGAGCGTCCGCGGCGAAGTCCCGGACACGGACTACGTGGTACCGCTGGGTCGTGCGGCAATCACCCGGCCTGGTTCGCAGGTGACGGCGATCGCCTACGGCCTGATGGCCCACTACGCCCTGGAGGCGGCCGATCGGGTTGCCGAGGAGGGGATCAGCGTCGAGGTCGTCGACCTGCGCACGCTCCGCCCGCTCGACAAGGAAACCGTGCTCGGCTCGGTCCGCAAGACCGGCAAATGCCTGGTCGTCTACGAGGACAACCGCTTCGGCGGATACGGCGCCGAGGTGGCGGCGACGGTGGCCGAAGAGGCCTTCGACTACCTCGACGGCCCGGTCACGCGGATCGCCGGCCCGGACATCCCGGGCGTCCCGTACAACCACGTCCTCGAGGACTGGTTCATGGTCGACCCGGCCAAGATCGCCGCCGCCATCCGCAAGCTCGCGGCGTACTAACGGCGGGCGGAGCCAGGGCGGGGCCGCGCGTGGCGCGGCGGCGCGGGTGGCGGGGCCGGGGAGCGGCGGGGCCGGGGAGCGGCGGGCCCGGGCCCGGGTGCCGATGGACCACAATTGCGGCGATTATTCGCCCTTGTAGTATTCGGCCAGAAGTCAAGCGTCGAACGGTCCCTCGCTCGTGCGAATCTAGTGGCGGGGCTCCGGATCCGTGCGTGAGTCCGCCGGGTTCGATCGGTGGCTCGACCGTTGGACCCGATCAGGGCCACCTAATCCCGGCCGAGTACTACCCGGACGAATAATCGCCAGGAACCAGCGCCCGCGGATCGGCTGGGCAGGCGAATCGAGCCAGTGCCGGATGGCGACGTTGCCCGCAGGCAGAACTGCGTCGAGAACCTGAGCATGTCGAAGCACCTTACGCCTCGCCGCGGCCTTGTCGGGCAGGACCAGAAGTCGAGAGGTTGTGGCAGCGGCCCAACCGAACCGTTCCTGGGCAATCCGATGGGCCAAACGTATCTTTTCGTCGTGCCGACGGAGCGTCTCCTCGATCGAGGTCAGCTCGGTCTTGACCTCGATCACGACCAGCGAGCCGGTTGGCCGATGGAAGCCGAGAACATCGATCGACCCGCGCTCGCCGTAGATGGAATACGTGACTTCGACCGCCGACTCCCACGAGTGCGCGCGAAGTGCTGCCACCGTTTCCCCAACCAGCTCGGCGTGGCCTTCGTCCAGCGTGCGGTCGAGGCTGCCGCCTCGCCAACGGATATCGAATTCGCCGCGAGCGTCGAGGGCCGCGACGACGCGCCGGATCCTGCGCAGCGAAAGGCTGTCGAGGTGGCCGCGCTCGAGGAGCGATACCGCGGGCTGGGACAGGTTCGACGCTGCAGCCAGGTCCGATTGGCGCCAGCCGCGTCGACGGCGCAACGCCCGGATGATCAATCCGACTCGTTGATCGTCCATGTCGAGATCGTGGCAGGGGCTCCTTACCCGAGCCGTACCAGGCAAGGGGCGGACCCGCCCGAGTCGAACCAAACCACATCGCGCACCCGCCTGGCTTCCCCGCTAGTCGTTGATCGACTTTCCTGGCGGGCCCTCATCCCCAGCGGCAGCCCGGGCCCCTCGACCGATCGGCGTCTGATGCGCGACACTGTGCGTGCGAGGCCGCCGGGAGCCGGAGGTCTGATGAACCGATGCACCCGCGGCAACGCAGGGCCGTCCCAGGAGGACTGAATCCGTGGCCAAGGTGACGATGCCCCAGCTCGGCGAGAGCGTTGCCGAAGGGACGATCGGCAAATGGCTGAAGAAGGTCGGCGATCATGTCGCCAAGTACGAGCCGCTGCTCGAGGTGATCACCGACAAGGTGAACGCCGAGGTCCCGTCGCCGGTCGAGGGGATTCTCAGCGCAATCCTCGTCGAGGAGGGCGCGACCGTACCGAACAATTCCGAGATCGCAGTGATCGAGACAGCCGACGAGGCGGGCAGCACGAGCGTAGCAGCGGCAGCCGCCGCGGCCGTGGCAACCGCAGCGACGAGCGCGGCGACGGCCCCACCATCGAGCGCGCCACCCGGCCGCGCAGCACCGAGCACGGCGCCCGCAGCATCAACAGTGGCGACCGGCCCGGTGGTCACCGCCGCTCCCGCTGCGGCGATCCCGGCATTCGGCCCAGCCGGCTCAGACGAACGAGCCGAGCGTGCGGCGGCGGTCGACGACGGGCCACCGCCCGGCGATCCCGATGCCCGGATGACCCCCGCCGTGCGCCGCCTCCTGCGCGAGCACGGCCTCACGGCGGCCATGATCGTGGGCACCGGCGGTGGTGGCCGGATCACCCGCGACGATGTCTCGAACTACGTCGAGACCCAGCGGACGAACAGCCCGGTCGGCGGTCAGAACGTGGGCGGCGCGGCAACCACCGGCGGCGCGACAACGACCGGCGGCCCGGAAACCTCACCTCGAGCCGTGGCCCAGACCACCACCGGCCCGGCACCCGCGACCAAGTCCACGTCCAGCCCCAGCCGCCCGATCAGCTTCCCGGCCGGAGCCGACGAGCTGCTTCTGCCGATGACCCAGATGCGCAAGGGCATCGCCGCCCAGATGACCCGGGCCCTGGCGATCCCGCACGCCTACGTCCAGATGGAAGTCGACGCCGGCAACCTGGTCCACCTGCGCGAGTCCCTCAAGCGGGACTACCAGGGCAGCGAGGGGATCTCGCTCAGCTTCGTCCCGTTCGTGGTCAAGGCGGCCGTGGAGGCCCTCAAGCGCCATGGCGCCTTCAACGCCAACTGGACCGATGCCGGGCTGCTGGCCAAGCGTCGGATCAATGTCGGCGTAGCCGTCGCCGTCGAGGACGGCCTGATCGTGCCGGTGATCCGCGATGCCGACCAGCTGTCGATCCATGGCCTGAACCAGGCGATCGCCGATGTCGCCGGCCGAGCCCGGGCGAACAAGCTGCGTCTCGACGACTTCGGGGGCGGTACGTTCACGATCGACAACACGGGCTGGCTCGGCTCGAACCTGACGATGCCGATCATCAATTCCCCGGAGGTGGGGATCCTGACCATGGAGGCGATCACCAAGCGGCCGGTCGTCCTCGAAACCGCGGCCGGTGATGTGCTCGCCATTCGGCCGGTCATGAACATGGTCCTGGGCCTTGACCACCGGGCAAACGATGGGGCCGGTGGAGCCGCCCTGCTGCGCGATATCAAGACCTGGCTCGAGGGCGTCGGACCCGACACGGCGATCTACTAGGCACGGCTGCGCACCACCTTCGGCGCTTGGCCCTACACTCCGGACCATGGGTCGCCCGCTTCCGATCTTCGAACCTGGCAACGGCCACCAACCGGCCATGGCCGGCCTGTCGATCGCCCTCGGCGGTGGAGTCGCGGTGGGCGTTGACCCGGGATCCGGCGGCGCGAACCCTGGCCGCGCCCAGCTCCGTCGTCATCCCGACTGGGTCAAGGCGAGGATCCCGTCCGGCGAGAACTACCACGATCTCAAGGCACTCCTGCGGGGTCTCTCCCTGAACACCGTCTGCGAAGAGGCCCGCTGCCCGAACATCGGAGAGTGCTGGGAAGAACGCACGGCAACGATCATGATCCTCGGCGACACCTGCACAAGAGCGTGCGGGTTCTGCGCCGTGAAGACCGGCCGGCCCACCTGGTTCGACGACGACGAGCCGCGCCGGGTGGCCGAGGCGATTGCGCCGCTCGGCCTGGAGCACGTGGTCGTGACCAGCGTGGCCCGCGATGACCTGCCCGACGGCGGAGCGGGGGTCTTCGCCGAAACGATCCGTCGGCTGCGGGCAAGCTCACCGGGAATGGGGGTCGAGGTCCTGATCCCCGACTTCAACGGCATCGACGGGCCGCTTCGGACCGTGATGGACGCCCGGCCGGATATCCTCAATCACAACCTCGAGACGGTCGAGCGGCTCCAGAAGCCGGTCCGCAAGCGGGCCCGCTACGACCGCAGCCTGGGGGTCCTCGAGCGGGCCAAAGCGTTCGCCCTCGCTGACGACTGGACCGTCCACACGAAATCCAGCCTGATGGTCGGCCTGGGCGAGACCCGACCCGAGTTGAGCCAGGCGTTCCGCGACCTGCGGGCGGTCGACTGCGACATCCTCACGCTCGGCCAGTACCTGCGACCGTCGACGGACCACCTCGAGCTGATCCGCTACTACCACCCCGACGAGTTCGCCGAGATGAAGGTCGAGGCGCTCGAGCTGGGGTTCCGACATGTCGAGTCGGGGCCGCTCGTCCGTTCGAGCTACCACGCCCGGGACCAGGTGCCCGGCGCCGAGCTGCGCCGCCAGCGGCGCCGGGCGACGATTGACGACCAGGGCCGGATCGTGCCCGGCGGGGCAATCCTGCCCGACGCCATGGCGGGCTGAACCGGAGCGGGCTGCACGACGAACCAATTGATGTGAACACGTCCCGTCCGGAGCCGCAACGCGAAGTGTCCGTCGCGTTCGACCTCGTCCCGATCGCGCGGCGACGCCGACGGGTTGACCCCGGGCTGGTCGCGGTGGCACTGGCAGGGGTGCTCGTCGTCGCGGCGATCCTCCGGCCGTGGGCCGGGGGCCAATCGGCGCCGGTTGCCGCCTCGGCGGCCAGCCCAACAGCCGGCGATGCGGCCGCGTTGCCGGGCCCGTCGGGGAGCGCCTCGCCCGGAGACGCGAATCCCCAGGATCAGACCCGCCTTGCCCTCGTGATCCACGATCTGGCCGGCTACTCGGGGAGCTGGGGCGTGGGCGCTGGCGCGCGTTCGGGAGCGGTGGATCTCCCGGCCATCCTGCCGCCCTGGGCGTGGATCAGCCCGCTTGGCAGCTGGTCGGCCTGGGTCGGGGTCCGGCCGTCAATGGCGCGCACGGTCCCGACGGCCTCGACCGACCTGGCCGGTCTCAAGGCGACCGAGCTGTGCACGGGGCTGCCGGGCTTGCCCACCGGCGCCCAGGTCGTGGCAATCACCGCGCCAGCAGGTCCGCTGGCCGACTTCCATGTCGCCGGATGGCGTGATGCCGGCTGGCGGGACGACCCCAGTGGCATCACCCCGGTGTCGGGACTGCGCCAGATCACGCCCTACGCGACCGGCGACATCACCTACTTGCAGCTGGCCAGTGGCCAGGCCTGGCCCGACGGCCGCTACGAATTCCAGATCGGCGGAGCGGCCACCGCCACGACCCTGACGGTCTGCCTCGGCCAGCCCTGACGATGAAGGCCGGCCGCTGACGCCCGGGAGTCGGCGTGGCTGAGCCGCGTCCCGAGCCGGATCCCCAGGGGGCGGTCGCCTTCGAGGTGATCCCGCTCGGCCGGCGCCGTCGGCGGCTGGACCCGGGAGTCATCGTCGTCAGCCTGGCGGCGGTCCTGGTGGTGGTTGCGCTGACTCGACCCTGGGCGATCGGCGGCTCGACCTCCCTCGCGCCGGTTGCCAGTGCGTCCGCCAGCCCGCCGGGACGCGTCGCTGTTGCCTCACCGACCTCCGAGCCCGCCACGTCGCAGGCGCCCGCGCCGAACTCGACGCCCTTCGACGCCACCCGGCTGGCGACGGTGATCCACGTGCTCGCGGGCTACTCCGGGCGCTGGGGCGTCGGTGCCGGCGCGGTGCCGGCGACACCGGCCGGCTCCAGCGCGCCGGCGTCGGATTGGTCGGCCTGGGTGTCGGTCATTCCCGCGGTACCCGGCGCCCTCGGGACCACCGACCTGTGCGCCGGACTGCCGAGCCTGCCGTCGGGCGCCGGCGTGATCGCGATCACCGCCCCAGCCGGCCCGCTGGCCGGCCTGGGGATCCGGGGCTGGCGCCTGCTCGGCGGGGGTGCTGATCCGCCCAACGTCGAAGTGCTGGCTGGACTGCGCCAGATCACGCCCTACCAGGGCGCCGACATCAGCTATCTCCAGCGGCTTGATGGCCGGGCCTGGCCCGACGGCCGCTACGAATTCCAGTTCGGCGGGGCGGCCAGCGCGACGACCCTGACGGTCTGCCTCGGTCGCGCCTGACGGTGCCGGCCCCGCCCGGGCGGCTGGGCTATCCTCAGCGCATGGTCACACTCTCGCGCAAGACCGCCCTGGCCGAACTCCACTGCCACCTCGGCGGCGCCGTCACGCCTTCGATCATGTGGGGGATCGCCCACGCCCAGGGGATCAAGCTCCCGACCAAGGACTACTGGGAATTCCGGGACATGATCACCGTTTCAAACCGGCGCAACCGGAGCTTCGACGGCTACCTCCAGCTGTTCCACTGGACCGAGCTGATCCAGTCATCGCCGCTGGCCGTCGAGCGCGCGGTCTACGAGGTCATCGGCGGGGCGTACCGGAAGAACAACATCACGACCACCGAGCTGCGCTTCAACCCGATGAAGCGGAACCGGGGCGGAGAGCAGGACCTCGATCACATCATCGCCGCGGCCGTCCGCGGGATGGACCGGGCGTCGCTCGAATACCCGGTCAAACCCGGCCTGATCTTCTGTCTCGACCGGGCGTTTCCGTTCGAGTTGAACGAGATCCTGGTCGAGAAGGCGATCGTCTGGCATGACCGGGGCGTGGTCGGGGTGGACATCGCCGGCCCGGAGAGCTCGACGTTCCGCGTCGCGGACTACCGGCGTCTCTTCCGCCGGGCCCGGCAGTACGGACTGGGGCTGACCGTCCACACCGGTGAATCGGGCCCGATCGAGGAAGTCGCCCGGGTGATCGAGCTGCTCGAGCCCGACCGGATCGGCCACGGGGTGAAGGCTGCCTACGACCCACGGGCGATGGAGATGCTGCGCGACCGGGGGATCGTCCTGGAGATCTGCCCGACCTCGAACCTGAACACCCGGGTCGTGTCCAGCTGGGAGGAGTTCCGCTGGATCTTCGATCAGTTCCGCCGAAATGAGGTTCGCTTCTCGATCAACACCGACGGTCCCGAGATGCTCAAGACGTACATCCGGGACGAGCTCCAGACCCTCGGCCGGTTGGGAATCCTGTCGCCCGAGGACCAGCGCCAGGCAATCGCCACGGCCCTGGCGGCCTCATTCGTGCCGAACGTCACCGACGTGATCCCGTCGGTTCTCGAGCCTGCCCGCCGGGTCGAGGTCGAGCGCGAGGAAGCCTGATCCAGTCTGGGCGGAGGGCGACCGCGAGTCGTGACCCGGACGCGGACGATGACCGAATGCGAGGGCCGGACAGGCCCGCCTACCTGGATCTAGTCCGGACGAACCGTGATCCGGTAGGTGCAGCAGCGGTCGCCGGCGGCGATGTGCGTTTCGCGCACGACCTCGGCGCCGAGGACCTCGCGGAACAGCTCCAGCTCGGCCTCGCAGGCGGCCGGGTCGCCGGCGGCCACGTGGAAGATCGCACAGTTGTGCTCGCGCAACCGGATCGTGCCGTCGGCTGACAGCTCGGCGCTGGACAGGTAGCCCTGCTCGTCCTGGATGACCGCCAGCTCGCGGACTCGCTCGAGGAATGGGCCCTGGCCGCCCACGCTCTCGTCGAGCCGCCGCCGGATCCGCTCGGCTGTCTGGGCCCGGCGCGTCTCGAACACCCGGTCCACCAGCACGCGCCCGCCGATCGTCTCGATCGCCGCGATCAGGCCGGCGGCCAGGCCGTCGTAGTTCGTCGGGAAGAGCTGTTGGGCGCTCGCCGTGACGTCGTACAGGTGACGCGGGCGGCCGACGCCGTGGCGTTCCGTCCGGCGCGAGACCAGCCCGTCGGTCTCGAGGACCCGGAGCTGCTGGAGCACCCCGGTCCGGCTCGCTCCGACGAGCGCGGCGAGCTGGTCGGGCGAGCTCGGCCCGGCTGTCCGGAGTGCCAGGACCAGCTCTCGCCGAACCGTCGGGGCATGGCCGTTGGGGTGGCCGGTTCCGAGATCGCCGGCGTGGTCATCCGGTGTGCTCGAGCCATTCGTGGTTGGCGGTGCAGGTGTGGGTCCGACCATCGGGGTGAGGCTAGCAGAGGGTCGCCGAGCCTGCTGTGGGATCGTTGTGGACCGCCCGGTGTACCCTCCGGGCGTGGATTTCGACCTCTCCCCGGAGCACGTCCTGCTGCGAGACACGATCCGCGACTTCATGCTCGCCGAGGTCGCGCCCCAGATCGATGAGCACGAGCGGGCTCGCCGCTTCCCCCGGCCGATCGTGGATCGGCTCGGAGCGATGGGCTGGCTGGGGATCCCATTCCCGGAGGCTGAAGGTGGGGCCGGCCTGGACACCCTGGCCTATGCGATTGCGGTCGAGCAGATCGGTCGCGTGTGGGGTTCCCTTGGGCTCATCGTGGCCGCCCACACCAGCCTCGGTTGCGGCCCGCTCCACCTGTCCGGCACGCCAGACCAGAAGACGCGCTACCTGGTGCCGATGGCAGAGGGCCGGGTGATCGGTGCCTACGGTCTGACCGAGCCCGAAGCCGGCTCGGACTCGGGCGGCACCCGGACCACGGCTCGCCTCGAGGCTGGCCCCGACGGCGGCTCGTGGGTGATTGATGGGGGCAAGCGCTTCATCACCAATGCCGGCCAGGCCGGGACCTACATCGTCACTGCTCGAACCGGGACGCGGACTGCCCGAGCGGGTGCGGAAGCCGGCGACGGCGCCGAGATCAGCGCGTTCATCGTGCCCGCCGACACGCCCGGCTTCAGGGTCGGCCGGCTCGAGGAGAAGATGGGCCTGCATGCCTCGGCGACCGGTGAGCTCATCTTCGAGCATGCCCGGCTGCCGGCGGCCAACCTGCTCGGCGAGCGGGGTGGTGGCTTCCGGATCGCGCTCAAGACACTCGACGGCGGCCGGATCAGCATCGGCGCACTGGCCGTCGGACTGGCCCAGGCGGCCCTCGACGCGGCCATCCCGTATGCCCGGACCCGGCGTCAGTTCGGGCGGCCGATCGGCACGTTCCAGGGCGTCGCCTTCCTGATCGCCGACATGGCCACCGAGATCGAGGCGGCTCGTCAGATGGTCTGGCGCGCCGCCTGGCTGAAGGACCAGGGCCGCGACTATGGCCTGGCCGCCGCCCAGGCCAAGCTGTTCGCGTCCGAGGTCAGCGCCCGGGCCACGAATGCCGCAATCCAGGTCCACGGGGGCTACGGCTATGTCGAGGAGTACAAGGTGGAGCGCTACCTGCGCGACGCGAAGCTGACCGAGATCGGGGAAGGAACCAGCCAGATCCAGCGGCTCGTGATCGCCCGCCGGATCCTCGACCTGCGGGTGGTCTAGGTCCAGGCCAGGTTCTTCTAGGGGTTCCCGCCGCCGCCGCCGTCGCTGCCGTTGCCGCCATCGCCCGCCGCCGCGGTCAGCACCGCGCGTAGCTTGTCCCGGAACTGGGTACCCCAGGGTCCCTGGCCTGCGGCAACGTACGGCGACGGGTCAACCGACTCGTACGTGACCGGATCCGTGACGAAGCTCTGGGCGCATTGCGAGACCGTGCTCGACAAGCGGGTCCAGGTTGGGGCATCGGCAAAGACGTAGATGTGGATCCGGACGGGCGCCAGCTGGTCGAGCCCGGACGCGGTGAAGCCGATCGCGGTAGAAACGAGCTTTGGGTCCTTGCAACCCGCATCGCCGGCCACCTGGTCGGACACGACGATCCCGGCATCGGCCAACTTCCCGACGATCGTTGGGAAGTTGGCTGGGCTGGGCGACGGCAGGCTCGAGAGGCGGGTCCCGCAGGCTGCCAGGAGCAGGGCGAGAAGGCCGAGGGCGATCCGGGACATGGGCCGAGGCTACCACCGGATTGGCTGCCTCGCCGCCCGAGCACCGTTCGAGCGCCGGGCGGAGCGCCGTATCGTAGGATTGGGCTGCCCAGGCGCTTGTTGACGGGCCGGCCGTCGAGCCCATTCGCCGCGTCCCCATTGAGGAACCCGTGCCCGAAGTCCGACCGTTTCGCGCCCTCCGTTACGAGTCGGAGATCATCGGTGATCTCGCGGCGGTGGTCAGCCCGCCGTATGACGTGATCAGCCCAACCGAGGCGGCGGTCCTCCTGGCCCGCCACCCGAAGAACGTCGTCCGGCTCGACCTGCCCGTCGGCGAGCAGGGTGACGGCCCGGATGACCGCTATCGGCGGGCCGCCCGGACCTTCGCCGCATGGCGCTCCGACGGTACATTCCACAAGGACCCCCGACCGTCGCTCTACGTGTACGAGCAGGCTTACCGGCTACCGGGCTCGACAATCGAGCGCGTCCAGCGGGGTTTCTTCGGCCGGCTCCGGCTCGAGCCGTTCGGGCCCGGGTCAGGGGTCCTGCCCCACGAACAAACGATGTCGGCGTCCAGGGAGGACCGCTACAAGCTGCTTCGGGCGACCGGGGTGAACACCAGTCCAGTCGTGGGCCTCTACTCCGATCCGGCCGGCCAGGCGGCCCGGATCCTGGACGAGGTCGCCCGGACCACGCCGATTGCCGACGTCTCCGACGTCGATGGTGTCCGCCACCGGATGTGGGCCCTGCCCGCCGAGGGGTCAGGGGCGGGCCAGGTCGCGTCCCTGATCTCCGCCGCCGGAGCTGGCCCGATCACGATCGCCGACGGTCATCACCGCTACGAAACGGCCCTGCGCTATCGCGACGAGCGCCGGATGAGCCGCTCCTGCGAGGAGGACCCGGCGTTTGACTACATCCTTGCGCTCTTCCTGGACGCGGCCAGCCCGCTGACCGTCCTGCCGACTCATCGGGTTGTCCGCGGCCTGGGCGACGACGGCGTTGGGGCGCTTCGGCGTGGCCTGGCCGACCTGTTCGACGAAGACCCGGTCGAGGGCCCGTCGTCGCTGCTCGCGGCCTTCGGGGCCGCTCAGCCCGCGCGCGGCGGCCACGGCCGGATCGGTTTGTGGACGCGCGCCGGGGCCGCAATCCTGACCGCCCGAAGGGCCGCCTTTGAGCCGCTCCTGCCGGCAGGTGGGGAAGCCCTGCGCCAGCTCGACGTCAGCCTGCTCCAGGTAGCACTCGAGCGGCTGGTCGGGATCGACCAGGCGGCGTTGACCGCGGGCCGGGTCGCCTATACGAAGTCGGCGGATGAGGCGATCGGCTGGGTGAACGGGGGGACCGACGGTGCGGATGTCGCCTTCCTGCTCGAACCGACCCCGGTCGCCTCGATCGTGGAGGTTGCCCGCGAGGGTGATCTCATGCCTCCCAAGTCGACCTACTTCTATCCGAAGCCATTGACCGGCCTTGTGCTGAACCCCCACGAGTGGTGAGACGATGACCGAGCCCTCCAGCGGGGTCCGGCCGGCGCCGGCCGCTGTACCCACCCGACCGGTCCGCAAAGATGAGATCGAGCTGAGCGAGCGGGGCATCTACATCGAATCGTGGCTGCCTGAACGGCGCTCGCGCCGGCGGCCGCTCCTGTTCGTGCATGGTGAGCTCGCTGGATCGTGGGTCTGGGAGCATTACCTGCAGTACTTCGCAGCGCGTGGCTGGGAGGGCCACGCGCTCAACCTGCGCAACCATTTCTGGTCGCAGACCGCCGACCCGACCAGCCTGTCGTTCGATACCTACACCGAGGATGTCCTCGAGGCCATCGAGCGGCTGGGCTCCTCGGTTGTGCTGATCGGCCACGGCATGGGCGGCCTGCTCGCCCTCAAGGCCGCCGAGCGGCGGCCTGTCGGCGGGCTGATCCTGCTGTCGTCCGAGCTGCCCAGGGAGCTCCGGCCGCCGGCCAGCCCCCACGAGCTGAACGAGATCCCGGAGGTCTACGGGCGGGACGTCCTCGGCTGGGAGACCCTGCCCGAGCGTCTCCAGCGCGACCATCGTGACCTGGCCCTCGCCGACATCCTCCGGATCCAGCACCTCCTTGGCCAGAAACCCCACGAGTCCGGCGCGGCGCGGCGGCAGATGGTCGCGGGCGTGCCGATCGAGCGAGCTCGACTGGCCGGCATCCCTACCCTGGTGATCGGGGCGGGCCTCGACCGGTACGTCCCGGAGGCCGCCAGCGAGCGCCTCGCCGAGTGGCTGGCGGCCGACTACGAACCGTTCGCCGCCCATTCCCATTTCGGGCTGGTCCTGGGCGACGCGAGCCACCTCCAGGTCGCCGATGCGGTCCGCGCCTTCCTCGAGACGAACCACCTGTAGTCGCTCGCTGGTATCATTCCGGCCGGTCCGGCGCTCGACGCCACCGGCCGACCTGCCGCATTCGTCTAGAGGCCCAGGACACCGCCCTCTCAAGGCGGAGATCACCGGTTCGAATCCGGTATGCGGTACCAGCGACTGATGGGCTGGGGCTGGGAGATCGCCAGGGAGGCCCAGTGGTCCAACCGTCGCCGCGTCGCCTGATCATCCTCGCCGAGGGCCATTTCGGGCCGCATGACGGCAAGACCGCGATGGGCGTGATCCGCTACGGCCAGGATCCGATCTGCGCGGTGATTGATTCGACCAACGCCGGCCGGAACGTGCGTGAGTGGTTCGGCGATCGAGCACGCTTTGACATCCCGATCGTGGCGTCGCTGGCCGATGCGCTTGCGCCGGCTGATGCCCTTGCCGGGGACGCGCTCCGCGGTTCGCCGACCGCCCTCCTGATCGGGATTGCCCCGACCGGGGGCAAGCTGCCCGGCGCGTGGCGGCGAGTGATCCTCGACTCGATTGCGGCCGGCCTGGACATCCTGTCCGGGCTGCACACGATCATCGGCGATGACCCCGAGTTCGCCGCGGCCGCCCGAACATCGGGCGTGGAGATCGTCGACTATCGCCGGCCGCCGAGCCGCGAGGAGACGGCTGTCGGGCGCGCCCACGCCCCCGGCAAGCATGTGATCCTGACCGTTGGGACCGACTGTGCGATCGGCAAGATGAGCGTGGCCCTCGAGCTTCGGCGGGCCGCCCTCGAAGCAGGCCTGGCGGCGGTCTTCGTGCCCACCGGTCAGACCGGGATGATGATCGATGGCTGGGGCGTCGCGGTCGACCGGGTCATCAGCGACTTCAGCAACGGGACCTGCGAATGGCTCGTCGAGCAGGCCGAGGCCAAGGGCGACTGGATCATCGTCGAAGGCCAGGGCTCGCTCGATCATCCGGCCTACAGCGCAGTCACCCTGGCCTTGATCCACGGTTCGACGCCGCAGGCAATGGTGATGGTCCACAAGCCGGGCCTGGCCGAGCATGACTGGGATCATGTCGAGGGCCGGACGTTCCCACTCCAGCCGCTGACCGACTTCGTCCGGCTCCACGAGCAGGTCGCGGGCGTCG
>JADGQK010000107.1 GCA_017881915.1 Chloroflexota bacterium | reverse complement strand
TCCGAGCTTGTTCAGGATGCTGCGGACGTGGCTGTCGACGGTGTGCTCGGAGATGAAGAGGCGTGCGCCGATCTCCTTGTTGCTCAGGCCGTCGGCGACAAGCCGGGCGACCTCTGCCTCTCGCTTCGCGAGCAACCCGGCGCCGGCCGTGTCCGAAGGCGCGGCGGCAACGTGGCCGGGTTCACCGAGCGCAAGTCGCACCGCGGCGTCCCGGCTCAAGCGGCTGCCGGCTCTGAATTCGGCCTCGAACCTGGCAGCGCCATGGGCTGCGATCGCCGACGCTTCGGCCTGGCCCACCAGGGGGGCGAGGAACGGCATGACGCGTGCGCCGACCCCGGAGCGGATGGTGCCCGCGGCTCCGAGCAATTGCGCTGCAAGCCGAGCCTGCCCGGATCTGGCGGCATGGCAGCCCAATGCGTCCAGCAGGTAGGCCTGCTGCACGCGGTCATCGATCTGGTGGGCGATCCGCAGCGCCTCCGCGAACAGCGGTTTCGACGCTGCAAGGTCGCCGGCGATCAGGGCAGCCGTGCCCAGGTTCAGCAGCCAGACCTTGAGCGTGTAGAGGTCCCCAATCTCTCGGCTGAGACGCATGCCTTCCGATGACGCCGCCGCCGCCGCCTCGAGGTCGCCCGCGAAGAAGCCATCGAGCGATCGAGCCTGCAGAAGCGCGAGCGTTGCCTGGACGTCATCGAGGCCGGCCGTCACGGCCTGGGCCTCGTCGATCAGGCGCCTGGCGGATGCCCGATCACCCGCCATGTTCGCGGCGATCGAGCCCATGGAGAGCGATGCCGCCAGCGGGCGGAGGCGACCGGCCGCTCGATCCGCCGCCGCCGCCCGTTCGAGAGCCGGCCTGGCAGCGGTCGGATCAACCAGAAGCACGGCCAGGAGCCCACGCAGGTGCTGAGCCCGAGCCCGCGGCTCCGGATCGCCGAGTCCGGTCGCGAGGAGCTCATCCAGCCATCGCACGCCTTCGGTGGTCGCACGCGTGGCCCAATACCCGCGCATGGAGGCAGCAAGATCCATTCCGCGTGAGATGTCCGCGTGAACCAGGCATCGCCGGAGGACACCCCGGAGGTTGTCGATCTCCAGGTCCATCCATTCGAGCCACTCGACCAGCCGATCCTGAGCTGCCTCCTCAGATCGCCGACACCTCGAGACGTAGTAGTCGACGCATCGCAGCTCGACGACCTCCTCCTCGCCCGCCTCCTGGAGCTTGAGGCCGGCGAATTCGCGCATGGTCTCGTGCAGCCGATAGCAGGCGGGACCCCGTGTGTCCTCCTTCATCACCAGCGACTTGTCGACCAGCGATGCCAGCACGTCCAGGGCCCGTGCCGCCGGCACGTCGTCGGACGTGCACACCGCCTCGACGTCCTCCAACGTGAACCGGCCTGCGAACACACACAGGCGCCGCAGGAGCGTCCGCTCGCCCGGCCCCAGCAGGTCGTGGCTCCACTCGATGGTGGTCCGGAGCGTCTGGTGACGCGGGAGAGCCGCGCGACTTCCGCCCGTGAGCAGGCCGAACCGGTCGGCCAGGCGATCGAGGATCTGCTCAACGGAGAGGACCCGCATCCTGACCGCGGCGAGCTCGATCGCGAGGGGCAGACCGTCGAGCCGGCGGCACAGATCCAGGACCGCCCCCTGGTTCGCGGCAGTCAGGTCGAACCTGCCCGATGCTGCCGAAGCTCGCTCGGTGAAGAGCTCGACCGACTCGTTCTGGCGCAGCTGTTCGAGAGGTTCATCGGACTGCGCCCGAGGCAGCTCGAGCGGAGGGATCGGGAGGACGTGCTCGCCCGGAATCGACAGCGGCTCGCGGCTGGTGGCGATCACCCGCACGCCGGGCGCGGCCTTGAGGACGTCGGTCACGAGCAGCGCGGCCGCTTCGAGCAGGTGCTCGCAATTGTCGACCACGAGCAACAGCTCCTTGTCCTGCAGATAGGAGAGCAGGAGGGCACGTGGTTCGGTCGCGGCCTGGTCGCGCAGGTCCAGGGCCGCCAGCGTTGCGTTGCCGACCAGCGCGGAATCCCGGACCTCGGCGAGCTCCACCAACCATGCGCCATCCCGAAAGCTGCGCCTGAGACTGGTCGCCATCCGGATCGCAAGGCGGGTCTTGCCGACACCGCCCGGGCCGACGAGGCTGACCAGGCGGGCCGTGGTGAGCTTCTTCCTGAGCTCGGCAAGCTCACGGCGCCGGCCGATGAAGCTGGTCGCCTCAGCCGGGAGGTTGCCCGGGCGGCGGGTGGGCCTGGCCATGCTGACAGCAAGGTACTCCTGGCGGGCCCCCCGATGGCGGGTCAACTAGCTACCAGCTCACGAATCCCATCGATGTCGGTCCTCCCCCTGGGCCCTAGCGTGGCGGGCACGACGCAGGACCCGAGCCAGTGGGCCTGCCCCAGGAACAGGAGCGAAGGTGAATACGAATCGAAGGATCGCCGTCGTCGCAGGAGTGCTGTTCATCATTGCGACGGGTGCGGACCTGATCTCGCGCCTGGTGCTCGTGCAACCGATTCTTGGCGCCCCCGACTACCTCACCAGGATCTCGGCCAACGAAGGCCGGGTCCTGATGGGGGCGCTCTTCCTGTTGATTGGGGCTATCGCGGCTTCCGGGATCGCCATCGCGCTGTACCCGGTCCTGAGAAAGCACGACGAAGGCTTGGCGATTGGGTCCGTTGCCTTCAGGCTCATCGAGGGGGCGTTCTATCTCGGCATCGTTGTCTGCCTGCTGGTGCTGGTGACTGTGAGCCGCGAATCCGCGAACGCTGGAACGTCGGCTCCATCGATCCGCGAGAGCACGGCCGCGCTCGTGATGGCGACCCGTGATGCGCTCGGCCAGGTGGCGGTGCTGACCTTTGGCCTCGGGGGCTTCATGTATTACTGGGTGTTCTATCGATCGCGCCTCGTCCCCCGATGGCTGTCGGCCTGGGGTCTTGTTGCCGTCACGTCGCTCATGGTGTCCGGCCTCCTTGTCATGCTCGGTCTCGTCGAGCCCCTCTCGCCGACCCAGGTCGTCCTCGCTCTTCCCATCGCCGTGCAGGAGATGGTCCTGGCGGGCTGGCTGATCGCCAAGGGGTTCAATCCACGGGCGGTCTCCTCAGCACCGGCCATCGCCTCAGCGCCAGCCGGTGTGGCCTCGCTGGCGGGAGCGCAGACGCTGTGACGCTGCAGTCGCGGCCAGCGCCCCTCCCGCCGCGCTGGTTCGTCCGCATCGCGTGGGCGGGCCACCGGGCCATCTACTCGATCACGGGCGGGCGGCGCGGCCTGCGATGCCCGACCGCCGAGCGCTGGGGCATGCTGCGCCTGCGGACCGTCGGGCGTCGGACGGGCGAGGAGCGCATTGCCATCCTCGGCTACATCGAGGACGGTCCCAACCTCGTCACCAAGGCCATGAACGGCTGGGCCGATGCCGAACCCGCGTGGTGGCTCAACCTCCTGGCGCACCCGGATGCCACGGTCGATCTCGTCGACGGGTCGCGACCCGTCCGCGGACGGGCCGCGAGCGAGGACGAGCGGCCCCGCCTGTGGGCCAGCTGGGCCGTCCACAACGAGCGGCTGGATGCGTACG
Organism: Chloroflexota bacterium; assembly: GCA_017881915.1. Classification (GTDB taxonomy): domain Bacteria; phylum Chloroflexota; class Limnocylindria; order Limnocylindrales; family CSP1-4; genus Palsa-1033. Next base: position 3,082 of record JADGQK010000107.1, on the reverse strand, counting down.
CCGCCCGGCGATCGCGGCAGACCCAGGTCGTCATCCTGGAGCCACGGACCGAATAGGAGCCATCCTCCTTTCGCACGGCCCCCGGCGCCGTGTATGCCCCGGTCGGCCGCCGGTCGACACGAGGCAGATCGATGACGGGTCGGGGGCCGTGCCGCGGGCGCGAAGGGAAGCACACGGGGCGTTCGATGGTCGTGCCATTCGGCTCTCGACCCTGTTGGGGGTTCGAGGGGATCGTTCAGCCATGATCGACGAATGCCTCATGACAGAGGACTGCCCGGGCTACGACCGCGACCGACGGATGTGCCTCCTCCGTCCGGGCGACTGCGAGTTCAGGTCCGCAGACGGCGAGGCCGCCCTGACAGTCGAGACGCCCGAGGCTGCGTTCCGCAGGGGATCCCTACCCAGGAAGGCTGAACCAGACGCGCGTCACGCCGCCGACTGACTCCGCCCCGACCTTGCCGCCGTGACCTTCCACGAGCTGCTTCACGATTGACAGGCCGATGCCGGCGCCACCGCGTTCCCGGTCCCGCGACTTCTCGACGCGGTAGAACCGCTCGAAGACATGCGGCAGGGCGTCGGCAGGGATGCCGTCCCCACTGGTCGTGACCGACACCAGGATGTCGGCCGGCCGCCGCTCCGCCCGGATGCCAACCTGCCCTCCGGGCGTGCTGTATCGCACCGCGTTCTGGAGCAGGTTGCCCAGGACCTGCGCGAGCTGGTCGGGGTTGCCGTGGGCCGGCAGCCGCGCGGGCACCGCAAGGGTGATCTCGAGCCCGGAGGCGCGAGCCGCTGGCTGGATGAGCTCGACAGCGGAGCGGATGGCGATCGCGAGGTCCACGTCGACCGGCGCAGGCGGCCCTGCAGCGTCCCCGTCCGCCAGGGTGTCGAGCCCGCGGGAGAGGCGGACGAGGCGCTCCGTCTCCTCCCAGAGCGACTCGAACGTCGCCCGATCAGGCGGGATGACCCCGTCACGCAGGGCCTCGAGATAGCCCTTGAGGTTGGTCAGCGGGGTCCGGAGCTCGTGGGCCGCGTTCGCGATGAACTCGCGGCGCATGCGCTCCTGCTCCTCGAGCGAGGCCGCCATCTGGTTGAACGAGTCGGCCAGGCTCACGATCTCCTCGGGTCCTCGCCGATCGATGCGCGACTCGTAGCGGCCCTCGGCGATCCTGCGCGCCGCCGCCCCGATCTCCCGCAGGGGCAGGACCAGGCGGGCGGCGATCACCGCGGCGAGCGCGATCGCGGCCACCACCGCGACGGACGCGGCAACCAGGACCACCTGGACCACGGAGCTCTGGAACATCGCGTCGCTCGATGCCGTGCTGATGCCGTGGCTCGCCATCAGGTTTGCGAACGCCTGTGATCCGACCACGATCACGCCGGCGGCGAGGATGAGCAGGGCAACCCCGGCGACCAGGATCGCCGCCGCTGCGATGCGCAGCGCGACCCCGCCGCCTATCCGTCGGCTCACCGTTCGGTCGCGGTTGGCGCCGCCCGGTAACCGACGCCGCGCACCGTCGCGACATAGCGGGGGCGGTTGGGATCATCGCCCAGCTTCTGGCGGAGCCGCCGCACGTGCACGTCGATCGTGCGGTCCAGGACCTCCGCCTCCCCATGTCCGTAGACCGCGTCGAGCAGCTGGTCGCGGGTGAGGACCCGGCCGCCGGCAGCGAGCACTGCTGTGAGGAGGCGGAACTCGACGGCTGTCAGCGCCACCGGCCGCCCGGCGACCGTGACCTCGTGGCGAGCGGGGTCGACGACGAGGTCACCCAGCCGCAGCGGGGCCGAAGGCGGACCCGACCCGGTTTCCGACCCCGCCCGCCCCGTGCGCTCGAGAATCCGCCGGACCCGGAGCACGAGCTCGGCGGGCGAGAATGGCTTTGGCAGGTAGTCGTCGGCGCCCTCGGTCAGCCCGGCAATGCGGTCGGCGGTAGTCCCCCGGGCGGAGAGCACCAGGATCGGGGTCGGGTCGGTGCGGCGGACCGCCCTGATCACCGCCAGGCCATCGATCTCGGGCAGCATGAGATCGAGCACCACCAGGGCCGGCGCCTCCAGGGCAATGGCCGCGAGCGCGCTCCGCCCGTCGGCTGCCTCGACCACCCGGAATCCCTCGCGTTCGAGGTACGTCCGCACGAGGCGGACGATCTTCGGATCGTCGTCGACGACGAGGATTGGTGCCGGGCCAGTCGTCACGCGGCCATCCTATGTCAGACAGTGGGGCTCGCAACCGGGCACCGACAGCCGGAAGCGGCGGCCGGCGCCGCCGCTTCCGAGCCGAAGTGCGTCGGGTCGGCTACGAAGCCGCCAGGCCGCCCGAGCCGGCCGGCAGGCCGGTGGTGCTTCCGGTCGAGGTCAGGCTGCCGCCCGAGCCGATCCGGAACGAATCGATCGCGCCGGCTCCGACGTCGACGACGTAGAGGAAGCGCCCATCACCGCTCACCGATGCGTCGAGGAGCGGAGCTGTGGACGAGCCGCCCGCGGTCGGGTTGACCAGCGTGAGGCTGCCATCGGCGGCGATGGCATAGGAGGAGATCCGGGCGGGGCTGTGGGCGTCGATCGTGAACGCATAGCGGCCGTCCGGCGTGAGGGTCACCCAGCAGGCCGCCTGCTGACCGTTGGCGATGGAAGCCGAGATCACGCTCGGCACGCCGCCCGGCGACACCGAGTAGGAGGAGAGCGCGCTGCCGGCTGCCTCCGTGACGAAGAGCCGGCCGCCACCGTCGAAGGCGAAGCCGTACGGGGCAGCTCCGGCCGAGGCAGAGACGTTCGGCGCGCCGGCGATCCCGAAGTGGCCGACGCGGTAGGTGACGATCTCGCCGGCGCCCTTCTCGGTGACCACGAGCAAACCCCCGTCGGGGCTGAAGGCGATCTCCTCGGGCGACGTGCCCGCCCCGCTCAGTGGCTGGATCGAACCGGGGAGCGCGACGAGGTGCCGCCCGATCCGGGCGAAGCCTGCGATGTTGCCGCTGCCGCCCGCGTTGAGGACGTAGAGGCTGGGACCGTGAAGCGTGACGCTGATCGGGGTCGCGCCCCCGGATGCGACGCTGTCGGCGAGCCGCAGGTCGCCCTTGGGCCCGACGGCGAA
>JADGQK010000106.1 GCA_017881915.1 Chloroflexota bacterium | reverse complement strand
GCCCGCGGCAGGGCAGCAGCCCGCCGCGCAGCAGCTGACGACCGCCCCGAGTCAGGTTCGGCGGGGTCATGTCCCCAACGACGGCACGGCCGGAGCGGCCGCCATTGAAGACGCTCGCAACGCGATGCTGCGCGACGCCAAGCCGCTCAAACGCAGCCGGATCGGCGCCGATGTCGTGTGCGAGGCGCTCCTGCGCCAGGGCGTCGACGTCTTCTTCGGCTATCCCGGTGGCGTCGTCCTGCCCCTCTACGATGTCCTGGGCGACTACCCGGAGCTGCGCCACGTGCTGGTCCGCCACGAGCAGGGCGGGGCCCACGCCGCCGACGGCTACGCCCGGGTCACCGGCCGGGTGGGGGTCTGCCTGGGCACGTCGGGGCCGGGAGCGACCAACCTCGTGACGGGCATCGGCACCGCCCTCCTCGACTCGATCCCGATGGTCGCGATCACCGGCAACGTGCCCGGCGCGCTGATCGGCAAGGATGCCTTCCAGGAGATCGACATCAACGGCATCACCCTGCCGATGACCAAGCACAACTACCTCGTCCGCAATGCCGATGACCTGCCGCGCGTGTTCGCCGAGGCCTTCCACATCGCCCGCACCGGCCGGCCGGGGCCGGTCCACATCGACATCACCAAGGACGCCCTCCAGCAGGAGACGGCAGCCGAGCATCCCAGCGAGGCCGAGGTGATCGCGGGCCTGCCCGGCTTCCGGCCGAACTTCGACGGTCACCCTCGCCAGCTCAAGGTTGCGGCGGCCGAGATCGCCCGGGCGAAGCGACCGATGATCCTGGCCGGCCATGGGGTCCTCCACGCCGCGGCCTGGGACGACCTTCGCGCTCTCGCCGAGAAGACCAGCATCCCGGTCGCCTGGACCCTGCTGGGCATCGGCGCGATGGCCGAGGACCATCCCCTCGCCTATGGCTATATGGGGATGCACGGCTGGAAGCATGTCAACCGGGCGATCCAGTCGGCCGACCTGCTGATCGCGATCGGGATGCGCTTCGACGATCGGGTGACAGGCAACGTCCGGACCTACGCCCCGTACGCCCGGATCATCCACGTCGACATTGACCCGGCCGAGATCGGCAAGAACGTGGCCGTCGAGGTCCCGATCGTGGGTGATGCCGGGCGCGTGCTCCGGGCGCTCCTGCCGATGGTCGAGGCGACGCCTGTCGCCGATCGGTCCGAGTACCTCGACCAGCTGGCCGAATGGCGGGCCGAGTCCGAGGCGAGCAGCTGGCATGGCTCGGGGGCCTGGCGGGAAGGCGTCCTCACGGCCGACTTCGTGGTCGAGCAGATCGGCACATTGACCGATCACCGGGCGACCTACGTGGCCGATGTCGGCCAGAACCAGATGTGGCTCGCCCGCTACCTCGGCTTCCGCCTGCCGAACAGCCACGTCAGCTCGGGCGGCCTGGGCACGATGGGTTTCGCCCTGCCCGCCGCGATGGGCGCGGCGCTCGGCCGACCGGACCGGGAAACCTGGGCGATCGTGGGCGACGGCGGCTTCCAGATGACCTTCCAGGAGTTGATGACCCTGGTCCAGGACCGGATCCCGGTGAAGATTGCCCTGCTCGACAACAAGAAGCTGGGGATGATCCGGCAGTGGCAGGAGATCTTCTACGCCGGCAACTACCACTCGGCCCATCTGCTCGGCCCGGACTTTGCCAAGCTCGCCGATGCGTTCGGAATCCCGGCCTTCCGGGCCCGCACCCCGGATGAGGTGGACCCGGCGATCAAGGCCGCCCAGGCCGTCGACGGCCCCGCCCTGATCTGGTTCGAGATCGAGGAGACCCAGAACGTCTTCCCCATGATGCCTGCCGGAAAGGGCCTGTCCGACCTGATCGAGAAGTGGGACGGACCGGAGGAATGAGCCAGCCCGTGGAAGACGACAGGGCTGCCCCGGGAAACGGCGCGGCCGCCGGTCCGGCTCATTCGGCGCCACCGGCCCGGGCGCTGCCGGGGTCCGGGGAGATCCATCGCCATGTCCTCGTGGCAATCGTCCTCAACCGGCCGGGCGTGCTGAACCGGGTGGCCAGCCTGATGCGGGCGCGCAACTTCAACATCGAGTCGCTGTCGGTCAGTCACACCGACCAGCCCGACATCAGCCGGATGACGATCACCCTGCGCGGCGACGACGTGGCCGTCGAGCAGGTAAGCAAGCAGCTCTACCGTCTGATCGACGTGCTCAAGGTCCAGGACTTCTCGGGCGAGCCAACGGTCGAGCACGAGCTGGCCCTGATCAAAGTCCGCGCCAATGACTCGAACCGGGCCGAGATCGTCAAGGTTGCCGAGCTGTACCGGGCGCGCCTGGTCGACATCACCGATGGCTCGGTGATCGTCGAGGCAGCCGGCTCGGAATCCGAGGTGGATGCCATCGTGGCCCTCCTGCGGAGCTACGGAATCAAGGAACTCGTTCGCACCGGGACCGTGGTCATGGCGCGCGGCTCGGCATCCATCGAGGAGGCGCTCAAGCGATGACCGCAACGATGTACTACGACCACGACGCGGATCCGGCGGCCCTCGCCGGCAAGACCGTCGCGATCATCGGCTACGGCAGCCAGGGTCATGCCCACGCCCTCAACCTCCACGAGTCCGGGGTGGACGTGGTGGTTGGACTGGCGCCCGGCTCGAAGAGTCGAGCCCTGGTCGAGGATGCCGGCATCCGGGTGGCCGACGTGGCCGCGGCCGTGCGCTCCGCCGATGTCGTGATGATCCTCGTCCCGGACACTGCCCAGAAGGCCGTTTACGACGCGGAGATCGGGCCGAACCTGCGCTCGGGCGCGCTGCTGATGTTCGCCCATGGCTTCAACATCCATTTCAACCTGATCGATCCGCCGGCCGGCATCGATGTCGGGATGGTCGCCCCGAAGGGTCCCGGCCACCTGCTCCGGAGTGTCTACCAGGCCGGCGGCGGAGTGCCCGCCCTGTTCGCCGTCTATCGCGACACGACCGGGACCGCGCGGGCCAAGGTCCTGGCCTATGCCCGGGCGATCGGCGCGACCCGGGCCGGAGTGCTCGAGACGACGTTCGCCGAGGAGACTGAGACGGACCTCTTCGGTGAGCAGTCGGTCCTGTGTGGGGGCACCGCGGCGCTGGTCAAGATGGCCTTCGAGACGCTGGTCGAGGCCGGTTACCAGCCAGAGCTCGCGTACTTCGAGACGCTTCACGAGCTCAAGCTGATCGTCGACCTGATGTACCGGGGCGGCCTGAACTTCATGCGCTTCAGCGTCAGCGACACGGCCGAGTGGGGCGACTACGTCAGCGGGCCACGGATCATCGACAGCCACGTCCGCGAGACGATGCGCCAGGTCCTGACCGAGATCCAGGACGGCTCGTTCGCGGCGCGCTGGATCGCCGAGAACGAGGCCGGCCGGCCGAACTTCGACCGGCTCCGGCAGGCCGATCACGATCACCTCGTCGAGCGCGTTGGCGCCGGGCTGCGCAGCCAGATGGCCTTCCTCAACCCGATCGAGGTCAAGGCCGGCCAGTCGCAGGCGTCGGCCAGCGTACCCGGCGGCGGCGCCCGATGACCGCCGCCGATCCGGGCAGCTCGATCGATCCGGGTACGGTCCGGATCTTCGATACGACGCTCCGCGACGGGGAGCAGGCCCCCGGCGCGGGCCTGACCGCGGCCGAGAAGCTCCAGGTCGCCCGCCAGCTTGTCCGGCTCAAGGTGGACGTGATCGAGGCCGGCTTTCCGGCCGCCTCACCCGGCGATTTCGAAGCCGTCCGACGGATCGCCGAGGAGACCAGGGGCGTTGCGGTCGCGGCCCTGGCTCGCTGCCGGGACGGCGATCCCCAACGGGCGGTCGAGGCGATCAGGATCGCCGAGCGGCCGCACCTCCACGTGTTCATCGCCACGTCGGACATCCACCTCAGGCACAAGCTCCGGATCGACCGGGACGAGGCCCTCCGCCTGGCCGTCCAGTGGGTGGCCTACGGCCGGCGTGAGCTTGGTCGCGACGCCGAGATCGAGTTCTCGGCCGAGGACGCGTCGCGGACCGACGTCGATTACCTGCTCGACGTCTACGAAGCGGTCGTCGCCGCCGGGGCCAGCACGGTCAATATTCCGGACACCGTGGGCTATGCGATTCCGGCCGAGTTCGGACGGCTGGTCGAGCGGGTCGTCGAGCGGGTCGGCCGCGACGCTACCGTGTCGGTCCACTGCCACAACGATCTCGGCCTGGCCACGGCCAATACCCTGGCTGCCGTCCAGGCCGGGGCACGCCAGGTGGAAGTCACGATCAATGGCCTGGGCGAACGTGCCGGCAACGCCTCCCTCGAGGAGGTGGTGATGGCCCTGCGCACCCGCCCCACCCAGTTTCCGGAGCTCGGCTCGCGTGTCCAGACCGAGCAGATCACGGCCGCCAGCCGCCTCGTCAGCTACCTCACCGGCTTCGCCGTCCAGCCCAACAAGGCGATCGTCGGCGGCAATGCCTTCGCCCACGAATCCGGGATCCATCAGGACGGCGTGATCAAGAACCCGCTGACCTACGAGATCATGACCCCACAGTCCGTCGGGCTGAGCGGCAGTCAGCTGACGATCGGCAAGCTGTCCGGCCGGCGCGGCCTGCAGGGCAAGCTGCGGGAGCTGGGCTATGACCTCGAGGGCGATGGCCTCGACGCGGTCTATCGCCAGGCCATTGCCCTGGCCGACCTGAAGAAGGAAGTCACCGATGCCGACCTCCTGGCGATCGTCGAACGGCGTGCGGGCGACGTGCCGGCTTCGATCCAGCTCGAAGGCTGGAGCGTGACCAGCTCGCACGGCGGCAAGGGCACCGGGAGTGTCTCGATCTCGATCGCCGGCGCGGTCCATTCGACCGAGGCGACCGGCAACGGCCCGGTCAACGCCCTCTACTCGGCAGTCGACCAGGTGCTCCAGCCGGTCCTGGGCTGGCATCCTGTGCTGGCCGAGTACGAGATCAAGGCGGTCTCGGCCGGCGAGGACGCCCAGGGCCAGGTCCTCGTCCGCTGCCGGCGCTCATCCGACGAGGGTCCCGGCGCGTTGATCGTGAGTGGTCATGGCCTCTCGACGAACATCATCGAGGCTTCGCTCGAGGCGTACCTCGTCGCGGTCAACAAGCTTCACGGGGCCCAGATCAACGGGATCGATCCGGCCTTCGTCAGCCGGCAAGGTAGCGGGGACCGTCCGTGATCCAGGCCGTCGGCCAGGCCCGGCCGACCTACCGGCTGGCGGCCATTCCCGGCGACGGGGTCGGCCCGGAGGTCCTGGCAGCCGGCCGGTCGGTGCTCCAGGCAAGCGCCGCGGCGTTCGGCTTCGAGCTCGAATGGACCGAGCTGGTCGTCGGCGGGGCAGGAATCGATGCCTACGGCCAGGCGATTCGGCCCGCCGACATCGCTGCCTGTGCGGCGGCCGATGCGGTCTACCTGGGGGCCGTTGGTGGCCCGAAATGGGACGATCCGACCTCTCCGGTTCGACCCGAGCAGGCGCTCTTCGCCCTGCGCGGCGACCTGGGCCTGTTCGCCAACCTGCGCCCGATCACGGTCCACCCCGGGCTCAGGGCGGCCTCGCCGCTCCGCCCGGAGCTGCTCGACGGTGTCGATCTGCTGATCGTTCGGGAGCTCACCGGTGGCCTCTACTTCGGGGCCCGGACCGAGGCCAGTGGGCCCGCCGGCATGCGTTCTGCCAGTGACACGCTGCCCTACAGCGAGGCCGAGATCAGCCGGGTCGTCAGGCTCGCGTTCGAGCTCGCTCGTGCCCGGCGCCGGAAACTGACCAGCGTCGACAAGGCCAATGTCCTCGCCACGTCGCGACTGTGGCGCCGGGTCACCGTCGAGGTCGGCTCGGACTTCCCCGATGTGGAGCTCAATCACCAGCTCGTCGACTCGTGCGCGATGCAACTGGTGAAGTGGCCGGCCGCCTTTGACGTCCTCGTCACCGAGAACCTCTTCGGGGACATCCTGTCGGACGAGGCGTCGGTCCTGGCCGGCTCGCTCGGGATGCTCCCGTCGGCTTCAGTCGGCAGCCGTCGCACGGCTCATGGGCTGCATGGGCTCTACGAACCGATCCACGGCTCGGCGCCGGACATCGCCGGCCGCGACCTCGCCAACCCGATCGGGACGATCCTGTCCGGGGCGATGCTCCTGCGCTGGTCGCTCGGCCAGGCGGACGCCGCGGCCGCGATCGAAGAGGCCGTGGGCACCGCCATCGACGATGGATTCCGGAGCGCGGACCTGTGGCCGGGGGCTGGGCTCCCGACTGCCGGCCTCACCCGGGTGGGCACGGTCGGGATGACCCAGGCAATCGTCGACCGGATCGCGATTGGCGAGGCGGCACCGGACGCGGTGGCCGCCCGAGCGCCATGAGCCAAGCGCCGATCACTTTCCAGGAGCCAGCCCCGTGACCAGCCAGCCAGGTCCCTCCGCCAACCGACCAGCCGACCAGCCCGCAGACCCGCCGGTCGTCCTCTATGACACGACCCTGCGTGACGGCACGCAGGGCGAGAACATCACCCTGTCCCTCGCCGACAAGCTGCGCGTAGCGCGCATGCTCGATGAATACGGCATGCCCTACATCGAGGGTGGCTGGCCGGGCTCCAACCCCAAGGACATCGAATTCTTCGCGGCCGCCCGGACGATGACCTGGGTCAGCGCCCGCCTGGCCGCGTTCGGGTCCACCCGCCATCGCTCGAACCGACCCGAGCAGGACCCCAAC
>JADGQK010000105.1 GCA_017881915.1 Chloroflexota bacterium | reverse complement strand
GTAGGGCATGTCTTCCTGGGGCAGGACCTTGGCGATCACGCCCTTGTTGCCGTGGCGGCCGGCCATCTTGTCGCCGACGCTGATCTTGCGCTTCTGGGCAACCGACACACGAACCAGCCGGTTGACCCCGGGCATCAGGGCCGAGTCGTCGTCGTCGCCGCGCTGGATCTCGCGGATCTCGATCACCTTGCCGCGCTCACCATGAGGCAGGCGCAGCGAGCTGTCCTTGACCTCGCGGGCCTTCTCCCCGAAGATCGCCCGAAGGAGGCGCTCCTCCGCGGTCAGCTCGGTCTCACCCTTGGGCGTGATCTTGCCAACCAGGATGTCGCCCGGAGCGACTTCCGCCCCGACGTAGACGATGCCCTGCTCGTCGAGATCCTTGAGCGACTCCTCACCCACATTCGGGATGTCCCGGGTGATCTCCTCGGGGCCCAGCTTCGTGTCGCGAGCCTCGATCTCGTGCTTCTCGATGTGGATGCTGGTGAACAGGTCGTCGCGGACGAGGCGATCGCTGATCACGATCGCGTCCTCGTAGTTGCCGCCCTCCCAGCTCATGAACGCGACGAGCACGTTCCGACCGAGCGCCAGCTCGCCGAGGTCGGTCGAGCTGGAGTCGGCGATCGGGTCGCCAGCGCCCACCCGCACCCCGACATCGACGATCGGGCGCTGGTTGATGCAGGTGCCCTGGTTGCTTCGCACGAACTTGGAGAGGACATATTCGTCCAGCTCGCCGGCGTCGGTCTCAACCTGGATCCGCTCGGCCGTGACGCTGGTCACGACACCGGCGTGACGGGCGATCAGGACCTGGCCGGAGTCCTGCGCAGCGCGGACCTCCATGCCGGTGCCCACGATCGGCGCTTCGGGTTCGAGCAGGGGCACAGCCTGGCGCTGCATGTTCGAGCCCATCAGGGCCCGGTTGGCATCGTCATGCTCGAGGAACGGGATGAGCGCCGTGGCGACCGAGACGACCTGCTTGGGCGACACGTCCATGTACTCGATCTGGTTCGCGCGCGCCTCGGGGAACTGGTCGCGGTAGCGCGACGGGATCCGCTCGGCGAGGAAGTGGCCGGCGGCGTCGAGCGGCGCATTCGCCTGGGCGACGAAGTGCTGCTCCTCTTCGTCGGCCGCAAGGTACTCGATCTCGGCGGTCACGATCGGCCGGATCGGGAAGGCCTGGGCCTTCTGCTTCTTGAGCTCGGCCGCGGCGGCCGCGTCGAGCTGCCCACCGGCCTTGACGATCACGCTGCCGTTCTTGGCCACGAGGTCGATGCCCGCTTCGAACTCGGTCAGGCGCGGGTCGTCGAATGCGACGGTCCGCTTGACCTTGCGATAGGGCGTCTCGATGAAGCCGTAGCTGTTGATCCGGCCATAGGTGGCCAGCGACCCGATCAAGCCGATGTTCGGACCTTCGGGCGTCTCGATCGGGCAGATCCGACCATAGTGGCTGTGGTGCACGTCGCGGACGTCGAACCCTGCTCGCTCGCGGGACAGGCCGCCCGGTCCCAGGGCGGACAGGCGCCGCTTGCTGGTCAGCTCGGCCAACGGGTTGGTCTGGTCCATGAACTGGGAGAGCTGGCTGCCGCCGAAGAACTCCTTCATGGCAGCCACGACGGGCCGGATGTTGATCAGGGCGTTGGGGGTGGCCTTGTCGATCTCCTGGATCGTCATCCGCTCGCGGACGACCCGCTCCATCCGGAGAAGGCCGATCCGGAAAGCGTTCTGGATCAGCTCGCCGTTGGCCCGGATCCGGCGATTGCCGAGGTGGTCGATGTCATCGGCCCCCCAGCGCTGCTCGGAGGGCGCCTTGGCGGCTTCGATGTTGAGCTCGATCAGGTGGCCGACGATCGCGGCGATGTCCTCGCGGGTGATCGTCCGCTCGTCGCGCTGGAGCTCGATCCCCATCCGCCGGGTGACCGCGTCCAGCTTCTTGTTGAACTTGTAGCGACCCACCCGGCCAAGGTCGTAGCGGCGGAAGTTGAAGAAGAGGCTTTCGACGAGCTGGCGGGCGTTATCGCCCGTGGGCGGATCGCCCGGCCGGAGCTTCTTGTAGACCTCGATCAACGCCTCGTGCTGGTTCTTCGTGAGGTCCTTGTCGAGGGTGGAGGTCACATAGGGATGGTCCGGGTCCGTGTCCACGTTCGCGAACAGGCCGGCGATCTCCTCGTTCGTCTCGAAGCCGACGGCCCGGAGCAGGGTGGTCGCGGCGATCTTGCGCTTCCGATCCACCTTGACCGAGAGCAGGTCCTTGTTGGACGTCTCGAACTCGAGCCACGCGCCGCGGTTTGGGATCACCTTGGCGCTGAACAGGGTCCGGCCGCTGGTGGGGTCCTCGGTGGCGCTGTAGTAGACGCCTGGCGAGCGGACGAGCTGGCTGACGACGACCCGCTCGGCGCCGTTGATGATGAACGTGCCCTGGTCGGTCATGACCGGGAAGTCGCCCATGTACACGCGCTGGCGCTGGATCTCGCCGGTCTCCTTGATCAGGAGCTCGACGTTGACGTAGAGCGGCTGGCTGTAGGTGAGGTCCTTGGCCCGGCACTCGAGCTCGCTGTACTTCGGGATCCCGAACTCGTAGTCCAGGAACTGGAGCTCCATCACCTTGCCGGTGAAGTCCTTGATCGGGCTGATCTCGTCGAACAGTTCCCGGAGCCCATTGGCGATGAACCAACGAAACGAATCAAGCTGCAGCTCGATCAGGTTCGGAATGGGCAGGACCTCGGGAATGCGCGCGTACGAGATGCGCGCCGAGGCCTGGGTCGCCCGGGGCGACGACTCAGCAGACAGCATGAATCGCTCCTATCGGAGGAGGAAAGGGAAGAGGGGGAAAGCGAGGATCACAGAAAGAGTAGGATACCGCGATTCGTCGCCATGTCAAACAGGGCAGCGGCGCGTTCGCCACCACCCGATCGTTCCGGGCGAAGGATCCGGTCGGCGGCAGGCCGGCCGACCGGATTGTCGCTTCGTCCGAGCTTACTTGATCTCGACCTTGGCGCCCACTTCTTCGAGGGCCGCCTTGATCTTGTCGGCCTCTTCGCGACTGACGCCTTCCTTGACTGCCTTGGGCGACGCGTCGACGAGATCCTTGGCCTCCTTGAGGCCGAGGGCGGTCAGCTCCCGGACGACCTTGATGACCGGGATCTTGTTCGGGCCGATCTCGGTGAGGACGGCGCTGAACTCGGTCTGCTCCTCGACGACAGCCTCAGCGGCGGCGGCCGGAGCGCTCGCGGCAGCGGCTGCGGCCGGGGCCGCGGCGGTGACGCCGAACTTCTCCTCGAACGCCTTCTTGAGGTCGGACAGCTCGAGGACGGTCATGCTCCCGATCGCATCGAGGATCTGGTCTGCGGTGATGGTGGCCATCTGAATTCGTTCTCCTGGGTTGAGCGCGGCTCAGCTGGAACCGCGACGGTTGGCGGACGGTAGGTGAGCTAGCTGGCGCTGGCGCGCTGCTCGATCAGGGCGGCCAGGCCGCCGGCAATGTCACGGAGCGGAGCGGCCAGAAGGCCGGCCATGTTGGCCATCGGCGCGGCCAGCGCCCCGGCCAACTGGGCCAGGAGGACGTCACGCGACGGGAGTGCCGCCAGACGGACCAGCCCGTCAACGTCGATCGCCCGCGAGCCGAGGATCGCGCCCTTGAGCTTGACGACCTTGTACGGCTTCGTCGCGTCGAGGACCGCCTTGGCCACGACACTTGCGTCGCCCGACCCGAACGCGATCGCGCTGGGCCCCGTGAGCAGGGGCGAGAGCGCCTCGACGCCGGCGTCATTCGCGGCGATCCGCATGAGCCGGTTCTTGACGACCCGGTAGGTGACGTTCTGCTTGCGCAACGATCGCCGGATCTCGGCGAGCTCGGTCACGCTGAGGCCGCGGTACTCGGAGACGATGAGAGTCGGGTTGCGCGAGAGTTCCTCGCGCAGTTCGGCCACGGTCTCCCGTTTGGCCTCGGTCGGCATGGATACCTCCGATGTGCTGGCGCGCAGCCGGCGCGCGGCGGTGGTGCGGACCTGCCCGTGGGCGGGTCTGCCCCTGCGACGGTCCACTCGCGTCCGCAGGGGCGACGCACTCCCGCATGGGAGGCTCGTCCTGCCTCGGCGTGCTCACCGGCGTCCCCGGGCCGGGTCAATCCCGGCACCGATCCGTTCGGCGGTTCAAGCCCCGACCGTTCCTCGCCGCCATCTGGCGGTGCTGGAGCGGTCCGCGGGCGCAGGCTGTCTTGGGCGTCCGTCGTTGTTCAGTTGTCAGGCGACGCGCCCCGATCTCGCGATCGGGACCGCCACCGCGTCTGGTGGCCGGGGCGGCGGTCAGGCCGCGGCAGCGGCGGCGAGGAGGGCCGGCACGTCGACCCGAATTCCAGGGCCCATCGTACTGGCAATCGTGAGGCTCTGGAGGTAGTGGCCCTTGGCCCCGGCCGGTTTGGCCCGGTTGATCGCGTCGAGCAGGGTCGCCAGGTTCTGGGCGAGGGCCTCCTTGCTGAAGCCCGCCTTGCCGAACGGGACGTGAATGATCCCGCCCTTGTCGACCTTGAACTCGACCCGGCCACCCTTGACCTCGCGCAGGGCACGCTCGATGTCGAAGGTGATCGTGCCGGACTTGGGATTCGGCATCAGGCCGCGCCGGCCGAGGATCTTGCCCAGGCGGCCGACCATGCCCATCGTGTCAGGGGTGGCGAGGGCCACGTCGAAGTCAAGCCAGCCGGCCTCGATCTTCTTGACCAGGTCCTCTGCGCCGACCTCGTCGGCCCCGCCGCGGAGCGCCTCCTGGGCCTTCTCGCCCTGGGCGAAGACGGCCACCCGGACGACCTTGCCGGTGCCGTGAGGCAGGACAACGGTGCCGCGGACCATCTGATCGGCATGGCGCGGGTCCACGCCCAGCTTGATATGGGCCTCGACCGTCGGGTCGAAATTGACCACGCTCGTCTGCTTGACCAGGTCGACGGCCTCGTCAGGTGAGTAGATCTGATCGTGGTCGACGAGCTTGGCAGCGTCGCGGTACTTCTTGCCGTGAGCCATGGTTCGGTTCCTTTCGCGGCGGCAGGCGCTCCCGCCTTCCCCTGGCGCGGGGTGGACGGCCGGCGCTGCGCCGCCGGCGGGCGTTCGACTGGGACCGCTTGGATCCGGCGGGCTAGCCGACGACTTCGATGCCCATGCTCCGGGCGGTGCCTTCGATCTGGCGCGCGGCTGCGTCCACGTCATTTGCATTGAGGTCGGACATCTTGATCGCGGCAATCTCGCGGAGCTGGTCGCGGGTCACCTTGCCGACCGTCTCCCGCTTGGGGGTCGCGCCGCCCTTGTCCAGGCCGGCGGCCTTGCGCAGGAGATCTGCGGCGGGCGGCGTCTTGAGGATGAACGAGAACGAGCGGTCCTCGAAGACGGTGATCTGGGCCGGGATGATCTGGCCGGCCTTGTCGGCGGTCTTCTCGTTATACGACTTGGTGAACTCGATGATGTTGATTCCGTGCGGCCCCAGGGCAGTGCCCACCGGCGGCGCCGGAGTGGCCTTGCCGGCCGGCAGCTGCAGGGTGAGGACGATTCGGATCTTCTTGGCCACGGTTGCGCCTTTCGGTCAGTGCCGACGCCGATGGTTCGCGTCCCGCCCGCCTGGGCGAGCCGGTCGAGCCGTCGGAGCGGCGGGGATGGTCAGAGCTTCTCGACCTGCAGGAAGTCGAGCTCGACTGGGGTCTCCCGGCCGAAGATGCTGACGAGGACCTTCACCTTGTTGCGCTCGGGGTTCACCTCGTCGACCGTGCCGATGAACTCGGCGAACGGCCCGTCCGTCACCCGCACGCTCTGGCCCTTGGTGAACGCCACCCGGTACTTCGGCGTCTCGACGCCCATCGTTCGGAGGATCTGTTTGACTTCGTGCTCCGCCAGCGGGATCGGCTCGTTGCGCTGGCCCGGGATATTGCCGCCGCCGACGAAGCTGGTCACGCCCGGGGTATTCCGGACGACGAACCACGAATCGGGGTCGAGGATCATCTCGACCAGGACGTAGCCCGGATAGACCTTCTTCTGGACGGTGTGGCGCTGGCCCTGGCGGATCTCGATCTCGTCCTCCATCGGGACGAGCACCTGGAAGATCCGATCCTCCATGCCCATCGACTCGATGCGGTGCTCGAGATTGGCCTTGACCTTGTTCTCGTAGCCCGAATAAGTGTGGATGACGTACCAGTGCTTCTCGGGCGTCGGGACCCGGGTCTCGGTGGTCATGTCGGTCATGTCAGCCGAGCCTGCTCAGGAGGGTCAAGCCCTGGGTGAAGATGAAGTCGAAGATCGAGATGAAGATGCCCACGGCGAAGCTGACGATGAACACGAGCACCGTCAGGTTGATCGTCTGCTGGCGCGTCGGCCAGGAGACCTTCTTCAGCTCGGACCACGATTCGTCGAGGTATCGACGGAAGCGCTGGATCACGTGGGTGATGCCTTCTTCAGGTTACGGCTGTGGGCGGGTGTGGCAGGCGCGGCCGGACTCGAACCGACAACCACTGGTTTTGGAGACCAGAGCTCTGCCAAATTGAGCTACGCGCCTCCGGTGGATCGCTACTTTGCCTCCCGGTGGAGGGTATGCCGACGATCGCGCGGACAGTATTTCCGAAGCTCGATCCGGTTGGGATCGTTCTTCTTGTTCTTGCGCGTCGTGTAGGTCCGCTCCTTGCACTCGGTGCAGGCGAGCAGGATCACCGGCCGGTTCTCGACTCTGGCCATCGTCCTACTCGACGATCGAGGTGATCGCGCCGGCGCCGACGGTCCGGCCACCCTCGCGGATGGCGAAGCGCAGGCCGACCTCGAGGGCGATC
>JADGQK010000046.1 GCA_017881915.1 Chloroflexota bacterium | reverse complement strand
CTCGGAATCGGGCTCCTGCAGCGTTATCGGGCGGACCTGTCAAGGGACCGAACGCGGGTGACCTCCACGGATGTCAGCTCGTTTGGCCCGTGGGCCGACGTCGTCTGGAAAGCCCGACGTGACACCTTCGCCTTCGGGGCCGTGCGGGATCACCCGGTCCTCGCCCAGCTCTACGACTTCCAGGGCAACCCATTCCTCAAGGTCTCCATCGAGGACGCCGGTGTGCCATGCGGGTGGGCGATCTGCCTGGCCACCCAGCGCAGAAGCGACAAGTACTTCGGCGATCTGAAGCTCGGCTCCATCGTCGACCTGCTGGCTGTGCCTGGCTACGAACGTAGCCTCATCGGCGCCGCGATCGACCGCCTGCGGCGAGAAGACGTCGACCTCATCGTCACCAATCAGACATTCGGGCCCCTCGGTCACGCACTCCGAAGACGGGGCTTTCTCAGGGGACCGTCGAACTTCCTCTTGGGCGCCTCGCCGAAGTTAGCCGAGAGTTTGAAACCGCTCGAAGCCAACCTGGCGACGTTCTATCTGAATCGCGGCGACGGCGACGGACCGGTGAACCTCTGATCGTGGGGCGACAAGCGGACCCCCTGGAGCTCGCTCGGCAATCGGCAAGTCACGACGGACCCGGCGAAGCAGAGACTCCGCGAACCTTCGGTTTCTCCGCTGCGAGGAGGTAGTGGTTGCACGCGATCTCTTCGAATGGCAGCGCACGAAAGTCCGGATGGAGGATCGACCGATCGAGGTCCTCTTCGCGCATCCCGTTCATCACCAGTTCTTCGTGCAGGATCCGGAGCCCGTTCTCCGTCGCGAGCTTCGAATAGAAGCTGGGGCGACAGCGATTCTGGTGGTGGAAGTGGCTGTTGCCGATCCGCTCCCACTCCTCCGAGCTGTAGCGCAGGAAGTTCCAGGGCGGGATCTGACGATCGTAGATCGCCAGATCGTCGTAGACGAAGAGATCGTGAGCGATGAATCCGCCGGGCCTGAGAACGCGCCAGCTCTCTTTCATGATGGCCTCGAGAGCCGGCACCGGAATGTAGCCTAGACAGTCGTTGCTGAAGATCAGGTCGGCGGATTCCGCAGGCAGCCCGCTGTGGCTGAAATCGAGCGGCGCGCGGTAGCTGATACCCCGATCCCGCCAGACGTCGACCCAGCGTTGCCGGCCGGGCCGGAGAGCAGACCACCGGGCTTTCAGCGTGTCCTCGTCGCCCCCACCCATCTCGGCCAGCTCGCGCGAGTGCCCGAGGCAGTAGTCGAGGACTTGCTCGATGAGCTCGCCGCGAACATGACTGACGATGTCCGTCATGAGGACGGTCCTGGCGCCCAGGCCATGGAAGAGCACGGCAAGCACCGGGTGCCAACACGTCCCGATCTCGATCAAGTCCTTGCCTGCGACGGTCCTGCCGGCATCCCGAATCAGCCGCGTCATCTCCGCCAGGGCCTTGTCTCGGCCCTCGAGGCCGTCCTTCTTCAACCTTCCGAAGCGCGGGCGATACCAGTCGAGCAGTTGTTCGCCACCCGGGATCCCGCCGATGACCCGATAGGCGAGAACCCTCCTCCTCCACGGCGGCAGCACCCGTTAGCTCCGCTTCCTCGAATGTGGGTCGCTCGAACGATTCGCAGCTGTGAGCAGAGCCAGGCCGTTGTCCAGTCCCGAGAGAACCGGCGCAAATCGGCACATCATCGGTCGAGCAGACAAGGGTCAGCCTCCATCTGGGCAACGGTAACATGAGAGCGGGGAGTCGCGGGTCACCGGCGATCGTTTCGTCTCGCCGATGAGGGCCATGCCTGGACGTGATGCACGCCAAGCAGGCAGGCTGAGGATGAGGCTACAGTGCCTTGGCTCGATCATCACTTTGGCTCTATCATCCGCTCCTCGCCAGATCGTCCTCATCCTCGCAGACGTCGACAATCGTCCCATCCTCGCGGGGTCAGCCGACTTTGCTCTCTGCAGACATCCTTCGAATCGATCCGCCCCAGGTCGTCGAATACATCGCGGGCGCTATCCGGCAGCTCGTGGCGGCCACGAGCTGCACCTTGCTCGTGGACGCCGGCCCGGGAGCTTAGCGATGTGCGGAATCGCAGGGTCGATCGCACTTCACGATGCGGTCTCCCCGCCCGCGCTCGAAGACCTGACGGCAATGGTCGGGGCGCTGCGCCATCGCGGCCCGGACGAGTTCGGGCTTTACCGTGATCGGTGGGCCGGGCTGACCATGGCCCGACTTTCGATCATCGACCTGGCGACCGGCCAGCAGCCGATGTGCAACGAGCGGGGCTCGCTCTGGATCGTCTTCAACGGCGAGATCTACAACTACGTCGAGCTCCGAGCGGAGCTCCTCGAACGAGGTCACCAGTTCCGGACCGTCAGCGATACGGAAGTCATCGTGCACGCCTACGAGGAATGGGCCGACGATGCCTTCGCCCGGTTCAACGGCCAGTTTGCCCTTGCCCTCTGGAATTCTGACCGGGAAACGCTGGTCCTTGCTCGCGACCGATTGGGAGTGCGGCCGCTCTACCTCTGCAACCATGGCGGCCGGCTGTGGTTCGCGAGCGAGGTCAAGGCGCTCTTCGCGGGCGATCCTTCGATTCCGCGGCGGCTCGACCCGCTCGGCCTGGCCGAGACGTTCACGTTCTGGACGACCGTGGCGCCGCAAGCGGTCTTCGAAGGGATCACGGAGCTGGAGCCGGGTCACGTGCGCACGATTTCGCGTGAGTCGACGCGAGACCGGGCGTACTGGACACCCGACTACCGCGACTCATCGGCCGTCCCATCGACCTCCCTCGAAGGGGCGGTCGAGCGGGTCCGCTCGGCGCTCGAGGACGCCGTCCGCCTGCGCATGCTCCGGGCCGACGTGCCCGTCGGGTCGTACCTCTCTGGTGGACTGGACAGCTCGCTCGTCGCGGCGTTGGGACGCCGGGTCAAGGGTGACAAGTTCAGCACCTTTTCGGTCCGTTTCGAGGATGCCGAGTACGACGAAACGCCGTTTCAACGATCCGTGGCGGCCCTCATCGAGAGCGACCACCACGAGATCACTGTCAGTCGTCGAGATATCGCCGATGTCTTTCCAGATGTCGTTGCCCACGCCGAGCGCCCGCTCCTCCGAACCGCGGCGGCACCGCTCTTCCTGCTGTCGCGGCTGGTCCACGAGACTGGCATCAAGGTGGTTCTGACGGGCGAGGGCGCGGACGAGATGTTCGCCGGCTACGACATCTTCCGCGAGGGCAAGGTCAGGCGATTCTGGGGCCGACAGCCTGGATCCAGGCTGCGACCGCGCCTGCTCGAACGGCTCTATCCGTACCTCGCGCGGTCGCCCACTGCCCAGCTCGCGATGTCACGGGAGTTCTTTGGCCGGGATCGAGAGCATTGGGCGCAACCCGGGTTCTCGCACCAGATTCGCTGGCAATCGGCAGCCGCACTGCAGGGCCTGTTCGTGGCCGACCTGCGCGGCGAGACACGACAGGTGGACGTGATCGAGCGCCTCATGGCGTCTCTACCCCCGGCCTTCCGGGCGTGGTCGTTCCTGGCCCAGGACCAGTACCTCGAGGTGCGCACGCTCCTGTCCGGATACCTCCTCTCCTCGCAGGGCGATCGCATGCTGATGGCCCACTCGGTCGAGGGCAGGTTCCCGTTCCTGGACATCAACGTGGTGGAGCTGGCGAATTCCTTGCCGCCGTCGTTCAAGCTCCATGGACTGGACGAGAAGTACATCCTGAAGCGAGCGGCGGCCGGTCTCGTCCCCGATGACATCATTCGCCGCTCCAAGCAGCCGTTCCGGGCGCCGGACGCCATGTCCTTCGCCGGACCGAGTCCAGCCGATTGGGTGACCGAGGTGATCAGCGAGCGCGCTGTGACGGAGGCCGGGATCTTTGATCCAGGCGCGGTCAATCGACTCTGGCGCAAGGTCCAGGCCCGACCGGCTGGCGAGCAGTTCTCCAACGCGGACAACATGGCGCTCGTCGGCGTTCTGTCCACCGGACTCCTCCACGAGCGGCTCATTCGAAGCGTCCCTGCGAGGCTGGGGGCCATTGAATTCAAGACGGTCGTCGATCGCTGCGTCGCGCCTCATGCCGGCGGTGCCTCGGCGGATCCAGCCCAGCCGCGGCTACTTACGTAAGGGGACGGCTGCTCGTGCAGGGACGGCCTCGCCGAGGAAGCCGGCGAGGGTGCCTCGCGGCACCACTCAGCGCAAAGGCACCTTGTCAACCTGATGCCGAATCCCCTAGGCTTTGGGCCCCCGGACGTCCCGGCGGACCGGCATCATTGGACCTGGGCTTACACGGGGATCGGGGCTTCCAGATTGCGTGACCGTATCGTCCCGACCGCGGCGGTCGGGGAAGCCTCATCGTCGGCTCCGCACACGATGGCCCGGTCGCCGCTTGGTGCGGACTTCCCGGCGGCTTTTCCGGCTTGGAAGCGCTGTCTGGACGTGGCCGTCGCGCTTCCGCTCCTCGCTTGCTCTGTGCCCATCCTGGGAGTCACGGCCGTCGCGAATCGGATGTCCGGCGACGATGGCCCGCTCTTCCATCACGCCCTTCGGATCGGAGAGTGCGGTCGGCCGTTCCAGGCACTGAAGCTGCGGACGATGCGGATCGACATCGCCGGGTCCGCGGTCACGGCTGCGGGTGATGCTCGGATCACCGCGGTCGGCCGCTTCCTGCGCAACACGAAGCTCGACGAGCTTCCGCAGCTCTGGAACGTGCTCCGGGGCCAGATGAGCCTCGTCGGTCCGCGGCCGGAGGACCCTCGCTTTGTGGACTGGTCGAATCCGTTGCATCGGTCGGTCTTCGCGGCGCGACCGGGGATCACCGGTCCAGCGCAGATCCAGTTCCGCCACGAAGAAGACCTGCTGCCCGCCGGCGAGATCGAGCGGACCTATATCGAGCGCATCCTGCCGGCAAAGCTTGTCCTCGATGCTGCGTACCTGGAGCACCTGTCGCTGGGCGCCGACCTGAAGCTCCTCGTCCGGACACTCCTGGCGGTGGCCCGATGAAGACCGACCGGATCGCGCGCGCCGCCATTGACCCGCTCTCGATGCGGGCCGGGGCAGGCGAATCGGCCGCGACCGCCACGGAGTACCTGCCGTTTGCGCGCCCGTCGATCACCGCACTCGAGCGAGAGGCGGTTCTCGACGTCCTGGACTCCGGCTGGCTGACCACCGGGCCCCGGACGAAGGAGTTCGAAGCGCGCTTCGCCGAGACCGTCGGGAGCCGCCACGCGCTGGCGTTCAACTCGGCCACGGCCGCCCTGCACCTGGCGCTCGAGGGGCTCGGGGTCGGGCCAGGCGACGAGGTCATCGTGCCCACCTGGACCTTCGCGGCAAGTGCCGAGGTGGTCGTCTATCGCGGCGCGGTCCCGGTCCTGGTCGATGTCGACGCGGCCACCCTGAACGCCACCCCGGACACGATCGAAGAGGCGGTCACGCCGCGGACGAAGGCGGTCGTCGCCGTTCACTTCGGTGGTCGGCCAATGGCGATCGGCGAGCTGGTGGATCGCCTCGACCGCCGCGGGATCCCGGTTGTCGAAGATACGGCCCACGCCTTCCCGAGCCGCATCGCCGGCCTCGGCGGGCGGTTTGCGGGCACGATCGGGCGCGCCGGAGCGTTCTCGTTCTACGCGACGAAGACGATCACGACCGGCGAGGGCGGGATGCTCGTGACCGACGACGATGCACTCGCCGACCGGGCTCGCCTGATGGGCCTCCATGGGATCAGCCGCCACGCCTGGAACCGGTATGCGGCCGGCGGCAGCTGGGCATACGAGATCGAGGACGCCGGATACAAGTACAACATGACCGATCTCGCGGCGGCCCTCGGGCTGGCCCAGCTGAGTCGAGCCGAGGAGCTCCTGACCGCCCGGCGCGCCCTCGCGGCCGGCTACCGTGAGCGCTTCCTGCGCTCCGGGTTCGATGACCTGATCGAGCTCCCGAAGGACGCTCCTGATGGGTCCCACGCCTGGCATCTGTTCGTCGTGCGCCTGAGGCTCGAGCGCCTGTCGATCGACCGGGCGACGGTCATGGACCAGCTCCAGGAGCGAGGGATCGGCGCGAGCGTGCACTTCATCCCCCTCCACATGCACCCGTACTATCGGGCCCGGCCGGAGACAACCCCGGGACCCCTTCCCGTGGCCACCCGCGAGTTCGAGCGGGTCGTGTCCCTGCCCATCTGGCCGGGGATGACCGACGCCGACCTCGACCGGGTCGTGGCCGCCCTGGGTGCCATCCTCGGCTCCTGCCGGCGATAGATTCAGCACGGGACGGGCGCGGTCCGGGGCCGCCGCGACCACATTCGGGTGTGGCACGTGGCCGTGGGACAAGTACGGCGATCGTCGTTGACGAGCAGGGCAGCCGTACTGGTTCGTCACATGGTGCTCAAGCGCAACGCATCAACACCAAGCTTACCCAGAAGTACTAGCCCGACGCCGCCAGATGGATTATCGTCAGAGGTCCTGAAGGGCCACACGTCTTTCATCGTGGTCCTTCCGGCAGTCGCGGTGTCCAGGTTCCCCGGGAGGCGCGTCCCCGGTGGAACCTGGTGCAGCCACGCAGAGCCCGGGAGCTTGTCTGCGCGCCATCGTCGCACCGTCGTATGGCGGTCGACATCAGTTCCTGGGGGTTCCGTTGACCACTCGTCGATCCGTCCACCTACCGCCTCGGTTTCCCGACGCATTGCGCCGTCCGCCGCTCATCGGCCATGGTTCGTCGTCCTCGCTTGTTGCTGGCGCTGCGATCGCCCGAATCGCCCGTCGCTTGCGAGCGCGCCATCTGCTGGTCCTCGACCTGCTGGGAATCGCCGTGGCGGCCTACGTCGCCCTGGCCCTCCGCTACGACGCGATCCCAGGCCCCGAGCTGGTCGGTCCGTTTGTGCCGATCCTCGGCCTGCTCCTGGCCGTTCGAACGGCCGTCAATGTCCGGTTTGGCCTGTATAGCCGCGGCTGGCGCTTCGCCAGCATTCCCGACGTCGTCCGGATCGTGGCTGCCGTGGTCGTCGGAACCGCCAGCAGCCTCGCCTTCTTCTACGGCTTGAGCGTCATCATCGGACCGGACCTGCCGGCGGGCTTCCCGCGCTCCTTCTGGCCGACCGAGATGCTCCTGAGCATCGCCATCCTGGGCGGGGTGCGGTTCGCCATCCGGGCCGCCTATGACTGGGCGCCGCTCTCCACGTCGGGCCTGGTCACGGCCCAGCGGCTCACCCTGCTCTATGGAGCCGGTCAGACCGGCGTGCTGATGGCTCGGTCGGCCGAGCGCAATCCCGCCGCGGGAATCGTGCCGGTGGGCTTCCTCGACGATGATCCCTCGCTGAGCGGCAAGATCGTGGCCGGCTTCCGGGTGTTCGGCGGCCGCGAGCACCTCGCCCGGGTAGCTGAGCTGACCGGCGCCCGGACACTCCTGATCACGATGCCCCGCGCCTCGGGGGCTGCGGTCCGCACCGTCGTGGATGCGGCACTCGGCCTTGGCCTCGCGGTTCGTACGGTGCCCTCGTTGACCGACCTCCTGGATGGCAGCGTCGATGCCTACCGGATGCGCCGGGTCCGGGTCGAGGACCTGCTCCGACGGCCGATCGTGACCGAGCACGTGCAGGGGGTCACCGAAATCGTTGGAGACCGGGTTGTCATGATCACCGGGGCCGCCGGTTCGATCGGCTCCGAGCTCGCTCGCCAGGTCTCCGCGCTCGGCCCGAGCCGCCTCATCCTGGTCGACCGCGCGGAAAGCCCGCTCTACCTGCTCCAGCGCGAGCTCGAGGCCCGCGAGGGCCATGGCACAGGCAGCGGCCAGATCCGCGTGCATCTCGCCAACATCACCAATCGCGAGGCCATGGACCATCTGATTGCTGACGAGGCTCCGTCGGTGATCTTCCACGCCGCTGCGTACAAGCACGTGCCGCTGATGGAGTCACACCCTTCGGACGCGATGTTCGTCAATGTGAGCGGCACCCTGGCCGTGCTCGACGCGGCCGCCCGGGCAGGCGTGGAGCGCTTCGTGCTCGTGTCGACCGATAAGGCGGTGCGTCCCTCGAGCGTGATGGGCGCGAGCAAGCGGATCGCCGAGATGCTCGTCGCCGACACGGCCCGCCGGACGGGCCGGCCCTACGTCTCGGTCCGCTTCGGCAATGTCCTCGGATCGAACGGCAGCGTTGTCCCGATCTTCCAGGACCAGCTCGAGAAGGGTGAGCCGCTGACGATCACGGACCCCGAGATGACCCGCTTCTTCATGACGATCCCGGAGGCGGCCTGGCTCATCCTCGACGCATCGGCCCTGGGCAAGAGCGGTGACCTGTTCGTGCTCGACATGGGCGAGCCGGTTCGAATCATGGACCTGGCCCACGACCTCGTTCGCCTGGCCGGGCGCGACCCCGAGAGCCAGCCGATCGAGATCGTCGGCCTGCGACCCGGCGAGAAGCTCCACGAGGAGCTGTTCTACGCTTCCGAACACGTCGAGCCAACAGAGAACCCCAAGGTCCTGCGCGCGGCCGCGGATCCCCCGCCCGCGACGGTCCGCGAGGACGTGGGGCGGATGATGGGCCTGGCGAGTGGCTACACCGAGGAACTGCTCCGACGCGCCCTGCTTGACTACGCCCGCGGCCAGCATCACGAATCGGACGCAGAGGAGATGAGCCGACCGGCGACCGTGGGTCCCGGGAGTCCCCAGCCGGTTTCGGCCACCCTGGCCTCGATCGGAGCAACCGCCGCAACCGTCGCCCTTCACTGAGGCGCTAGCGGCCGCAGGACGCGGCGTGCAGCCGCGTGGCGCGCTGCGCCGGTCCGGTTGCCTGCCGCAACCGCCATGACCCATGGCGGTTGCGATTGGTCCGATGGGGTTATGGTGTCTGCCAGCCCGGGGGTCTATGGTGACCTCCCGCACGGAAGATGCTCGTGAGATTCGCCATCGGGGGCCCCAGATCCCGACCTGGGTCGGTCTGGCCCGCCGGGATCCTGTCCGGGATCCTCCTGTTTGCCGTCGCCGCATCGTTCACGCCTGCCTCGGTTCAGTCGGCATCGCCGATCCCAGCTCCGATTGCGACGACGCGAGCGAGCCAGGGCCATGTCAAGGCCGCCCTCGTCGCGCCCCTCGAGGGGCTCGACGTCAGCCGCTGGCAGGCCACGATCAACTGGCCGCTGGTCAAGGCGGCCGGCAAGCAGTTCGTGGTGATGAAGGCAACCGAGGGAACCGGATACGTCGATCCGAACTACGCGATCAACCGGGCCGGCGCGATGGGCGTTGGCATCCCGATGGCCGCCTATCACTTCGCGTCGCCCGACACGAGCGCCAACGAGGCGGTCCTCGAGGCCGATCACTACGTCGCGGTCGCCGGGCTCACGGCGGGCAACCTGCTGCCGGCGCTCGACCTGGAGCAGACCGGCGGGTTGACTCCGGCCGCCCTCCAGGTCTGGGTCAGGAGCTGGCTCGACGAGGTCACCGCCAAGCTCGGGATCCACCCGATGATCTACGTCAGCCCGAACTTCTGGACGTCGAAGATGGCCAACAACACGAGCATCGCCCTGGCCGGCTACAAGGTCCTCTGGATCGCCAACTGGGGCGTGACCAGCCCCACCGTTCCGGCCAATAACTGGAGCGGCAACGGCTATACGTTCTGGCAGTACACCGACTGCGGCCACGTGGCCGGGATCACCACCGGTTGCGTCGACCTCGACCGCTACAACGGCACCGATCTCACGCCGGTCACCTACAACCCGACCTTCAGCCTGAGCGCGGCACCGACCAGCCAGTCGATCATGCGCGGCGCGACCACGACCTTCGCGGTCACGATCAGCCGGAGCGAGTTCGTGCCACCGGTCACCCTCAGCCTGACCAGCCCGATGCCCAGCGGGACGACCTCTTCGTTCAGCCCCAACCCGGTCATCGGCACCACCTCGACGCTCACGATCACGACGTCGAACGTGCCCACGGTCACCCCGCCGGGGGTCGTAACGCCCACGATCACGGGTGTCGGCGGCGGCCTGACGAAGACGACACTGGCCAACCTGACCGTCTTGCCGGCCCTGCCCGACGCTCCGATCGCGCCGGTCGCCACGCCGCTTGACGCCTCGGCGTTTGTCACCTGGACCCCGCCGGCCAACGATGGCGGCGGGGCGATCGCGAGCTACTCGGTCACCTCCGCGCCGGGTGGCAAGACCTGCACCGCGACCGGGGCCGTGTCGTGCATCGTGAACGGCCTTGCCAACGGCACGGCCTACACCTTCACGGTGACGGCCAGGAACGCATCGGGCAGCGGGGCGGCCTCCGGCGCGAGCGCAGCCGTGACGCCGGTGCCGTCGATCCCCGGCGCGACGTATTTCGGGGTGACCCCCAACCGCCTCGTCGACACCCGCTCCAGGCTTGGCCTGACGGGCGGCGCCCTCAAGGCCGGTGCGGCGAACACGTTCCAGGTCACCAACCGCTCGGCCAACCCGGCCCTCAAGATCCCCGATACCGCGATCGCGGTGACCGGCAACCTGACCGTCGTCGGCCAGACCGCCCCGGGCTACCTCGCCCTGACCAGCGTGGCCACCAAGACCCCGACCACCTCGACGATCAACTTCCCGGTCGGTGACACGCGCGCGAACGGGGTGACGATCCCGCTCGGTGCCGGCGGCAAGCTCGGGATCACGTTCATGGCCAAGGCCGGCTCGACGGCCCAGGTGATCTTCGACGTGACCGGCTACTTCCTCGGACCCGGCTGACCTAGGCTATCGACAGCGTCGTCATTCCCAGGGCGCGAGGCCGGCAGCTCGCGCGACCCGGACTTGACGCGTTGAAGGGGAGGACACCGTGATCGAGCTCGGTCCGAACCGCTATGGCACGTCGGCGATCCGGCTGGTCAAGGTCAGCCGCGGCGGGAGCGCTGACCGGGTCCGGGACCTCACGATCGGGATCACTCTCGACGATCACTTCGCCGCCGCCGACGCTGCAGGCAACCACCGCAGCGGCGTCCCCATGGACACGATGAAGGACGCGACCTATGGCCTTGCGCGCGAGCACCTGACCGGCCCGATCGAGGACTTCGGCCGGACCCTCGCCGAGTACTTCCTGACCATCCCGCAGGTCGCCGGGGCGACCATCTCGATCCGGGAGCACGCCTGGGCACCGATCCCGACGAGTACCGGACCCGCCGCCGACGCCTTCCTGCGCACCGGCGAGATGACCCGGACTGCCTTCATCCAGGCGAGCGAGACTGGGGTGACGATCGAGGCGGGACTCGAGGATGTGACCCTGATGAAGACGGCACAGGCGGGTCCCGGTGACGTCCCGGGTGCTGAGCTCACGACCCCCGCCGACGTCGACGACCGGCTGATGGCCAGCCGGCTGAGTGCCACCTGGCGCTATGGATCGGACGACGTCGACTTCGATGCGGCGTTCGAAGGTGTCCTGCGGATGCTCCTCGACGTCTTTGCCGAGCACGACAGCCCGTCGATCCAGGCCTCGGCCTGGATGATCGGCCAGGCGATCCTCGAGGCCCAGCCCGAGGTCGACGAGATCCGGCTGACGATGCCCAAACTCCACCACTGGCTCGTTGACCTGACGCCGTCCGGCCAGGTCAACGAGCACGAGATCTACGTGGCGACGAGCGAGCCGAACGAACTGGTTGAGGCGACGGTCCGTCGCGGCGAGTTGCCGGCCGACGTCGAGGCCGAGGCGCCCGTCGAGGCCGAGGCGCCCGTCGAGGCCGAGGGGCCGGAGCCCGCGGCGGTCGAGACCGAGATGCCGGAGCCCGCAGCCGTGGATGTCGCCGAGCCCGGACCGCTGCCCCTCGAGCCGGACGCCCCAACCGAGCGGCCTGAGGCGGCGACCGGGACCACGGCCGAAGTCGCACCCGGCGAGGTCGAGGCAGCCGAGGCGACGGTCGAGGCAGCCGATCCGATGCCGGCCGCGGCTCAGGCGCCTCCGGGCACGCCGGCAGCTGCGCCGGCCAAGGGCTCCCCGCCGCCGGGCGTCGAGATCCGCGGACCCGCGGTCGTCGATCTCGACACAGTCCTGAGTGCCGAGGCGCTGGCCTTCATCGCGGGGCTGCAGCGTCGATTCGGGACACGCCGGCTCGAGCTCCTCGCGGCGCGCAAGAAGCGCCAGTCACAGCTCGACCGCGGGATCATGCCGGACTTCCTGGCGGAGACGGCCAACATCCGGGGCACGGCCTGGACCGTGGCGCCCCCACCGGCCGACCTGGCCGATCGACGGGTCGAGATCAGCGGCCCGGCCGAGCCGAAGGCGATGATCAACGCCCTGAACTCCGGTGCGCGGGTCTTCGTGGCCGATCTCGAAGATGCCCTCTCACCGACCTGGGCCAACGTGATCGGTGGCCAGGCTGCGATCGCCGCGGCCGTGCGCCGCCGGCTCACCTTCGACAGCCCCGCGGGCAAGCCCTACCGGCTCAATGACCGGATCGCCACGCTGGTCGTCCGGCCGCGGGGGTGGCATCTCGATGAACGCCACCTGCTCGTCGACGGGTCGCCGATCTCGGCCGCTTTGTTCGACTTCGGCCTGTTCGTCTTCCACAACGCCCGCGAGCAGCTCCCTCGGGGGACCGCCCCGTATGTCTACCTGCCCAAGCTCGAGTCGCATCTGGAGGCGCGCCTCTGGAACGACGTCTTCCGGGCGGCCCAGGACGCCCTCGGGATCCCCGTTGGGACGATCCGGGCAACCGTCGTGATCGAGTCGATCCTTGCCGCCTTCGAGATGGACGAGATCCTGTACGAGTTGCGCGAGCACGCCGCCGGCCTGAATGCCGGACGCTGGGACTACCTGTTCAGCTGCCTCAAGAAGTTCCGATCACAGCCGGACATGGTTCTGCCCGATCGGGCCCAGTTGACGATGACCGTGCCGTTCATGCGGGCATACACGGAGTTGCTCGTTCAGACGTGCCACCGGCGGGCCGCCCATGCAATTGGTGGGATGACCGCGTTCATCCCCTCACCCCGCGATCCCGCGGTCAACGCGGCAGCGGTCGCCGGCGTCCGCGAGGACAAGGTGCGCGAGTCGAAAGACGGCTTCGATGGCACCTGGGTCGCCCATCCGGACCTCGTGCCGCTGGCGACGTCGATCTTCGACGCAGTCCTCGGCCAGGCGCGGGACCAGAAGGATCGCCTCCGCCCCGACGTATCGGTGCGTGCCTCGGAGCTGCTCGACCTGGCCGTGGCCGGCGGGTCGGTGACCGAAGCCGGCGTCCGGATCAACGTGTCAGTCGCCCTGCAGTACCTCGATTCCTGGTTGCGTGGCAACGGAGCCGCCACGATCAACGACCTGATGGAAGACGTCGCGACGGCCGAGATCTGCCGCTCCCAGTTGTGGCAGTGGCGGTCGACCCGGACGCGCCTCGCCGACGGCCGGATCTTCGACGGCGACCTGTACAAGAAGATCCGGGCCGAAGAGCTGGCCAGGGTCGGCGGTATCGGCGTTGGGCGGATGTCCGACGCGGTCACGGTGCTCGACCAGCTCGTCTTCGCCAACGGCTTCCCGGAGTTCCTGACCCTCGAGGCCTACCGGCTCCTCGACTGAGGCTCCGGTGGGCCTCCGGTTTCGTACGCGATCGCGGGGCTTCGGGTGCCGTAGACTTCGGCCATGTCAGCTGACGATCTCGACGGCGTGGTCGCCGCTCCCGATCATCACAAGGTCATCTTCGAGAACGACGCGGTGCGTGTCCTCGAGGTCACGATTCGGGCCGGTGACATCACGCCGCTCCACACCCACCTGACACCGACGCTGCTGTACGTAACCTCGGGCTCGCATTTCCTCCGGCGCGACGAACACGGGGCAACGTTGCTGGACACCAGGGCGGACCCGGACTTCGTGATGCCTCGTGTGCTCTACTCGGCGTCGAGCCCTCGCCACACCCTCGAGAACACCGGCCTGGACGACCTGGTCATGATCGGGGTCGAGCTCAAGGGTTCAGCCCAGGGCTGAGCAGCGCGATGACGATCGAGCCGATGCCCGGCCCTGTTCTTACCGGGCGCCTCGTGCGCCTGCGTCCGGTCGGGGCCGCCGACCACGCCCGCCTGGACGTGATCCTGCGCGAACCGTCCGTGGCCCGCTGGTGGACCCCGCCCGACGAGGCCGGACCGGCGGCTGATTGGCTCGCCGACGAGGGCCAGGTCAGCCTCGTCATCGAGCACGATGGCGTCGTGGTCGGGAGCATCCAGTTCGTCGAGGTCGTCGACCCGAACTACCGGACGGCCAGCATCGACCTCTTCATCAGCACCGCCGCGCAGGGTCGTGGGCTCGGACCCGACGCGATTCGAGCGGTCGCTCGCCACCTGTTCGAGGCCCGCGACCAGCACCACCTGACGATCGACCCGTCGGCCGCCAACGACCGTGCGATCCGGGCCTACCAGAAGGTGGGCTTCCGCCCTGTTGGCGTGATGCGCGCGTACGAACGCGGTGCCGACGGATCGTGGCATGACAACCTGCTGATGGACCTGCTCCTCGGCGAGCTCACCTGACGCGGCGGGATGCCACGAGACGCCTGATGGGAATACAGTCCGCAACGACACCCCGCGGATCGGTCGTCTGGTGACCGACCTGGGGCCGGAGGACTGCGATGACACTCGGGGCTGCGGCGTTCCCAATTCTGCCGGGCAAGACCGACGAATGGCGGGGATTCATCAGCGAGCTCAACGGTGCCCGGCGGCAGGAATACGAGGCATCCCGCAAGGCCCTCGGGATCCATGAGCGGACCTTCTTCCAGCCGACCCCCATGGGCGACATGGTGATCGTCACACTCGAGGGCGACGATCCAGGGGGAGCCTTCGCCCGGTTCGCTGCCTCCACCGATCCGTTCTCCACGTGGTTCCTGGCGAAGGTCAAGGAAATCCACGGGTTCGATCTGGCCCAGGTCGCCGCGGGCCCCATGCCGGAGTTGGTGGTCGACTCGGCCCCGTAGGCAACCCAGCATGACCAGGGGCGCCTACGGCTTCACCGAGTCGATGCCCCTCTTCCTGTCGCGCCCACTCCCCGCGGAAGTGGTGCGTTGACTCAAACGCCGGCCTCTTCCGTCTGATCCCGGCTGAGCTTGGACGGCCACCAGTTCCAGCCGCTCAGCAGGACGACCAGCGAGGGCACGAGCAGCGATCGAAGGAAGAACGTGTCCATGAGCACGCCCGCGGCCACGCCATAGCCGATCTGCTGGATCTGGCCACCGCCCGCCGAGCCACCGGCCACGGCCAGGACCGCGAACGTGCCCCCGAGGATCATCCCGGCCGTGGTGATGGTGCTGCCCGTCCGCCCGATCGCCCGGGCCACGGCGTCCCGCAGCGGCAGGGTGTGGGCCTCCTCACGAATGCGACTCATGATCAGGATGTTGTAATCCGATCCGAGCGCCATCAGGAAGACGAACATGAGGAACGGCAGGATGAAGCTGATCCCGTCCTGGCCGCCGAGGTGGACGAACACGATGCCAACGAGGCCGAGGGCCGCGAGGTATGACAGGACGATGCTCGCCACCAGGTAGAGCGGCGCGACCAGGCTGCGCAGCACGATCGCCAGGAGGAGCGCGATGAGCACGGCGACGATCGGGATGATCCGGTCGAGGTCGGAGCCGGAGATGTGGCTGACGTCGGAGGCAAAGGCGATCTGGCCGAAAACGCCGGAAGCCGCCGCGCCGACCGCCTGGGCGACCCGATCGACATCGGCGCGCATCGCCGGTACGGAGTCGAGGACGGCCGGGCTCGACGCGTCGCCGTTGGCGAATTCGACCGAGAACTGGATCGTGTGGCCATCGGGGCTGATGAGCTGGCCCGTCGCCCGATAGGCGTCGTACAGCTGTGCCGGAATGGCGGTCGTCGCCGGTGTCGTGGGCAGCTGTCGCGCCGGGCCCAGGGTGGTGTGCAGTTGGGTCAGCTGGTCGGTGGTGACCGGGATCCCGTTGGGATTGAGCGGTCCGACGAGACCGCTGAACTCGGACAAGCCGGCGAGGCCGTCCTGGGCGCGGGCGAGAATGGAGGGGTCGTCCCAGACCGACGTCTGGAACTGGAGGAGAACAGCACTGCGGCCGGTGTTCGACGAGGGGAAGTGGGCCGCGATGAGTGCCGATCCGGCGCCCGAGTCCGTGCCGCTCGGGCTCGAGCTGACGTCGCCGAAGCCCGCCACGCCCGTCGTCAATAGCGTGGCGCCAAGACCCACGAACAGGGCGAGACCCACCACCAGCGTGATGCCCGGCCGGCGCGTCACGACCACGCCGATGTGGTCCCACAGGCCGCGGTGGCCGTCGCCGTGCGCCGACGCGCCGGTCGGCCAGAACACTGCCCGGCCGAAGATGGCCAGCAAGGCGGGAAGGAGGGTCAGCCCGGCCAACAGCATCAGGCCGATGCCGATGGCCAGGGCCGGTCCCAGGCTCTGATAGAACGCGAACTCGGCGACAACCAGGCTCACGAGTGCGGCGATGACGGTCAGGGCCGAGAACGTGATCGACTCGCCGACGCGGCTGACCGATCGGACCACCGCTTCCTGCGGCGTGAGGCCGCGCCGGAGCTCCTCGCGCACGCGGAACACGAGGAACACGCCATAGTCGGTTCCGGCCCCCAGGATCAGCACGATCAGCAGGAGTTGGGTGATCGACGAGACCTGGACCCCGATCTTCGTCGCCTCGGCGATGACCGGCCCGGACAGGACGAGCACGAACAATGCCGGCAGGAGGGTCACGATCGGGGCGAGCACCGCCCGGAACGCGAGCAGGAGCAGCACGACGATGAACAGCAGCGACAGCTCCTGGGTCTGATTCTGCGAGGAGCCCGACGCTGCGACCGTGTCGATCTGCGTCGCGAGCTGGCCGGTCAGGTGGATCTGCAGGCCGGCGGGTGTTGGCGAGGCGGTAAAGGTAGACCGGATCGCATCGACCACCCCCTTGGCCTCGGGGCCGGCGCTGAACGCGATGACCGCCGCCTCGACGAGCGCCTGGCGCGCCTGGCCATCGCTCGAGACACCCAGGTCGATGACGACCTTCACCCGATCGACACCTCGGATCTGCGCCTCGAGCCGGTCCACCGCGGCGTTGTCGGCCGCGGTCAATCCGCCGCTGCGAGCGACCACCAGCGTCGCCGGTGCGAGTGAGACGTCCTGGAAGGGCGCCGCCATCGCGGCCGCCTGCATGCTTGGAGACGTCGCGGGAAGGAAGCCGCTGGTCGTGTCCTTGGCGACGTCGCCCAGGGACGGCAGGAAGTGGACAGCGAGGATGGTGACGGCGATCCAGGCGACGACGATCAGGAACCGGAAGCGGACCGAGAAGCGCCCGAGGCTCGTGAAGAAGCGGCTCATCGAGTTCCTTTCGCGGAGGGGTTCCATCTGGGCGTCTAGAACGGCGAGACGACGAACCGTCCGTAGGCGACGAGCGTCGCGATGACGAGAAGGACCACATTATTCACGACGTTCGAGCCTTCGCCCGAGCGTTGCAGATGGAAGACCGCGGCGATCGCCATGAGGATCGCCAGGAACGTGGCCGCGACCGGAGTCAGCCAGGGCAGCAGGCCCGTTGCGCCGGGCAACCCGGTCCAGATGATAAGCGCGAAGCGGGCCATCACGGCCCGGCTTGCGTCCTCGTGGACGAGGATCAGCTCGATTTGTCGCTCTGGAAGCACCAAACGGATCCCGGCTACCGTGACTCCTGGCCAGCGGATCGCGGCGTCGGCCTTGGGGCCCGTCGAGCCCGCGGCGAACGTGTGGTCGGGGGCGATCCCGGGGTAGGCTCTGATCGTGCTCGCCCTTCGACTCCATCCGGATCGCCGGCTTCGCCTCCACGAAGAGGCCGTCCCGGCGCCCGGGCGCGACGAGGTAATCGTCCGGGTGGGCGCGGTGGGCCTGTGCGGGTCGGACCGACACTGGGTCCTCGACGGCGGCATCGGCGATGCGCGGCTGGAAGCGCCCCTGATCCTGGGCCACGAGTTCGCCGGCGTGGCGGAGACCGGACGCTACCGGGGTCGACTGGTGGCCGTGGATCCGGCGATTCCCTGCCAGCGCTGCGGCCCATGCCTGGCGGGTGCCGTGAACCTGTGCCTGGATCTCCGCTTCGCCGGCCACGGTGGCACAGACGGGGCCCTGCGGGAGCGCGTGGCCTGGCCGGAGCGATGCCTCCAACCGCTGTCCGAGGCGATCGGCGCCGTGGAGGCGGCGCTCGTCGAGCCACTCGCCGTGGCCGTCCACGCCCTGGACCTGGCCGGCACGCTCGAAGGCGCGACCGTCGCGGTCATCGGCTGCGGTCCGATCGGCCTGATGATCGTGGCCCTCGCCCATGCAGCGGGAGCGGCGGCGGTCTCGGCAACGGACCCGCTCCGCCACCGGCTCGACGCGGCCCTGGATTTCGGGGCGACCCACGTCGTGGAGGCGACCGCGCTGGGCGACGAACGAGCGCTCCTCCGGGCTGCCATCCCCGGCCCCGGCTACGACGTCGTGTTCGAGGTGTCCGGCGAGGCACCCGCAGTCGAGACCGCCGTCAGCGTTGCCGGACCGGGCGCCCAGGTTGTGCTCGTCGGGATCCCGCCGGACGACCGGACCACGTTCGGCGCGTCGACCGCACGCCGGAAGGGGCTGACCCTGAAGCTCAGCCGCCGCTCGACGCCCAGCGCCTTTCGACGGGCGGCGGCGTTGGCCGAAGCTGGCACGCTGGGGCTCGGGCGGCTCGTCACGCTGCGCGTTCCTCTCCGGGAGGCGACCAGCGGGTTCGACTCACTGGTCGCGCGCGACGGGCTCAAGGTCATCGTCGAGCCGGGCGCCAGCTAGAGAACGAACGATCTCGTCCCGCCCGGAGGAGGAGGTTCCGGGCGGAACGAGATCGCTGTCAGAGAGCGGGGCGCCAGAGCTGCCCTCTTGGCGTGCCGCTCGTAGTCATTGCCCCAAAGCCACCGGATCGGCGAGGCCCATGGCCTCGAGCCGAAGCTGCTTCAGGGTCTTCATCGTCGGCTCGACGCCCCGTCCGAAGAGATCGTGGAGTCGGACGTATTCGCGGAAGAGGACGTCATAGACCCGCCGGTTCGCCTCGATCGGCCGGTAGACCTCGTCCCGCAGATGGGCCATCGCGCTGGCCGCCTCTTCGATCCCCGCGTACCCCCCGGCAGCCTGGCCGGCCGCGACGGCACCGAACATCGCCGCGCCGAGGGCCGGCGCCTGGGGCGATGCGGCGACCCGCCACTCGCGGCCGGTGACATCGGCGTAGATCTGCATCACGAGCCGGTTCCGCTCTGGCAGGCCGCCGCACGCCACGAGCCGATCGAGCGGTACGCCGCCGGCTTCGAACGCCTCGATGATCACCCGGGTTCCGAACGCCGTCGCCTCGATCAGCGCCCGGTAGATCTCCGGCGCCTCGGTCGCCAGGGTCAGCCCGATCAGCAGCCCCGACAGGTCGGCGTCGACGAGGACGGACCGGTTGCCGTTCCACCAGTCGAGTGCGAGCAACCCGGACGCGCCCGGTGCGATCGCGGCCGCCGCCTGCTCGAGAACGGCATGAACACTGAGCCCGCGGGCTCGCGCCGCGTCGTGATAGGCGGGCGGCACCGCATGCTCGACGAACCAGCCGAACAGGTCGCCGACGGATGCCTGCCCGGCCTCGAACCCGTACAGGCCGGGCACGACGCCGTCACGCACGACGCCGCACATCCCGGGGATGGCCGGAGCCGCCGTGGCCAGGACGATATGGCAGGTGCTCGTGCCCATGATCGCCACGAGCGAGCCGGGTGCGGTGACCGACGCGGCCGGCGCTGATACGTGGGCATCCACGTTGCCCACGGCGACCGGGGTGCCCGGCCGGAGACCCGTCCAGCCAGCCGCTCGTTCGGTCAGCCGGCCGGCGACCTCGCCCAGCCCAACGATCGTGCGCGACATCTTCTCGTCCACGACATCGCGGAAGGCGGGATCGAGGCTGCCGAAGAATCGCCGGTCGGGGAAGCCGACATCCGCCGACCAGAGTGCCTTGTAGCCGGCCGTGCAGCTGTTGCGCGTCTCGACCCCAGTCAGCTGCCAGGTGATCCAGTCGGCGGCCTCGATCAGCCGGCCGGCCGCCTGGTATGTCGCCGGGGACTCGTGCAGGATCTGGAGCGCCTTCGGGAAGAACCACTCGGACGAGATCTTGCCGCCATAGCGAGCCAGCCACGGCTCGCCCAGCTGGGCGGCGACCCGGTTGATCTCGTCGGCCTCGGGCTGGGCGGCGTGGTGCTTCCACAGCTTGACCCAGGCGTGGGGCTCGCGCCGATGCTCGGCCAGGAAGCACAGGGGCGTCCCATCGCTCGTCGTCGGCAGCATTGTGCAGGCGGTGAAGTCGATGCCGATGCCGATGATCCGGTCCGGATCGATGCCGGTGGCCTTGATCAGCCGCGGAATCGCCTGGCACAGCGTCTCGAGGTAGTCGTTGGGGTCCTGCAGGGCCCAGTCCGGCCCGAGGCTGACATCGTCGTCGGGAACGGGCAGGTGGTCGTCGATCACCCCGTTGCCGTACTGGTGGATCTCGACCCCGAGCTCTCGCCCGTCGGCCACGTCGACGAGCACGGCCCGGCCCGACTCCGTGCCAAAGTCAACCCCGATCGAGTACCTGGCGCCCGCCCTCGCGTCGATCACGCTCTACCTTGGCCCGGATCCGTGCCCGGATCCCCGCGCCTCTCCATGCTCAGGGTCCCTGCCCGCCTGCCCGTAGTAGGCGGCCGGGCCGTGCTTTCGATCGAAATGGCGCTCGAGGAGATAACCCGGGATGTCCGCTGCGCCCGGCGCGAGGGCGAACGTGTGGCTGGCCATCAGCGCAACCGCCTCGAGGGCGATCGCATTGTTCACGGCATCGCCCACGCTGGGGCCCCACGCGAACGGTCCGTGCGACGCGACAAGCACCGCGGGCATTTCGGCTGCACTCAGCTCGAGTCGCTCAAGCGTCTCGACGATGACCTTCCCGGTCTCCAGTTCGTACTCCCCCGCCACCTCTTCCCGGTGGAGCTGGCGGGTGACCGGCACCGGGCCACGGAAATGGTCGGCGTGGGTCGTGCCCAGA
>JADGQK010000045.1 GCA_017881915.1 Chloroflexota bacterium | reverse complement strand
ACGTCTTGGCGTGGTTGGCGCTCAGGCCCGAGGCCAGGCCCGTCCCGATGCGCGAGTCGACCAGCCGGTTCGGGCTGACGGTGACGTACGTCGCGCCGGCCAGCGTGATCGGGGTGACGCTCGACGATGGCGCGGATGCCGGTCCGGTCCCGATCGAGTTCGTGGCCTCGACCGTGAATGTGTACGGCGTCCCGTTCGTCAGGCCCAGGACGGTGCAGCTCAGGGCGCCTGCCGTCGTGCAGGTCTTGCCCAGGGGCGACGAGGTCACGGTGTAGCCGGTGATCGCCCGGCCCCCATTCGAAGCCGGGGCCGACCAGCTGACCACGGCCGACCCGTCAGCGGGGGTGGCCCCGACGCCGGTGGGAGCGCCCGGCACGCCTGCCGGTATGACGGCTGCGGATGGCGCTGAGGCCGGCCCGGTCCCGACGGAGTTCGCGGCGGTGACCCGGAACGTGTACGACGTGCCATTGGTCAGGCCACTTACCGTGCAGCTCAGGGTCCCGGTCGTCGTACAGGTCTTCGCGCCCGGCGTGGAGGTGACCGTGTAGCCGGTGATCGGGTGGCCTTTGCCGGCAGCCGCGTGCCAGCTGACGGCCACAGTCGTGTTGCCGGCGATCCCCGTGACCGAGCTCGGCGCGCCGGGCAGCATGGGGCTGATGAACGCGCCGACGCCGTTCGGCGTGCCGAGACCGGTCGGTCCATCAAAGCCGACTGCGGCGTTGCACAGGTAAATGCCGCCGCAGCTGCCGTTCGATCCGCTCGTGACGTCATTGAGCAGGCTGGACTGAGCGTAGAGATAACTCGACGGGTAGGTCCCCGGCGTCGGGGTCCCGGCCAGCGCATAAACGCCAGCGATGATCGGCGCCGCCACGCTGGTCCCCCCGGCCTGAATCCAGCCGCCAGCGGCGGCCGAGTACACCGCAACGGGCGTTCCAATATCGGCGACAGCCGAGACGTCCGCCACCGTCCGAAGGGCGCACGAAGTGTCGGCCTGCCAGGCGGGTTTGGCCTCGAGGGTGGAACACCCGCTGCCTGCGCCGCTCCAGGCTGTTTCAGCCCACCCCCGCGCATTGCCCGCGGCAGCCAGACTCGTGCCACCAACCGAGGTGACGTGGGGCGACGCTGCGGGGAACTGCACGCCGTAGCC
This sequence comes from Chloroflexota bacterium, assembly GCA_017881915.1. Classification (GTDB taxonomy): domain Bacteria; phylum Chloroflexota; class Limnocylindria; order Limnocylindrales; family CSP1-4; genus Palsa-1033. Next base: position 19,929 of record JADGQK010000045.1, on the reverse strand, counting down.
GCTATCGCCGCTGCTGGCCGTGATCGCCAGGCCGGGATGATTGAAGTAGCTGGAGTCGGCGGCACTTTCGCCGACGAATTCGGGCCCGCCGTAGCTATTGGACACGACGACGGCGCCCTGGCTGATGGCTGTGTTGACGGCCGTGCCCAGATCGGTCACGAGATTACTGGAAGCTTCCACAAGCAGGATGTGACAGTTGGGACAGATCGCCGAGACCATCTGGATGTCGAGGTCGATCTCGACTCCCCATCCAAGCGGGTCGCTGATCGGATAGGTTGTTCCGCCGTGCTCGTCGATCTTCCTGAAGCAGCCGGACGCCGTCGTGCACGGGCTCAGCCCGAACTGCGTCCGATAGGCCGCCAGGTCCGACTCGGCTGAAGGAAGGTCCGTGTAGTCGACGATTGCCACCGTGATGCCTGACCCCGCCCCCGAGGCCGCGTTCGGGAGCGCGTACGCCAACAGCAGCTCGCTCGGGCCGAAGCCCGACGGCATGAATAGCGGACCAACCGCCGACCTCGCCAGCGGCGCAACGTCCGTCCGGACGAGCGACAGGCAGGACATGTGGCCGGGCGCGGCTGGCGGGCACACGGCCCGCGCCGTCGGTTGCGCGTGGCTGGCGACCGCGGCGCTGGCCGAGCTGGCCGGAGACGGATCCTGGGTCGCCGCTACGGCCGGCGGCCAGGCTCCGGCGAGCACGACCAGGAGGAGCGCCTGGAAGGCGACTCCTCGGAGGGCAAGGCGACGAGCGCGCCCGAGTGGCTGGGCTGCCCGGCGGGGAAGCATCGTGGGTGACTCCAGTGATCAGGCGCGACGAGGGTCAGAGAGTGGCAGATCCGATCAATATTGCACAGTAGCCCGGGAGTCCTATCCGTCGCGTCCCAGCATCGGGTTGGCGGTCTGGCGGGCCGTGTCAGGCGAACCCTGCGCGGCCCTTGCCGGGCGCGCAAGATGTGGCCAGGCTGCCCGGATACGGCTCGGTCGATTGTGCGCCGTTCAGCCCAGGAGGACGATCTGCAGCAGGCCCAGGCGAACCTCGGGGTGGCCATCGGATTCGGGCTGATCGGATTCGGGCTGATCGTCCTGCTGGTCGGGCTGGGCTGGAGCGCGACCCGCCGGCTCCGTAACCTGCCCGACGATCCCCGGGGCATTCGCGCCCTGATCGTCGTCGGCCTGCTGCTGGCGGCGATCGGGGTCATCCTGGGCGCCGTGACCGTCGGCGCCTCCTGAGCGCGACCGCGACGGTGGTGCCGCTCGCGTCGACGGTGCCGCTCGCCTCGACGGCGCCCGCACCCGGATCGGCCCCACCGAGCCGGGACCAAGAAGCCTCGGCCATGTCGCCCGGTTTGTCGTGGATCACAGCCCGGCCCCGGTGATTCTGGTCCGCAACCGAAGCTGAGACGGCGCGCCGAAGCGGTCCAGCCCGCGATTGACGGCCCCGGGTCGAGGCGGGGCCGAGGCGCGATGGTCGTCGGGGCCGACCGGCGTGGTACGGTCTCGGCCGATGTCACTGGCAGCGGTGGGAACAGGCGTGGGACTTGCCCGGCTGGCGGCTCGGCGGGTGCGGGCTGATCTGCCGTTCATGCTGGCGGCGTGGCTGGTGCTGAGCGCCGCGACGACCCTGATGGCGGCCGCTTTCCAGTACAGCGACGCCGTCGCGATCGGCGGCCTCCGCCGGGCGGTGCTCGACGCGGCCCCGGGCGACCGCGGGGTAGCCGTCCAGACCTCTGCCAGCCCAAGCCAGGTGGCGCCCTTCGACGTGGCCGTGTCCGGCGTCCTGGGGAAAGCGTTCGGGCCGGTCGCCACGGTTGTCCTCGCGGCGCGCTCGACATCGCTCGCCCCGCTGGGCCTCGCAAGTGACCAGGCCGCTCGCCACCTGACCGTCCTCGGCGGGTACGCCGACCTCGAGGCACACGCCCGGCTGACCGCCGGCAGCTGGCCGGTGGCCGGCCGCAGCCCGGTCGAGGCGACGCTGTCCACGGGCGCTGCGCAGGCGCTGGCGCTGGCGATCGGTGACCAGCTCACGCTCGTCGACGCCTCTACGCCGGGCGCCGGTAGCACACCCCTTGTCACGGTCGTAGTGACCGGGACCTGGTCGGCTGATCCCGATGACCCGTACTGGCTGGGCGACCTGCTCGATCTCAACGGGATCCTCGACCAGGGCTCACTGGCCTATCGCGGCCCGTTCATGGTGGCGCCGGCCGACCTCCTCCAACGGGACATCATCCATGCCTTCAACCTGACCTGGCGGGCGGGCCTGGCGACGGACCAGCTCTTCCCGGGTGGCCTCCCGGCGCTCGAAAGCGCCGTGCCGGCCCTGCCCGCCTCCATCGCAGCCGCCCTGCCGCCCCGTCAGCCGGTCAACGTCAGCACCGGCCTGTCCGGGGTCCTGTCCGGGGTTGGTCAGTCCCTGGCGCTGGCCCACGGTGGCGTGACCCTGCTCACCCTCCAGTTCGTCGTCCTGGCCGCCTATGCCGTATTCCTTGTGGCGGCGCTGCTTGCCGAACGGCGCCGACGCGAGAATCGGATCCTCCAGGCGCGCGGCGCAACCTCGCTCCAGGTCGTCCTCCTGGCGACCGGCGAGGCCATCCTGATCACGGTCCCGGCAGTCCTCGTTGCGCCATTGGCTGCGGCACTGGCCCTCCATCTCCTGGCCACGGGCGGACCGCTGGCCGGAGCCAGCGTCGATCTGCCGCTGACCCTGTCAGCAACGGCGATCGCAGCCGCGAGCGTGGCCGGCCTGCTGGCTGCGGTGGCGCTCATTGCCCCATCCCTGCCGGCGAGCGGCCGGGTCGCGTCGATCCGGGTCGCCCTCGGCCGCGAAGGCACACGCATTCCGATGCAACGGTTCGGGATCGATATCGCCCTCCTGGCGGTTGCCGGGATCGCCCTCTGGCAACTGCGGCTCTATGGCTCACCCGTGATCCAGGGTTCAACCGGCGAGCTCGGCGTCGACCCGCTGCTGGTGGCGGGTCCGGCCATCGGCCTGGCTGCCTGCTCGCTGCTGGCCACCCGGGCCCTTCCCCGGCTCGCCCGGCTGGCCGAGCGGATCCTGGTGAAGCGACCGAACCTCGCACCACAGCTCGGTGCCCACGACCTGGCCCGACGGCCGCTCCGTTCGATCCGATCCACCCTGCTGATCATGCTGGCCGGCGGCCTGACGACCTTCGCCGTCGTCTATGACGCCACCTGGTTTCGCTCGCAGGCGGACCAGGCCGCCTACCGGGCAGCCGCTGACATCCGGGTGGTCACGCCGTCGTATTCAAAGGTCCCGGGCTCGTTCGCGGGCCCGAGCTACCGGGCAATGTCCGGGGTGACCGCGGCCAGCCCGGTGATCCGAACGACGGTCGAGATCGGCGGGACGGTCCGGAGCGCTGAACTCATGGGCGTGGATGCGGTCCGAATGCCGGCCCAGGCGAATCTCCCGGGAGGCCCCGCCGGTCCTCTCGGGTCGGCGCTCGGCGGGCTGGCCGGCGGACGGCCGGCCGTGCCGGCGATTGCCCTGCCCGGCCAGGCCCTCCGTCTCGCGGTGACCGTCGATGCCAACCTGCAGGCGGTCACGATCCCGGGCTTCGGGCTGCCGGAGGGTGAGGTCGTGCCGACGCCCGAGGGAATCGACGTCACGGCCGTGATCCTCGACGGCGACGGTGGCATCTGGCGGTTCACGAGCACGAACCAGGTCGCATTCAGCGGGAAGGGCGAAGAGCTCGACATCCCGTTGCGGGCCGATGCCGCGGCCGGGGCGACGCCGGGAATCGTCGACCGGCTGACGCCGCCCCTGCGGCTCGAAGCGCTCGAGGTCCTGCTCACGCCGCCCGACGCGGTCACCAATACGACCGGCACCGTCGATCTCCGGGGGGTCCAGGCGAGCGACGCAGCGACGGGCACGAACTGGTCGGTGCTTCCGTTCGATCCGAGTCAACCGGGCTGGTCGTGGGCCCGGATCGATGCGCAGGAGGGTCAACATGTGTACGACCCGCCGGCCGGACTGCCCGACCGAATCTCCCTTGATTCCACGAACCCGATCGGTTCGTTCTTCCAGGAGTCGGCCACGACCTTCCGAGTGTCGGCCGCACCCGCGACGGTCCTGACGGTGGATGCGATCGCGAGTTCCGGGTATCTGGCTGCGAGCGGCCAGCACGTGGGTGACACGATCCTCGGCTCGGTCCTGGGCAACCCGGTCCATTTCCAGATCGTCGGCGAGGCCGTGGGCGTCCCGCCGCTCGACCCAACCCAGCCATTCCTGGTCGTCGACGGACCGACGCTCGGCCTGGCCGACTACTTCGGCAGCGGCGCCACGCTGCCGGTCACCGAATGGTGGCTCTCGGTCGAGCCAGGCCAGGCGGCGGACGTCGCCCGCAAGCTGGGCGCCCCGCCGTTCTCGGCGACCACGATCATCTCGCGCGAGGCCCTCCAACTGGCGCTCCAGGGCGATCCCGTTGCCCTGGGCGTCGTGGGTGCCCTGCTGCTCGGGGCGATCTCGGCCGTCCTCTTCGCCGCCCTCGGGTTCCTGGTCAGCGCCTCCGCGTCGATCGGGTCGCGGGCCGACGAGTTCGGGCTGCTGCGCGCCCTCGGGCTGACCGATGGCCAGCTGATCCGCTGGCTGGCAGCCGAGCAGGCACTCCTGTTGGCCGTGGGAGTGGCCGTCGGGATGGCCCTGGGCGTGGCGTTCGGATGGGTCGTCCTGCCGGCTGCGAACTTCACGCCGACCGGGGCAGCGCCCGTGCCCGAGGCCACCCTGATCGTGCCCTTGCAGGTTCTGGCAGCGATGGCCGTCGGGAGTCTGGGCCTGCTCGTCGCCACCCTGCTCGTCGCCCGGCGGATCATTGGCCGAATCTCGGTCGCGGCCACGCTCCGGGCCGTCGTCGAATGACCGCCCGCTGGATCGTCGTCTGGTCGCGCGGACTGCGATCCGAGCCGATCAGGAGCATCGGCGTCGTCGGGTTGATCCTGGTCACGGCGTTCATCGCCTCGTCGGTTCCGCGCATCCTCGCACGTGCGTCCGACAACGCGCTCCATGAGGAAGTGGGCGCGGCCACCTCGACCGTGCGCGACCTGGAGCTCGTCCAGGTTGGCCGGATCGCGACGAGCGAGCCAGATCCGATGCGCCTCGTCGAGACCGCCGGGGATGGCCTTGAGTCCCGCTACGCGGCGCCGCTCCCTGCGGTCATCACGGCCAGTGGGCTGGTGGTCGATACCCCGTTGTGGCACCCCAACGCGGGAACGAGCCTCGATAGCGTCCTGAACCTGCGGATCCAGCAGGATGTCGATGCTCATCTCCGACTCGTCGCTGGCCGCCTGCCGACGGGTGCGACGAAGACGATCAGCGACCCGACACCCGGCGCGAGCAAGGACAGCCAGCTCGTCGTCCTGGAGGTCGCGACCTCGAGCCAGATCGCCACCAAGCTTGGGCTGCTGATCGGCGGGCGGCTGATCCTCCAACCCGAGCCGAGCGACCCGTTGGCCGCCGACCGGGGCGTCCGGCTGGCCGTCGACCTCGTCGGGACGTACGAGGTCAGCGATCCGGCCGACCCGTACTGGCTGGACGACCAGAGCGTCGCCCGGAGCTATATCTACGCGCTTCAGGCGCAGGTGGAGTACGTCGGCGCGACGATGCTCCTGGCCCCCGAGGCGTATCCCGCGCTGATGAGCGCGACCCTGCCTTCAGGCCTGCCGATGACCTACCGCTGGCGCTCCTACGTCGACCCGGCGGCAATCCAGTCGACCCAGCTCGAGGCCCTGTCGAACGCCCTCCGAAGGGCGGAGACCACGTATCCACCGGCCAATCCAACCCTGGGCGCCAACGGCAGCTTCAGTGGACCGGACCAGATGAGCCCAGCCTCGCTGCAGACCGGTCTGCTTGGCTTGATCAGCGCCCACCAGGCACGCTGGGCGGCCGGAGCGACGATCCTGACCATCCTGTGGACGGGCGCCGGCCTGGTCATCCTTGCGAGCGTGGCCCTCGTGGCGGAGGTGATCGCCCGCCGCCGCCGGCTCGCGCTGGCCATCGTCGGACGACGAGGGGCTTCGTCGCGCCAGGTCGGGGCGGCGATCCTCAGTGAGTCGGCCATCCTCGTCCTTCCGGCGGCCCTTCTCGGGACGATCCTGGCGATCGTCCTGATCCCGGTGACGGACCAGGGACCGACCTTCCTCGTGACAAGCGCCGTTACCCTCGGGGCAATCGGCCTGATTGCGCTGGCGAGCCGGCGCAATCGCAGCGAGGGCGCCCCGGACCGGGCACCCAGATTGCGACGGGCGGGCTCGGGCCGGCTCGTGGCCGAGGCGCTGGTCGTTGGCCTGGCAGTCGTCGGCGCAATGCTGCTCCGGGGCCGAACAGGGGGCCAGCCAGCGACCGGGCCGAGCGGCACTCCCGCTGGAGCGGCGGCGGCCGGCGCCGATCCGTTCCTCGCCGCGGCCCCCGCTCTGGTCGGGCTGGCGGCCGGGATCGTTGCCGTCCGGCTGCTGCCGTTGATCCTCGGGCTGCTCGCGAGGCTCCTTGCCCGACGACGCGGCCTGATCGCGGTTCTTGGATTCCGACGCGCTGCCCGCGACGGAAGCGTCGCTGCCGTCCTTGTCGTCGCCCTGACGGCGACCACGGTCGGCGCCTTCGCTTCAGCGCTCCTCGACCAGATCGACGCCGGCGCGCGCTCCGCCTCGTGGCAGACGGTCGGGGCCAACTTCCAGCTTGCCGGCACCCCGCCCAACCTCGCCGCCTTCCAGGCGAAACACCTGGCCGGCGTCGACGCCACGGCGACCATCTCCACCCTGAACGTGGGGATGAGCACGGGCGGAACGCGCAGTCTCGTCGTCGTCGACCCGGCGGCCGTCGCCGTTGCCGCGGCCGGCACCCCGGCCGACCCGCTCTTCCCCGCCGCGATGATCGGCCCGACCGCCGGCCCAATCCCGGCCATCGTCTCGAGCGCTGCTGAAGGTTCAAACCCGATCGGCGTCGATCAGACGTTCAGCGTCCGGATCGGCGGCGTGGCGGTCCAGCTCCGGGCTGTGGCGGTGCGCGACGCCTACCCTTCGATTCCGGCCGGCGTGCCGTTCGTGGTCGTATCGAGTGCACAGCTGGCCGCCCTCTCGCCCACGGATGTGCCGCCGCCGACGGCCGTCCTCGCCCGGGCGCCAACCCTGTCGCTGGCCGAGGTTCAGGCTGCCGTGGTCGACCTGCTGGGCGTGACCATCCGGGGGCAGGCGGCCAGCGAGGTCAGCCTGCGCGATGCGCCAGCCGTCGCCGCCGTGTCGCTGGGCATCCTCAGCGCCGCGATCGCCGTCCTCGCCTATGGCCTTCTGACGATCATCCTGGCGATCGCCCTCGACACCGCCAGCCGGCGGCGCGAGACCGCCCGACTCCAGATTCTCGGCCTGTCGAACCGCCAGGCGCTCACATTGGTCGTGGTCGAGTTCGCGCCGGCCGTGGTCGTGGGCGTGCTTGCCGGCGTTGGCCTGGGCCTGCTGCTGATCAACTTCGTCGGGCCCGGCCTCGGCCTGCCGGCGGTGCTGGGCGTCGCTGCATTGCAGTCCTCGACCCCCGATATCGGCCGTCTTGTCGGGCTGGCCATCGCGACGCTGGCGCTGATCCTTGGCGCGACGCTACTCTCGACAGTGCTCGAGCGGCAGACGCAGCTCGCAACGGCAGTCCGGGATTGAAGCCAGTGACCACGACTCGCCCAACGGACGGGGACATCGTCGCCTGTGACAACCTCGTCCGGATCTACAGCGTTGCCGACGTCGAGGTCGTTGCCCTGCAGGGCCTCGACCTGCGGATCAAGCCGGGCGAGATGGTCGCGATCGTGGGCGCCTCCGGGAGCGGCAAGTCGACCCTCCTCAACATCCTCGGTGGCCTCGACGTTCCGACGGCCGGCCGGGCAGTCGTCGATGGGCTCGACCTGGCCCGCCTGTCGCGGGGCGAACGGACCCGCTATCGGCGACGAACCGTTGGGATGATCTGGCAGCAGACTTCCCGGAACCTGTTGCCCCACCTCGATGCGATCTCGAACGTCGAATTGCCGATGATCCTCGATGGGCGGTCGAATCGGCAGCAGCGGGCGGAGGATCTGCTCGAGCTGGTTGGGCTGCACGACCGAGCCAGGCACCGGCCCCGGGAGTTGTCCGGGGGCGAACAGCAACGGGTCGCGATCGCGGTGGCCCTGGCCAACGCCCCGTCCGTGCTCCTGGCCGATGAGCCGACCGGTGAGCTCGACAGCGCGACCTCGGCCGACGTCTTCGAGCTGCTTCGGCGAATCAACCGGGAGGTCGGCACGACGATCGTGGCCGTGACCCACGACCCGCTCGTCGCCGATCACGTGACCCGGACCGTGGCGATCCGGGACGGCCGCACGAGCACCGAGACGGTCCGCCGGACGGAACGCTCCGACGCCGGTGACCACCGCGTGATCGCCGAGGAGTTCGCGGTCCTTGACCGAGCCGGCCGCCTGCAGCTTCCCCGGGCCCACATCGAGAAGCTGGCCCTGGCCGATCGGGTCCGGCTGCGCCTGGAAGACGACCACGTTGGGGTCTGGCCGGGAGGATCGACGCCGCCTCCGTCGCCGCCTGCCCGGCCCGATCAGGGCGACGCCGACGGGAGCCAGCCATGACCGACCGCGGGTACGCGCTGAGGAATCCACCCGGGGCCGGCGCAGCGGAGGGCGTGGCCACCATCGAGGCTCTCGGAATTGGTCGCGACTATCCCTCGGGCGACGGCATCGTGAGGGCCCTGGTCGAGGTGAACCTGCGAGTGGACGCCGGCGAGCTCGTTGCCGTGCGGGGCCGGTCGGGCAGCGGCAAGACAACCCTGCTCAACGTGCTCGGCGGGCTCGACCGTCCGACTTCGGGTTCGGTTGTCATCGAAGGTCGAGACCTGGCGCGGCTGTCGACGGCCGAGTTGATCGATCTCCGGCGAAGAACGATCGGGTTCGTCTTCCAGGGCTTCGGTCTCCTGCCGATCCTGAGCGCGGCCGAGAACGTCGAGATCCCACTCCGCCTGGCCAGCGTGGCGTCTGGCGTGCGCCAGGAGCGCGTTCAGGAGATGCTCGATGTCGTGGGCCTCGGTGGCCGGGCCAGCCATCGACCGGCCGAGCTATCGGGCGGCGAACAGCAGCGGGTGGCGATTGCGCGGGCGCTGGCCAACCGGCCGCGGATCCTCCTCGCCGACGAGCCGACCGGGCAGCTCGACTCGGAAACGGGCCACGTGATCATGCAGCTGATCCGGCGGGTCGTGCATACCGAGGGAGTCACCGCGATCGTGGCCACCCATGACCCGGCGATGCTCGACGTTGCCGATCGAGTCGTCGAACTCCATGACGGCCGGCTCAGGCTCCCGGCTTAGCCTGCGTCCTGACGACTGCTGCCGGCGCCTGGACCCGGGCCAGCGATTCACCCAGGAATGACTCGTCGTGGACCTCGTCGTCGACACCCAGACGGCGGTCCTGCTGCCAACGGAACAACCCGAAGCTGAGGGCGACGGCGGCGATCGAAGCACGCCGGCGCTCGAAGTCGCGCTCATCCGGAAGGTAGGCGGCCAGCGTCCGCTCGGCGAGCAGCCATCCCCCGAAGTAGGCGAGGGCCGCAAAGTCCCAGTCCGCGGACCCCACGAACGACTCGCCGAAGTCGATGAAGCCGATGCGGCGACCGTCCTGGAGCATGTTCTCCTCGTGGAGGTCGGAATGGACGACCACGCCGGGACGGTCGAGTGCCGCCGTGATGACCGTGTGGGCCTGCTCCTCGATCCCGGCCTGGAGCTCCGGCCGGTCTGCCAGCGCCGGGTGCGCCGTCAGTCGCGCAGCGCCGAACGGCCACAGGGAATCGCCCGCGAATGTCGCCGCGAGGCCGGCCGCCATGTCCCCGGATTGCCCCCTGAGCTGTCCGTCGACCTCGATCAGCGGACCGAAACCCGTCGCCGGGATCGAGTGGAGGAGCCGCAGGAACGCGGCGATCCTGCCCGCTGCCCACGGGTGGGCCTTCGCCCGGAGCGGCACGCCGGCGATGAACGAAGTCAGGGAGAAGGGTGCGAGCGGCCAGCCATCGAGCTGCCAGCTGCCCGCGATCGGAGCCGGCACACGAGCGCCGAGGGCGCCCAGGCGGGCCATCAGGTTGTGCTCGGCTGGAAACGTGCACACCCGATCCGCCGGATCCCGCGCGATTCGCAGCGCGTACGCGAGTCCGGCGTCGCGCACCAGCCAGACCTGGCTGGCGAAGCCCGAGCCAAGCCGCGCCAGGTCGGCCGTGTCCATGTGCAACGCGGCGAGGACCGTCCGGGCCGTTGCGTCATCGTTGGGCAATTCGTCTCCTCTGGCCGCATCGTACCGGCGCCCCCTTCGACGCGGTCGGTCGATCGGATTACGATCTGGATCGGCCGGGCAGGTAACCGGGCCGAGACGCGGAGGACGACCCTGCGAGTCCTGGTGGTCGAAGACGAGACCGCGATTGCCACTGGGATTCGTGTTGCGTTGACCGCTGACGGCCACGCAGTCGACGTCATCGGCGACGGACTCGAGGCGCTCAACTGGGTCGAGGCGTATCCCTACGATCTCGTGATTCTCGACATCGTCCTGCCGGGACTCGATGGCTTCGCCGTGTGTGCCCGGCTGCGGGCGACCGGGTTTCCCGCGCCGATCCTGATCCTGACGGCACTGGACGACGTGGCGGATCGGGTCACCGGCCTGGATCGTGGCGCGGACGACTACCTGGCCAAGCCGTTCGCGGTGGCCGAGCTGCGAGCGCGGGTTCGAGCCCTCGGCCGCCGGATCGGGCCGGACCGTGCGGCCACGATCACCGTCGGCGATCTCGAGCTGGATCCGGCCACCCTGAGCGTGACTCGCGCCGGCCGGCCGATCCGGTTAACGGCGCGCGAGTTCGCCCTGCTCGAGCTGCTCGCTCGCCACCCCGGCCAGCTATTCACCCAGGACCGCCTGCTTGATGCGCTCTGGAATGCCGACTTCGTCGCCGAGTCGAACGTCGTCGAGGTCTACATCCGGAGCCTGCGCCGCAAGATCGACGAGGGCCGGCGCAACGGCCTGATCGAGACCGTGCGTGGCTCGGGCTACCGGATCCGGACCGACCAGGATCCGGGCAGCTGATGTTCCAGCAGGCGCGCCGGCGCTTGACCCTCCTGTACATCGGCCTCTTCGCGCTCGTTCTGGGTGTCTTCAGCGTCGTCTTCTATGTGGGCTTCGCCACGGTCCTCGGGCCGGCCTTCGACGTCGCGCCCGACCTGTCGACCGAACAGGCAGCGGGCCTTGCCTACCGCGTCGCCCTGGAACGCGTCGGGATCGCCTTGATCGTGGCCTACATCCTGACCGTCGGCCTGGTCGGCACAGTTGCCTGGATCCTGGCGAATCGGACGCTCCGCCCGATTCGCGAAGCCCACGCTCGCCAGCGCCGATTCGTGGCCGATGCCTCCCACGAGATGCGCACGCCGCTGGCGGCGATCCGGGCGACGGCCGAGGGCAATCTCGAAGAGTCCGCGACGCCGGAGAGCATCCGGCTCGGGATGGCCGCGATCGTCGCGGCGACCGACCGGTTGACCCGGATCACGAACGACCTTCTGCTCCTCGCCCGGACGGATGACCGAATCCTCGGTTCCCCAGTCCAGCCGTTCGACCTGTCGGTCACGGTGGCCGAGTCAATCGCGACGTTCCGCCTTGCCAACCCGGGATCTCGTCCCAGCCGGATCAACCTCGCCCCGGACCTGCGGGTCAGCGGCGATCCGGCCAACACGGACAGGATCGTGACCAACCTCCTTGACAATGCATTCCGCTACGGCGGGCCGGCGGTGTCGGTCACGGTGACGACATCGGCAACGGAGCGCGAGGTCAGCGTCGCGATCGCGGACGACGGCCCGGGGATCGGGCCGGTCGATCTCGAGCGGATCTTCGAGCCGTTCTTCCGGGTTCGTTCCGACGCCGGCAGCCCGGAGGGCAACGGCCTCGGCCTGGCGATCGCCCGGAGCCTCGCCGAGCGGACCGGCGGCCGGCTGACCGCGGCGAGCCAGGTCGGGATCGGGTCGACGTTCCGACTGGCGCTGCCCCGCCTCCACTGAGGCCGCTGGAAGGCCCGCGCCAGGCTGCATACTCGGTGGACACGGCCAGACTTCGAGGGACCAGGTGTACATCCCCGCCCACTTCAAGCCCGACGACGCGACTGTCCTGGAGTTGCTCACGCACCAGGGAGCGGCGGACCTCGTGACGTCCACCGGCCATGGACTCATGGCCACGCTGCTGCCGTTCCTGTACGACCCACCGGGCAGCCGTCCGGATGTTGGTGATCAGGGCTCGCTGGTGGGCCATGTGGCCCGCAACAACCGGCAATGGCAGGAGCCGGCCAGGGGCAATTCGCTCGTGATCGTCCGCGGTCCGGACGCCTACGTCACGCCGGCCTGGTACGCCACGAAACGCGAGCACGGGCGGGTCGTCCCGACCTGGAACTACCTCACCGCCCACGTCCATGGGCGGCTCATCATCCACGATGATCCGAGCTGGGTCGAGGCCCTCGTCCGGCGGTTGACTGCGCACTTCGAGGCTACCCGGACCGCGCCATGGAACGTCGACGACGCCCCGCCGGCCTACATTGCCGGCCAGCTCCGGGCAATCGTCGGGGTCGAGCTGTTGATCGAGCGGGTCGAGGCGAAGGCCAAGCTCAGCCAGAATCGCTCCAGCGCCGATATCGACGGCGTCATCGCCGGCCTGGACGCGGCTGACCAGTCGGATCTGGCCGACGCGATGCGCAGACTCCGGCGCTGACCTCCGCTCCCCCGCACAGGATCACGGCAAACGCACCTGGCTCAGGCGAGATCATCCAGGACCGCGATGGCCGCCGCGGTGATGTCGACCTGGATTGCCGCAGCCTCGATGGCCGCGATCGCTTCCTCGTCGAGCGACGTCCGGGCCAGCGTGATGCTGGCGTCGCGGTCACGCCGTTCATCCGGCGTGGAGACTTCCAGGCCGAGCCGGCGGCGCGCCGTCCGGACGACCTCGAACAGGCGCAGGCCGGCGGCATGGTGGCCCTCGGCGACCTCGATCGTGGCCACGACGTCGAGGCAATCGACCTGACCTTCCGCATGCCCCAGGACAACGCATAACCGGAGGGCTTCGAGGCAATACTCCCGAGAGCTCGCCAGCCGGCCGCGCCGACGCTCCAGGATGGCCCGGTTGATGATCGTCGACGTCTCGCCGCGCACGTCGCCCAGGGCCTGGAACACACCGGCCGCCTCGCGCAGGGCCAGGTCCGCATCGTCATACCGATCGAGATTGCGCAGAGCCGTGCCCAGGTTCGTCAAGGAGGCTCCCAGCCCGCGCTGATTGCCCGAGCCGCGGACCTCGACCAGGCTGTCCTGCGCGTATCGAACCGCGTCCTCCACGCGGCCCATCGCGAGGGCCGTGGCCGACAGGCTGTTGAGGGAGCCGGCAACGCCCTGCCGGTCGTCCAGGTCGCGGCACATCGCCAGGCACTGCTCGCCGAACCGGATCGCTTCCCCATAGTCACCGCTGCTGCGCGCGAGCGCCGAGGCACCGCGCAGAGCCACCGCGCGCGTCCTCGAGGACAGTGGCGAGGAGGCCGCCAGCGTCCTGCGCAGCCACACCAGGCCCTCCGCCACGTGGCCCCGGACGTACCAGTACCACCACAGGTTCGCCGTCAGCGCCAGCGCACCCTCGGGATCGCCGCCATCACCCAACAACCAGGCCAGGGCCGCGAGCAGGTCGTTGTGGGCTGCGCCAAGACGGGCGAGCCAGGTCTCCTGTTCGCTGCCACCCCAGTCTCGGGCAGCCGCGACGAGGCTCGCGCACCAGCCCGCGTGAAGCACCCGGGTGGGACTGCCCTCCCCCGCCTCGGCCAGCCGCTCCTCGGCGTACTGGCGGATCGTCTCCAGCAGCCGGTACGAGGTTGGTCCGACAAGGCTGGGCTGCGCCACGACCATCGACTGGTCGACGAGGCGGCAGATCGAGGCAAACGGATCGTCGTCGGCCGCCAGGTCACCCCACACGGCCAGTGCCGCCGGGAGGTCCAGGCTGCCCTGGAAGACCGCCAGCCGGCGGAGCATCCGACGCTCGTCGGGGGCGAGGAGGTCGTGGCTCCAGTCGATCGCTGCGCGCATCGTCCTGTGGCGCTCCAGGGTGGCCTCACCACGTCGGGCGGGCAGGTCCATTCGCCCCTCCAGCCGCTCGACGATGTCCGCCAGGGACAGGCTCCGGAGGCGGGCGGCCGCCAGTTCGATGGCCAGCGGGAGGCCGTCGAGCCGGCGGCACAGTGCCACTGCGCTGGCGAGGGCGGGCCCGGACAGCTCGAAGCCGGGCCGAGCAGCGAGCGCGCGGTCAGCCAGGAGCTGGATCGAATCAGCAGCCAGGATCTCGGCGGTCGTGGCCGCAGGGGACGGGAGGTCGAGGCCCGAGACGGCCCACGTAACTTCGCCCGGCGCACCCAGCGGTTCCCGGCTCGTCGTCAGGATCCGCAGCCCGGGCGCGCCCGCCAGCAGCTCGGCACCGAGGCTGGCCGCCAGTGGCAGCACATGCTCGCAGTTGTCGAGCAGGAGCAGGCTGCGCTGGTTACGCAGGCGCGCCAGGATACCCGTCACCAGCGGCTCCCCACGGCGCTCGCGGACGTCGAGGACGTCGGCGATGAGGCGGGTGACCGAGCCGCCCGGCGGCAACGTCGCGAGGGACACGAGATGGACCTCCGCCAGGCGGCCGGCCGCAACGGTGCGGGCCAGCTCGAGCGCAAGGCGGCTCTTGCCGCAGCCTCCCGGCCCGACGAGCGTGAGCAGGCGCGACGTGAGCAGGAGCTCCATGGCCTCCCGCAGATCTCGCTCCCGCCCGACGAACCGGGTCGTGGGCATGGGCAGCCCGGCGGTCGGGCCAGCCAGGGTCGGGTCGTGCCGCTCGATCGCCTTCCGAAGCTCGAGCAGGGCGGTCTCCGGCGTCGCCGCTAGTTCAGCTTCGATGGCGGCCCGCACCCGCTCGAACGTGGCCAGGGCGTTGCTCGATCCGCTCGTGCGGTATTGGGCCAGCATGAGCCTGCCCGCGAGCCGCTCATCGGTGGGATCTCCGGCGACTAGCCCGGTCAGTTCCGCGACGACGGTCTCGTGCTCGCCCAGGGCGAGGCAGGCGTCGGCCCGATCCACCTGCGCCGCGCGACGCAGGGTGTCGAGGCGGGTGGCCTCGGCACCGGCCATCGGCCCGGTTGCGGCTCCGTCGAACGCCGGACCACGCCACGCACCGAGCGCGCTGGCGAGGAGTGCGGCGGCCGTCGCCGGCTGCCGCTCCAGCAGCTCGTGGGCCTCCGTGGTCGCCATCTCGAACCGGCGTGCGTCGATCTCGCCGGGCCCGGCGACCAGCCGATAGGCGCCACCGCTGGTGACGATCCGGCCCGGCAACAGGCGGCGCAGCGCGGCGACCTGGGCCTGCAGTGCGTTCTCCGCCGTGGCCGGTGGCTCATCGCCCCACAGCTCGTCGATCAGCCGGTCCCGGGAGACGAATCGGTCGGTCTCCACCAGGAGGGCGGCCAGGAGCGCCCGCGGCCGGGGTCCACCGAGGCGCACCGACACGCCGTCGTCGACGATCTCGAGCGGTCCGAGAACCCGGAAGTCAATGCCCATGCCGATCCTTTCGAGGCCGTCCAACGGCATCAGCAAGGGTAGTCGGGTCGGCGGCGGTCGTCCGTTCCAGCCCGGTGCGATCAGCCGGCCATCAGCGTTTGATCAGCGCCTGCTGAGACCGTGCATTGCATGCAACCCGAGCAAGACCCCGGCGGAGACCGGCAGGCCGACTTCGATCGCCTCGTGGACGGCCAACTCCGGGCCGAGCATGACGGCGACGTCGAGGCGATCCTCGCCTCGATGACCGCAGCCATCGTCCATGACGTGGTCGGTTCGGCCGACAACCCGGTCCACGGGCTCGAGGCGGTCCGGCGTCGATACCAGGACCAACTGGCGGCGACCGTCCACGAACGTGATGTTCCGCTCAGGCGACTGTACGGACAGGACTACGTCCTCGACGAGCACGTCTGGAATGGCCGGCTGACCGGCCGCGCCTTCGAGATCGACGGCCATGGGCGCTGGCTGAGCCATCGCGTGCTGTGGCTCCTGGAGGTCCGCGATGGCCGGATCGTCCGGCAGACCGTCTGGAACGACCTTGCGGCGATCCGGAGGCAACTCCTGTGAGCTGAGATCCCCGCCACCAGATCTGCCAACCGGCACCATCCAGCACGCTTGGAGAATCGACCAGTGATCACCAGACTCAGCCCCAGACATCTCCTTCTCGCAACAGGCCTGACCCTGCTGCTCGGTGCCTGCTCGGCGAGTGCGCCGGCACCGACGGCGGTCCCCAACGGGCCAGCGACCCCACCCAGTGCTGCGTCGGCCCCGGCCGCAGTGGCCGGCACCAGCCCTGCCCCGGTGTCCGGTTCAGGCGACTCCGATGCCTCGTGCACCCTCGTGACCAAGGACGCGGTCGGCCAGGCGACCGGCTTTCCGATCGCCGCCACGTCGGGCGCCGCCGGGATCTGCTACTTCCAGAACACGGATCCCAGCAAGTACCTGGTCGTGTGGGTGTTTGGCAACCAGGCGGCGATGGCCGCCATGCTCCAGATCGAGGACAGCAGCGAACACGTCGCCGGCCTCGGCGACGATGCGTTCTGGTCCGGTGCCGGCGGGATCCTGTTCGTCCGGAAAGGTGACCATGGCGTCGAGTTTCAGGATCCGGACTTCGTCTTCACGCCGGACACCAACACCGCGCCGAGGGACGCGCTGGTGACCCTGGCACGAACTGCCCTGCCGAACCTCTAGATCGAGGGAGGCCGGACCACCGGATACTCCCCGGCAGTATGGATGTGGCATACTACCGGGGAGTATGGGAACCCGGAATCCGACGACCGTTCAGCAGGGACCGATTGAGATCGTCCTCCCGATCGAGGGGATGACCTGCGCGTCGTGCGTCAACCGGATCGAGCGGTTCCTGAGCAAGACTGACGGCGTCGTCCAGGCCAACGTCAACCTGGCAACGGAACGGGCGACCGTCAGCGTCAATCCGGCCCTGGTCGGTCGGTCGGAGCTGATTGCCGCCGTTGAAGCCGCGGGCTACGACGTCCGCCCGGAGACCGCCCGGGCGTCCGTGCTCGAGGCGGACCCCGACGAGCCGGCGCGGCAGCGCGAGCGGCATCAACTCCTGGTCCAGGCGACGGTCTCGATCGCGGTCGCGGCGGCCCTCATGGTCGCGATGTTCTGGCCCCAGACCTTCGTCCCGCTGGAGACGATCAACTGGCTTGCCCTCGTCCCGGCGACGATCATCCAGGCCTGGGCCGGCCGCCGCTTCTATGTCGCCGCCCTGCGCGCGGCTCGCCACCGGACGACGAACATGGACACCCTCGTCGTGGTCGGCACGAGTGCGGCCTGGGCCTACAGCGTGTTCGTGACCGTGTTCCCGCAGGTCGTCCACCAGGCCGGGCTCCAGCCCGAGAGCTACTTCGACAGCTCGGCGATCATCATCGGCCTGGTCCTCCTCGGGCGATGGCTGGAAGCCCGGGCCAAGGATCAGACGGCGGGTGCCATCCGCCGGCTGGTCGGACTCCAACCACCCACGGCTCGTCGGCTCGAGGACAGCCGCGAGGTCGACGTGCCCCTGGCAGAGGTCCGGGCGGGCGATCTCCTTCGTGTTCGACCCGGCGAGAAAGTGCCGGTGGATGGGATCGTGGTCGAGGGCCAGACGGCGATCGACGAATCGATGCTGACCGGCGAGCCCCTGCCGGTCGAGAAGACCGCCGGTGACGAGCTGATCGGCGCGACGCTCAACGCTTCGGGCACCGTCGTGATGCGGGCGACCCGCGTCGGGCGAGACACGGTCCTGGCTTCGATCGTCGAGCTCGTCCAGCGGGCCCAGGGCTCGAAGGCTCCGATTCAGCGCCTGGCCGACCGGATCAGCGCGGTGTTCGTGCCGCTCGTGTTGCTCGTTGCTGGCCTCACCTTTGCCACCTGGCTCGCGGCCGGCCCGGAGCCCCGGATCACGCTCGCCCTGACGGCGTTCATCGCGGTCGTGGTCATCGCCTGTCCGTGCGCGATGGGCCTGGCCACCCCGACCGCGGTCATGGTCGGCACCGGCCGCGCGGCGGAGGCCGGGATCCTGATCCGCAGTGCGGCGGCGCTGGAGCAGGCCGGCAAGGTGAGCGCCGTGATCTTCGACAAGACGGGAACCCTGACCCGCGGCCGGCCGACCGTCGAGCAGGTCCTCGTCGAATCCGGCTTCGAGGAGCGCGAGGTGGTCGACTTCGCCGCGTCCGTCGAGCGCGGTAGCGAGCATCCGCTGGGTGCGGCGATCGTGGCCCTTGGGCATCTCGCCGAACTGGGCTTCCAGCCGATCGATCGGTTCGAGTCGTACCCCGGTCGAGGCGTGAGGGCGACTGTCAATGGCCACGAGGTGCTCGTTGGCAGCCCGCGGCTGCTCGAAGATCGGGGCATCCCGGCTCGAGACGAGCCCGTGGATCGCGTTGGCCAGACGATCATCCAGGTCGCCATCGACGGCCAGCGAGCCGCGACGTTCCTCATCGCCGACCCGATTCGGCCCGAGTCCTCTCAGGCGGTCCGCGATCTGCGCTCGGCCGGGATCGACGTGTGGCTCGTGTCCGGCGACTCGCCCGCGGCCGCAACCTCGGTCGGTGCAGCGGTCGGGATCTCCGCCGATCACGTGCGCGGCGGGATGCTCCCCGGGGACAAGGCCCTGCTCGTGACCGAGGTCCAGGCCACCGGTCGTGTCGTGGCGATGGTCGGCGACGGGATCAACGATGCGCCCGCCCTGGCCCAGGCCGATCTCGGCGTCGCGATCGGGACCGGGGCCGATGTCGCCGTGGAAGCGTCGGACCTTACCCTCGTCGGCGGGAACCCCCGGCTCGTCCTGGCGGCGCTCGCCCTGTCACGCCGCACCACCGCGATCATCCGGGAGAACCTGTTCTGGGCATTCGCCTACAACGTCGTCCTGATCCCGGTCGCGATGGGCGCGCTCTACCCGGCCTTCGGGATCCTCATCAACCCCGCGTTCGCAGCCGGAGCGATGGCGCTCTCCTCGGTCAGCGTCGTCACCAATTCACTGCGGCTGCGGAACGTGCCGATCGTGGTCGCCAGCAACCCACTGATCATCACGAAAGAGGAGCACGTCATGGAGCAGCCGTCACGGGGCGCAACCGCAACCGCCACCGACCCCGTCTGCGGGATGTCGGTCGAACCGGCGGGGGCCCGAGCGCGAGGCCTCCAGAGCCGTCACGCGGACGTCGACTATTTCTTCTGCGGACGCGGCTGCAAGCTCGACTTTGACGAGGATCCAGGGCGCTACCTGGTCCCCGGCTACGTCCCGTCGATGTAGCTCGGCGTCAGCCCCTGGAACCGGGGCTCAGCCGTCCCGCGACGGGCAGGTCGTCGTAGTGCTTCCAGCGGTAGATGACCGTGGACGCACTCCAGCTCACGACGAAGATCGCGATGATCGCCAACCCGATGACCCCGAAGTCGAGGTTGCCGACGGCATCCCAGATCCCGCCCTCGAGGCCGAACCGCTTGGCAAAGATGCTGAGGACCTCGATCCCGCCGACCGCGAAGGCGATGAGGACCGAGACGAGGGTGATGTTGAGGTTGTAGTAGAGCTTGCGGATCGGCTTCACGTAGGCCCAGCCATAGGCGCCCAGCATGAGGATCCCATCCGTGGCATCGACGAGCGACATCCCGGCCGCGAACAGAGCCGGCAGGATGAGGATGAACAGGACCGGGATGTGGCTTGCGCCGGAGGTTGCCGCCAGGCCCAGGAGGGCGACCTCGCTGGCCGTGTCGAACCCGAGTCCGAACAAGACCCCCAGGGGGTACATGTGCCAGCTCTTGTGGATCATCCTGAGCATCGGCTTGAAGATCCGGGCGAGCAAGCCGCGATTATTCAGGAACTCTTCGAGCGTCTGCTCGTCGTA
>JADGQK010000104.1 GCA_017881915.1 Chloroflexota bacterium | reverse complement strand
GACGGACGGGCTGCGGGCGCATAGGCAGCGCGGTCGACGGTGCCGACGCCCTCTTGTCGACGTGGCGGGGCCTCGATCCTCGGCGCCCGCCCGACGCGGGCGTCCGTCGAAGCCGCGACCCACGAACGCGTCCGTCGGGCTCAGGCGCTCGTCGAGGCACTGGAGAAGGCGCAGCGGCGCCCCGCCGTGCTCGGGCCGCGTCGTCGGCGGGCTATCGACGGCTATCCGGGACGGCGGCGAGAGGATGGGCGACCCCCGTGCGCCTGACGCGGACCTGACATTCTGCTGCGTAGGCAGAGCTCACGTGGCGAAAGGTCGGAGGTTCAATCGAAGAGCGTTGACGAAATAGCTGATCGCCAAGGGGGCCCCTACCGACTACGCCGGCTCTCGAGGCGGGCGCGCGACCCGGCCCCAGGCCGGCACCCGCTGCTCGATGAGACTGTCGAGCGCGAGCGGAGAGCGTCCGGCGAGATCATCGATCAGGAAGAACAGCGCGAAGACGACCGCATAGGAGATGGCCGTCCCCCGGTCGGTTGCGCCGCCGGTGGATGACCTGCCGAAGCGCTCGGCCGTTGCCCAGATTCCGAGGCTGTAGACGAAGCCGACGAGGTACATCGGCCGGCGAGCCAGACCAAGGAGCAGGCTGATCGCGATCAGCGTCTCGAGGACCGCGGTCAGGGATGCCAGGACGGCCGGGTTGAGGGAAGCCACGTGGATCCAGAAGTCGAACCACGGCTTCAGGAACGCCGCCTGGTGCTTGGCTCCTTCGACGATCGAATCCTTGAAGCCGGCCGCGAAGTCCGGCTGCCACTTGAGTCAGGCATCCACCCCGCCCAGATCAAGCCGAAGACGATCCGGATGAGCGCGACCCGGGCCGCGAGTGGTCGACGTTCCACCGACCGACCCGTCGACTGCCGCCGGTCAGTCGCGCTCAGCGAAGGTCGACGATCGCGCGGCCCCGACGGGACAGTCGGGGCCGCGCTTGTCCATGTCGATTGCCGGGATCAATGCAGCAGCGCGAGGGTATTCGTCCCGTCGTCGACGAAGTAGACGGCGGTCCCGCCCGGGCGCACGGAGAGCCCGAAGAGGAGCCCACCTCCCCCGCTTGTCCCGTCGAGCGTCTTGGTTGCGACCTGGACGCCGGATCGCGTTGTCTCGACGATGTTCCCGTCCCCGCCGTTGACCGTGAGGATGTTGCCGTTAGGAGCCAACGTGAGCCCGAGCGGCGCGTTGAGCGCGGCTCCGTGCGACACGATCGACCCGATGCCGGCGCTGGAGCTCCGCGAGGCCGCGCCGGGGATGGCGGTGATCCTGGAGGCCACGGTGTCGGCGACATAGAGCGTGCCATCGGAACCTAGCGCGAGACCGGTTGGTCCGACCACGAGGGCAGCCGGATCGGTCTTCTCGCCGAATCGCGAGCCGATCACCGTCTCGCTCGTCATCCTCGGCATGCTGACGCCGGTCGTCCGGAGGACGATCCGCACGACGGTGCCGCCGTGGACGACGCTGCCCTTCGCCTTCACAGTCCCGTTGAGGACGTTCGTCACGAAGAGCCGGGCGGTCGATCCACTATCGAGCGCGGTCATGTCCCAGGGCCCGTTGATGGGTCCGCCCTGGAGGGTCTCGACGACGTGCCCGTTCGCGTTGAGGACGATCAGGCACCCGGCTCGTGCGGTTGCCGGCGAGCCGTCCTTGGTCGGCAGGCTCCCGACGATGACCCACCCGCTTCGCAGGACCACGAGGGCAGTCGTGAGGCCGACGCCCCCGGGGCAGCGTCCGGCCACCGACGCCGGGGTGATGGAGGCAAAGAGGTGGCGTGACCCCGAGGGACTCAGCTGGACGATCGTCGTGCCGGTCCCCTGGAGGTTGGCCTTGTTGTTGAAGTTGCTCACGAGGATGTCGCCCTTGACCAGGCGACCGATCGAGCGCGGGACGACCGCCACGCCGTACGGGTTGATGTCACCGTTGCCCGGCACGGTCGAGTGGCCCGGCAGGTCGACCGTCGGGAGCGATCCGAGGAAGGAGGTCAGTGCGGCGGCCACGTGCCAGACGCCGCCGAATGCCTTGATCCCCTCGCCGTTGGTCTGGCCCGGCGCCGTGTCCTTGGCGAAGGCGTAGAGCGGCCGGCTATTGGCAGTCGCCTGGATCGTCATGTCGTCGGTCCGGGTGAACATCCCGAAGGTGAGGCCCGTGCCTGCCGGCCCGCTGACGGTACCCCCGGACGGGACGAGCAACGGCGGCCAGAAGCCGAGGCACCCACCGGTGCAGATGCTGCCGTTGTTCGGATCCGAGGAAAGCGTGTAGAGGGTGTTCCCGCTCGGACCGGTCAGCACGAGGCCAAGGGCGGTCGACATCGTGCCGACCTGGACCGGCGCGACCACGGGCGGCGTGACGGGGGCAGGCATCACCGGCGGCGGGTAGCTCACGGCGAAGGCCGTCGGGAGGAAGGCCAACGACCACGCACCGCCGAGTGTCAGGATCGACACAAGGACTGACACGACGAGGCGCGGGGCCCGGATCTGTTCCTTCACGAGAACGACCTCTCTAGCAGGACGCGTGGTCGGACGCGGGCCGACGTCACGGGTCGCAGCGGTTACGGCTGGGTACGCCTGGGGCCGGCCGGCGGTTTCGCCCGGGTCGACTCGCGGCATTCGACGGCAGGGGATCGCGCCGCGTGGTCTTCCAGGGCACCCGGGGAGAACCGCTCGGTGCGTGACGCCGTAGTTGGCGCTGTGGTCTTCCCGAACCCGGCGATCAGCGCCGTGGCGCGCACGAGCCCTGGCCGCCCGTCGTGATTCCGCCCGGACAAGCTCGGCAGTCGGCGCGCCCCGGATGTCACCATGGTCGCAGACGGCAACGACCGACAGGCAGCGACAGGTACGAGGGATGACGAAGCGCACCCCCGCTCGCCCGGCGGTTGGGCCCGTCCGCTCCAGCGAGAGGCACGCGGCATGTGGTCGCGGCAGCTGGATGCCCGAGACGATCCCGCACGCCGCCGCGGCGACTCCGCCGTCCCTCGGACCGAACCGACTCCAGGGCGGACACGATGCCCGCGGCTGACGCGCGCCGCATCTTCACCGGGATCGCGGCGTCGTACGACCGCGTCGCGACGATCCTCTCGCTCGGCCAGGATCCGCGGTGGCGTCGCGCGATGGTCGATGCGATCGATGCGCGCCCGACCGACAGGGTGCTCGATGTCGCGACCGGGACGGGGATGGTCGCGCAGGCGCTACATGATCGCTACGCCTGCGTCGTCGTCGGAGTCGATCAGAGCGCGGACATGCTGCGCGTGGCGCGGATCCGCTCCGGTGTCTTCGAGGAGGTCGTCGAAGCGCGGGCGGAGCGCCTGCCGTTCACGGATGCGGCATTCGACCACCTGACCTTCACGTATCTCCTGCGCTACGTCGACGATCCCGCGGCGACGATGCGCGAGCTCGCGCGCGTCGTGAGGCCCGGGGGCCGCGTCGCGATGGTCGAGTTCGGCATGCCGACCGGGATCTGGCGTCCTTTCTGGTGGCTGTACACCCGCATCGGACTTCCGCTCCTGGGTCGCGTCGTGTCGGCGAGGTGGTCCGCCGTCGGCTCGTTCCTTGGTCCGAGCATCGATCGCTTCTATGCCGATCACCCCCTGGCGGCCATCGACCGGTATTGGCGTGCAGCCGGTCTCGACAACGTGCGCACGCGGCGGATGAGTCTCGGGGGCGGTGTCGTGATGACCGCAACGAAGGTCCCGGCCCGGCGGGTCGAGCCTCCTGAAGGGTCCGCGCTCGTCGCCTCGGCACCTGTCGCAGCGGAGGCGCCTGGGGCAGCGCGTCTCGCGCCGGAAGCCCTCGCGCCGGAAGCCCTCGCGCCGGAAGCCCTCGCGCCGGAAGCCCTCGCGCCGGCGTTCTACGCGGCGCACGGCGGCGGATGGCGCGACTACTGGACGCTCCTCCATCCGCCGTACACGGCCTGGCACCTCTCGTACGTGCTCCTCGGCGCGGCCCTGTCGCCAGCGCCCGATCCGCGGATCGTCGCGGGGGCGCTCGTCGCGTTCGGGCTCGCCGTCGGCGTCGGGGCACATGCGTTCGACGAGCTGCGCGGCCGACCCCTGGGCACGCGAATCCCGTCCCTCGTGCTCGTCTCGCTCGGGACGGCCGCGCTTGCCGTCGCGATCGCACTTGGCTTAGTCGCGACGACGATGCTCGGACCGCTCTTCCTCCTCTTCGTCGTCGGTGGTCCCGCGATCGTCCTCGCCTACGGGTTCGAGGTCCCGTTCGTCCACTCGGATCTCGGGTTCGCGCTCGGATGGGGAGCATTCCCGGTCGTCACGACTGCCTTTGCGACCGGCGCGCATCTCGTGCCGACCGCGTTCGCCGCGCTGGCGGCGACGCTCCTGAGCTTGGCGCAGCGGCGGCTCTCCACGCGCGCTCGCTCGATCCGCCGCCGTGCCGTCGGCATACGCGGCGAGATCGTCTACCGGGACGGAGCGCACGAGCCGATCGACGCGCGCGCGCTGATCGGCGCGCCCGAAGGGGCGCTCGCCATCCTGTGGATCGCCCTGTGCGCGATTGCCCTCGCCATGCTGCTTGCCCACTGGCTTTGACGCAAGGGTCGCGCCTCCCTCCGACAACGGAATTCGCGAAAGGCGCCTCGGGCGTCGAGCACGGTGGCCCGATCCCCTGCGACGACCCAGGCACTTCCGCGCTCGGTCCTCCGACCCGAGCACCAGCCCAGTCGCGCTGGAGCGGTGTGCCTACGCCCATTGCGACCTCCTGCCTGACTCTCGGACCCCAGGGCTGGAACTCGTCGATCAATGCGGACCGACCGTCCTCCGCGAGGCGGAGGGCGAGCCGTTTTCCCGTCGTTGGAGACAACGGACCATGCCCGTATTGGCTTCCGGATCTAGACGTGTGCCAGAGGTGCGCGGTGATTCCCTCGAACCGCCGGTCCAAGTCAAACCCGATTAGGCGACCGTCTCCCGCAACGCGGACAACGGGATGTCGGCCATTTGTCTCAAGCTGGACGTCGATCAGGATGGTCACGGCACCGACGCCGATGGCGATCTCATCCTGCATCTCGATGCATCCGCCACCTGCAAGTCGCGCGGTTCGCTCGGTGCCTGGTGCAATCGGTGCCTGGGCAAGCTCGAACATCTCGCGAATGTAGCGCATGACCGGGTGTTGATCGCGAAGCGACTAGGCCAGGAAATCGGGGACGCGATCCGCGTTCGCACGCTAGCCGCGGCGGAGTGTCGATCAGCTCTGGCACGATGACCTGATAATGAGGCGCACGCTGGAAAGGCCGTCTGGATCCTATGGCGATTGCAGACGCCGCGGCTGCGCCGATTTAATGGCGGCTGCTTGGGTGCGAGTTCGAGGAGCGGGTGATGCCGATCTGGGAGTATCTCTACCTGAACGAAGTCGAAAACCACGTGAAGCTAGTCAATGGCGTCGAGGCCCGCGACTGGAAGAAGGGTCCGCACGTGAGCTCGTATCTGAACCAAATGGGCCAGCAGGGATGGGAGCTCGTTACGTACTTCTACTTCTCAATGCAGAACGCCGGGATCGCAGTCATGAAACGTCGGGTCGCGTAGTCGAGACTCACGGGGTACAAGTACGCCGACGTGACCGCTATCAAAGGAGACTTCGAGGCCTTCACGATGGCAACATGGTGCTCCCCGGTCCGCTGCGAAACGGCGGAGGCACCGCTCGAGATCGCCCGGATATCGCGGGAGAACTGGCTCAAGCTCCTCGCGCGACATCGGACGCCCGGTGTGCTTCCGCCACTCCTCCTGCGCGCCAGCGAACCACTCGGCGCGGAGGCAATTGTTGTGGCGACGGCGACGTTCGTCATCGTGGCGGCGAGGAGAACTTGATTCTCGGGTGCGATCTTTCGGACGAGATTCGCAAGTGGCTATCATGCGCCGGGGCTCGGCGATCGACCTCACGGATTGATTGACCCGTGTCGGCAACGGATGGGAGAACGGACCATGCCGAGGCTCGGCAACGCGAAGATGGAGCAGTACCTGCCGATTCTGCGGCAGCTGCTCGTCCGGACTGCCCGAAATCATCTGCTGGTGAAGTACGGGTCGGTTCAGAATCAGTTTGGCGGCCGGGGCTACTTCGGTCAGGTTCTGGATGAACTGAACCGGCGCGAGCATCGAGCCGGTCGCCCGTTGTTGTCCGCGCTCGTTGTGCTCGACCAGCCGAACCCAATGGCGTCGAACGGCTTCTTCATCGTCGCTCGCGAGCTCCTGCCGGCGTCGCGCGGTCTGAGGGATCGCGCACTTTGGGAGGTGGAGCGCAACCGCGTCTGGGCATTTGCCTGGCGCGACTGAGTCGAGTTTGTTGTTCGCGGGTGGACCAGAGCAGCGGCGACACCATCAGCCGATCAGGCGGCCTGACGTCCCACGGAGTCGGGAGCCACTACACCACACTCTGGATGTTAGTCCACGCCCGCGACCGCCCTCACGGGGGCCGCGCGGCAGCCATGGATGGGCGACACTTGCCTGGCCCGCGTTCGCGATCAGGGACGGGTCGGACCTGTCGTCAGGAACGGCTCGCCGCCCTCCGCGACCAGGGCTCCCTCACGGACGAGGAATTCGGGGAGGCGAAGCGCCGGCTGCTTCGATGAAGCCAGAGGGGAGTTGGCTAGACCGATGTACGGTCGGGCGGGCCGTGCTGCCGCGCAGGGTCAGCTCGGGCGCCACGAGGACCTGGTCCGGCGTGATTCGGCCTCGATCGAGGCGGTTGAGCAGGATCCGGGCCGCGGCACGACCCATGTCGTCGGACGGGAAGCCGATCGTTGTCAGCGGCGGAGTGGCGAGCTCGGTCAGCGACTCATCGAGCATCGCAACCACCGAGAGGTCGACGGGGATCCGGATCCGGCGC
>JADGQK010000044.1 GCA_017881915.1 Chloroflexota bacterium | reverse complement strand
GCTGACCGTCGAGCTCGACCTGCCTGCCCCGCAGCCGGCGACGCTCCAGGCGCAGCTCGTGCGGCAGGGCGTCGGCGCCTATTGCGGATCGCTCGTCTACGTCTTCCGGCTGGCGAAGCCGGTGGCGGGCGAGGTGGGTTTCGAGGAGCACAAGTCGTTCGGCACGCCCAAGTTCACCGGTGACGCCGGCACCGCGGCGCAGCTCAACGGCGCAAAGGACCTGGCCAAGCGGCTGGACAAGGTCCTGCGCAGCGAGTCCGAGATGGGCTCGATCAAGGTCAGGGTGCCGCGGGTGTTTCGGCTCGCACCGGCTGCCAGCGGCTCGCTGCTCGTCATCGGCACCCTGCCTCGCCTCACCTCGATGGGCATGAGCGCCACGACGGACGCCCGCGAGGTCATCGACCTTGCTGCCATTGTGGAGGCCTCGATCTAGGCTCCTGGTGCAGCTCCTCGGCCTCGATACACTCATCCTGCGAGCACCCAGGGTCGCGGTCTGAGCAGCGGAGGCGTGGAGTGAAGATCGGCGTGGTCGTTCCCCAGGGCTGGGTCGGGGAGTACGACGGTTGGGAGCCGCTCGATGCCTGGCGCCGGACGACCGAGGTCGCCCGCCAGGCCGAGCGTCTCGGCTTCGAGTCGATCTGGCTGTTCGACCACTTCCACACCGTCCCTCGGCCGACCGACGAGATCACCTTCGAATCGTTTACCTCACTGGCTGCGCTGGCGGCGCTGACCAATCGGGTGCGGCTCGGCCACATCGTGATCTGCACCGGATTCCGCAACCCGGCACTCACGGCCAAGATGATCTCGACCATGGATACGATCAGCGGCGGCCGGATGGAGCTCGGGATCGGAGCGGGCTGGAAGCGCGACGAGTGGCTGGCCTACGGCTACGGCTTCCCCGAGACGAGGGAGCGGCTGGCCCGGCTGGGCGACGACCTTGAGGTGATCGCGGCGATGCTGGCCGGCGACAGGCACCAACATGCGACCCGCGCTGGCAGCTACTCCCACGTCCGCGACGCACGGAACGTGCCCAAGCCGATCCAGCAGCCGCGCGTGCCGATCATGGTCGGCGGCAACGGCCCGAACGTCACCTGGCGACTGGCGGCGCGCCACGCCGACGAGCTCAATCTCGATGGCCTGTCGCCAGCAGAGGTGGTGGAGGCGTTGCCCGTCATCCGGAGCCGGTGCGAGGAGATTGATCGCGATCCGGCGACACTGCCGGTGTCGGTTCATCTGTGGGGCGAGAACATCGCCGACGGCGGTGCGACCCGGATCGACCTCCTGGCCGCCTACCGGCAGGCAGGCGTCAGCCGCGTCATGGGCCTGCCCCGCGCATCGGCTCGGACCGATGAGGCGCTCGAGTCACTCGTCGAGGACGCGCGCGCTGCCGGGGTGGAGTTCGCCTAGATCCGGTTTTCCCGGCGCCATGGGGCGCCCCGAGCGAGGAGGAGCAACCGATGGACGACCAGACGGTTCGCGAGCACGCCCAGGCCTTCTGTGATGCCCTGCTCGCGGGGGACATCGACCGGGCGATCGGGTCCTTCAGCCAGGAGCTGCATCGAAACCTCGGAGAGGTCATCGCGCTCCTGCCGCTCCCGGCGAAGGCGGCGGCGATCGAATCGATCGAGTCGAGCGGCCCGGGCTACAACGTGGTCCTGCAGCTCGTCGGCGAGACCGAGACGGTCCTCATCCAGACGCGCTGGAAGGACCGTGCCGGCACGCCCACGATCGTCGAGGCCAGCCACCTGAGCAGGACCGCGACCGCCACCGAGGCCGTCGAGACGGAGGCCGAACCCGAAGGTGCCTAGCGATGTCGGCGCAGGTGTCAGCACCGACTTGTGACAAATGCCGCCACCAGGCGCACTACGGGCAAGTTGTCCCTGAATTCGGCCTCCCCGGCCACGCCGGCCGGCTTCCTCGTGCGTGGAATCCCCTTACGCTCGCAGCGAGACTGGCTCCGGTGCTCGATTCTCATCGATAAGGTGTCTGCCAGCGACATTTGTCACAAGTCGGGGCGGGCACGGTCGGGGAGTCGGTACGCGCCTCCGGGCCGGGCACGCTCCGGGGCCGCCGAACGCCGGGGCCGGTCACGCTCCGTATTCCGACGACGGCGTTAGGACTACGATGGCTGGAGCCACGGATCAGCCACGGACCTGGCACACGGACCCGGAACCGGGATCTGTCACTGGACTGCACGTGAGGCAGGCATGAGTCTCGACGTCGTCGGCAAGCTCGCTCGGGTCACGGCGGAGATCACGCCGGGACACCT
The DNA here is from genome assembly GCA_017881915.1 of Chloroflexota bacterium. Taxonomy (GTDB): domain Bacteria; phylum Chloroflexota; class Limnocylindria; order Limnocylindrales; family CSP1-4; genus Palsa-1033. The sequence continues at coordinate 19,031 of JADGQK010000044.1, read as the reverse complement.
GGGCGAGGTCATGATCGAAGTTCGGCAGGGCACCGAGAGGTTCCTGGCTCGCGGGGCCGACAAGGACGCCACGATCCCGAGGTACACCCAGGTACTCGTCGTCGGCAGCCTCGGTGGTCGCACCGTCGAGGTCTCCCCGACAGATGCTATGAGGCTCCCGAGATGACCCTGGACGCCGGCGTCGCGATCATCATCGTTCTCGTCGTCATCGTTGTCGCGCTGGTCGCGCTGGCTCTCCTGTTCCGGGCGAGCTGGCGCGTGGCTGAGCCCGACGAGGCGCTGATCATCTCGGGGCTGCGGGCCAGTGGCAGGCCAGTTGGCACGGGCGAGAGCATGGGCTTCAACATCGTGACCGGACGCGGCGCGCTGATCCTGCCGGGACTGACCAAGGTTCGCCGCCTGTCGCTGGAGGCCCACGAGAGCGAGATCACCGTCCCGTGCGTGAGCCAGCAGAAGATCCAGGTCGACCTGCGCGGCATCGTCGTGTACAAGGTTGGCGACGACTACCAGTCGATCGCCAACGCGGCGCGGCGCTTCCTGGATCGGCCGGCGACTGAGCTCGAGACGAAGGTCCAGAACGTGTTCGTCGGCCACCTCCGGGCAATCGCCGGATCGATGACCGTCGAGGACATGATCAGCGACCAGGACAAGTTCACCCAACAGGTCCGGGATCGGTGCACGCAGGAGATGGAGTCATTCGGCCTGGTCATCGACAGCTTCCAGATCCAGGCGATCACCAGCCCCAGCGCCTACATCGAGAACCTCGCGGTACCCCACCAGGCTGAAGTCGAGCAGAACGCCCGGATCGCCCGCGCCAACGCCGAGCGTGAGGCCGTGGGCCAGGAGCAGGCAGCCCAGGCACAGATCGCCGAATCGACCCGCAACACGGAGATCAAGAAGGCCGGCTACCAGGCCGAGATCGACCAGGCGACCAACCAGGCCAAGCAGCAGGGTCCGCTGGCCGAGGCCAAGGCGAGGCAGGCCGTCGTCGAGCAGGAGACCCGGGTCGCAGAGCTCCAGGCCCAGCAAACGGAGCAGCAGCTCCAGGTCGATGTTCGGAAGCCGGCCGATGCCGAGGCCTACCGCCAGACGACCCTGGCCGCGGCCGCCCGCGATGTCCGGATCCGGCAGGCCGAAGCGGCCGCCCAGGAGGTCCGCCTCGCCGCCGAGGCTTCGGCCGCCCAGACGAAGGTCCTGGCCCAGGCCCAGGCCGCAGCGGTCACGGTCCAGGCCGAAGCCCAGGCCGGGGCCACCCGCCTGACCGGCGAGGCCGAGGGCGACGCAATCCGGGCTCGAGGTGTGGCCGAGGCCGATGCGGTCAAGGCGCGGATGGAGGCTGAAGCCGCCGGGATCGAGCTTCGGGCCGCGGCGTTGAACCGCAACCAGGAGGCCGTGATCGCCCAGCAGATCGCGGCAAACCTGCCCGAGATCGTGCGGGCCGCGGCGTCCTCGTTCGAGCACGTGGGCACCTTCACCGTCCTGAACGGGGCGGCCGGGGTCACCGAGACGCTGGCCGAGATGATCCAGCAGGCCGGCGTGCTCGCGAACATCGCCCGCCAGACGATGGCGCCCATGCTCGGTGCCCAGAATGGCGAAGGAGCCACGGGCCGGAGCGAGCGTTCGGGCCGATCCGGCCAACCAGCAGCCGTGCCGCCTGGCTCCCAGCGGCGCCAGGCCCGGGTCCGCCCCGCAGGCTCGTCAGACAGCTCACCGGCGGGCTCACCGATCACGGAGCCCGGGCCAGGGCAGACCGATCAGCAATAGCGACACCCGCGGCTCAGCGGCGTCCGACCGCCCGGTCGCGTCGCAAGCGGTCCCGGTGGATACGATGGGCCTGGACCTCGCCGCGCCAGCCCCTGTGCTCCTCGTCGCGCCCGAGGAGGCCGAGAGGGACGTCACGGTCTCCCTCGAGATGGCTGGGCGGATTGACGCCATGGTGGCCGCTCTTGTCGACACGATCACCTCGGTGGACGCCCACAGCGACGCCTACCGCCGCCGGATCGAGGACATCAACGGCATCGGCGAACGGGAGATCATCGCCACAGCGGAGATGAGCCAGCGTTTCCTCGATCGTCCCGTCCGGGCGATGAGCGGCATCCTGGAGGGACAGGCGCCCGTTGCCCGGGACCTGGTCGAGCTCCGCCGAATCGTCGAGGACCTCAACCCTGCGCGCTACAACCTTGCCCGGGTCGGTCGGCGGAGACTCTTGGGCGTGATTCCCAGGGGCGACCGATTGCGGAGCTACTTCGACCGATACGCGAAGGCGCAGGGTCACATCCAGGCGATCATCGGGGCGCTGGCGGACAGCCGCAACAACCTCCAGGCGGACAATGCGGCGATTGCCCAGGAAGAGCGTGCGCTGTGGACCGAGATGGAGACGCTGCGCCAGTACGCCTACCTGGCACGAGCGCTGGACGAAGCGCTCGAGCGGCGCATCGACGGTCTGGCCACGAGCGATCCGGCGCGCGGAGGCACCCTCCGCGAGGACGTCCTGTTCCCGGTCCGTCAGCGTCGCCAGGACATCCTGACCCAGCTGGCGGTCGCCACCCAGGGCTATGCCGCGCTGCACATCGTCCTCGACAACAACCAACAGGTCGTCCGGGCGATCCGGACGGTCACCACCACCACGATGGTGGCGCTGCGAACCGCAGTGCTGGTCGCACGGGCGTTGACCGATCAGCGCCTCGTCGTTGATCAACTCCGGATCGCCAACGAGGCGACCAGCCGGATGATCGAAAGCGCTTCATCCCTGGTTCGGTCCCAGGCCCCAGGCAGCGAGACGCAGACAACCGGCACGGGCGCCGATCTGGCCGCCTTGCAGCGAGCCTGGGACAACGTCTTTGCCACCCTGGACCGGGTCGACTCGTACAAGTCCGCGGCGCTGGAGACGATGATCGTCACGGTGCGCGAGCTGACTGGTCAGGTCGAACGTTCAAGGGCATACGTCGAACAATTCGGGCAGGCGGATGGGCTCAAGGCACCAGGAACGGACGCGCGCGCGGAGCCCTCGATGCTCCACATCTCGTAGGGGGTCGGGAGGCCCTGACCAGGGGCCCCGTCGCCGCTTGAGCGCAGCCGTAGTAACCTCGACGGCCGGAGGACCCAATGAGCGAGCAAGCCCGCGGCCGGAATGCCGGTCGCATGACGGTCGAGAACGTGAACCACCCGGGCTCCAGTTCTGCCGTCGACGCCGGCCTGTACCTGGCCATGCGCGCCGCGATGCTGAGGGTCTTGCCGGCACAGGCGCCCGGCCTGACGCAAGCCGAGATGTTGGACGCCCTCGTGCCTCACCTGCCCGGGGATCTGTTCCCGGGTGGCGCGAAAGCCGGCTGGTGGTCCAAGACCGTACAGCTCGACCTCGAGGCAAAGGGCGCCATCGCCAGGGAGCGTTCAACGCCCCTGCGCTGGCATCGCAACCCGGAGTAGCCGTCCCCAGGCGGGCCGGACCGGCGTCGGGCGGACGATCGGGATCACCCGCCCCCAGGGTTTGAAAGAGCGAGCTACTTCAGCGGGACGACGATCACCCAGTGGTGGAACCACTCAGCATTGCCGATCGTGCGGTCGACCGGATCGCGTCCCGGGTCATCCGTGTAGGTGTACCAGGCGAAGCGGATGTGGCTGTCGCCAGTTTGCCAGGTCGTGCTCGAGACGTAGGCATTCCGATAACCGTCCGAGCGGAGCGGGTCGGTGATATACACCCCGGAAACCGTGAAGTTCATCGAGCCCGTGGCCGGATCATCGCCGTACACCTTGTAGCCGTTCATGAGCTGGGCGTGGCCGCCCGCCCATCCGATGATCCCAACGGGCTTGTGATACATGGCCAACGCGACGATCGCCGCCTTGGCGGCCGCGAGATAGCTCGTATACGCCTTGTCGATGTACACGCCGGCGTTGAGGCTGCCCCAGCCGTAGTAGTTGAGCGCGTTCTTCCACCCGTGGCTGTCCGAGCCGGGGTGGGTGACGACCTGGCTCATGTGAGCGCGCATGTACGCCAGGAGCGTCTCCTGGGTCGCGTACGAGGTCGTCGCATTCCAGATGAAGCCGGGGCCGCCGGTCTTGGCCGCCGCGATGAAGTTCAGCATCATCTCGCCTGACGATGCAACGCAGGCCGTGTAGTCCGGATCCTGGTAGCGCACCCAGCTGCTGCTGTACAGATCGTATGAGTAGGCGCCGGGCGCCGGCTTGGGGGTCGGGGTCGGGCCGGGGGCGGGCCCCAGGATCGGTCCGCCCAGTGCGACCGGTCTTGTGATCGGTGCCGGCGCGCTGCCCAGGGCGGCGCCTGAGCTGAACGTCGACTGAGTCGGGCTGATCGGTTTCGGGCTCACGGCTGGGGTCGCGGACGCGAGAGGCAAAGTCGTTGGGTCGGGCGACGCGACCGGCGTTGTGGCCAGTGACGGCGCAGCGCTGGGGACGGGATCTGCTGCGCCCGGAGTCGTGGTCGGTTTAGCAGTTGGTGCCGTGGTCGGCGGGGGCAACGGGACCGGCACGCTCGTGGCGATCGGTTTGGCGATCGGTGCCGTGGTCGGCGGCGGCAACGGGACCGGCACGCTCGTGGCGATCGGTTTGGCGATCGGTGCCGTGGTCGGTTTGGCGATCGGTGCCGTGGTCCGTTTGGCGATCGGTGCCGGCACGCTCGTGGCGGTCGGAGTCGTGGTCGGTGTGGCAGTTGGTGCCGTGGTCGGCGTGGGCGACGGGACCGGCGCACCCAGGCCCAGGTCCGCCGTGACTTCGTCCGTCATCGCCGAGGCCGACTCCAGTCCGCAAATGCAGGGGGCATCGGCGGCACGGGCGGTCTGAGCGAATCCAGCCACTGCGAATACGAGCGAGGTTCCGACCACAACCGCCGCGAGACGCAGGCCATTCACGGACGAATTCCTTCCGCATGATCTTCATGCGATCCGAGCGACTCGGAGGAGTGGTGAGCCGGGTCACTGATGTGCTGGCCTCGGATCATCAGCGTGGTCATGTGGCCCCCTGACCACCCGTGCCGAACGGCCCTCGCCCTGCATCGTTTGGTACCGGCATGACTGCGATTCCGTACCCCGGACCAGGCGTGGTCGGGCTGCTGACCCGCTACCCTGCATAGGTGGAACCGGTCTCCTTCGCCCTGATCGGCGCCGGCTGGCGCGCCGGGTTCTTCGAGCGTGTCGCGGGCGCGTTGCCGGACCGATTCCGGCTGACCGGTCGATTCTCACGACGGGCGCCGGGCTCGAGCACCGCACTCGATGAGCTCCTCGCCGGCGAGCCAGCATTCGTCGTGCTGGCGGTCCCCGGTGAGGCGACGCCGGTCCTCCTGGCCGAGCTGGCCGAGCGCGGCGTCGCCGTCCTCGCCGAGACGCCGCCCGCGCCGGATCTCGACGGCCTGCGCCGTCTGGCCGCGCTGGTCAGGTTCGGGGGTCGGATCCAGGTCGCCGAGCAGTATCGCTTCCAGCCGCTCCATGCCGCCCGCCTGGCACTCGTCGCCGACGGTCGCCTCGGTTCGATCAGCCAGGCCCAGGTCTCGGTCGCCCATGGCTACCACGGGATCGACCTGATTCGTCGTCTTCTCGGCGTCGGCAGCGAGCCCGTGACAATCACCGCCCGCCGGTTCAGCTCACCGGTCGTGGCCGGCCCGGATCGATCGGGTCCGCCAGCGAGCGAGCGGATCGCCACCGCCGAGCAGGTCATCGCCACGTTCGACTTCGGCGATCGGCTGGGCATCCTCGACTTCAGCGACGAGCAGTACTTCTCGTGGATCCGTGGCCTGCGCCTGCTCGTCCGCGGCGAGCGCGGCGAGATCGATGGCGACCTGCTGAGCTGGCTCGCGGACGCCCGCACGCCGATCCGGCTGAGGCTCCAGCGCCACGACACGGGACACGACGGCAACCTCGAGGGGCTCTACCTCGAGGGCATCACAGCCGGCGCGGAGTGGGTCTACCGCAACCCGTTTGGAACGGCTCGCCTGACCGACGACGAGATTGCCGTGGCCACCTGCCTGGCCCGGATGTCGGAGGCGATCGAGGGCGGACCCGAGGTGTGCAGCCTGGCCGATGCCGTCCACGATCGCTATCTCGACCTGCTCGTCGCGCAGGCGGTCACGACGGGACTCCCGGTGCGAGTTGCCGGCCACTTCTGGAACGAGGGTTAGGCCCGCGGCCATCTATCCCGTCGCACGGAGGGCCAGGAAGCTCACTGAGTCCATGCCGACTGGCTCGTGGCAGGTCGGGCAGTACGGTGGTGGTCGCCGACTCATTCTGCCGGGCGGGACCGTGTCTCCCCTGAGGCCGCCCGCCCTGCGCTCAGGCGTGGCCGCCGACAGGCTGGACTCGGTGCCTTCATGGAGCTCGCGCAGGTGCGGCCGATCAGCCCCGGTCGTTTGCCGGGATGGCCCAAAGCGGCTATATCGCCGGGCGAACCAGGGTGGTGGGATGACGGCAACGCTGACCGAGATTGCTCGGTGAAAGGTCTGTCACGTCCCCTCGCCGTCGGACTGTGCCTGTTGGAATCGTCTTTGGAGTGCTGCTGGCGGCAGCCGCTGTCGGGCCGGCAGCGGCATCGACGTTCGTATTCGTGCCACCGACCCAGTCAACCAGCCAACCGCCGGCTTGCAAGCTCGGCAACGTCACTACCCAGCTGGCGAGCTACGCCGATTGGTCGGGGGCGCTCGTCGACTGGCAGTTCCGGGTGCCGGCGAGCTACGCTCCCAGGGACCTGGTCCCGGTAAGTCGGGCGGGAATCGCCGGGAGCGGCCTGATCCGCTCATTGGTCATCCCCGACCTCGCGGCGATGACCAAAGCTGCTCGGTCAGCCGGTGCTCCGATCGCGATCGAAAGCGCCTACCGGAGCTATTCAACCCAGGCATCCACGTTCAACACCTGGGTGAACGAGCTGGGATATGAGAGGGCGATCCTGGGCAGTGCCCGGGCAGGCCACTCCGAGCACCAGCTTGGCGTGGCGATCGACTTCAAGACGCCGGGTGCCGGCCCGCCGTGGCACCTCGGCGGCTACGACTGGGCGACAACCAGGGCTGGCGCCTGGATGGTGAAGAACGCCTGGAAGTTCGGCTTCATCATGTCCTATCCCCGCGGCAGGACTAGCCAGGTCTGCTACGGCTACGAGCCGTGGCACTACCGCTACTTCGGGCGCGCGCAGGCCGCCGCAATTCACGCATCGGGCGAGACGTCGCGGGCCTGGCTATGGCAACAGGAGCACCGCGTGGTCGCGGTCCCAGGCGCGCCGGTCTCCGTTGGGCCTCGCCCCTGATCGTCGCGGACTGAGGTTCAGGCAGACCCGGACGACCCGCCTGCGTTGTTGGCTCCGACCGGGTCGTTGGCTCCGTTGGACTCGACCAGCGTGGTCGGGGCGTTGTGGATCGCGGGGATTGAGCCCAGGCGACCGGCCTGGTAGTCGGCCATGGCCTGGATCACCTCTTCCCGCGTGTTCATGACGAACGGACCCATCCAGGCGACCGGCTCGCGAATCGGACGCCCGCCCAGGACGATCACGTCGAGGTTCGGGTTGCGGCTCTCCTGCTGCATCGAGGCGGCGATCGTGACCGTGTTGCCCGGCCCGAAGACGGCCAGCTGACCCGTCTGGATCGGCCGAGCCTCCTGGCCGACGCTCGCCTGGCCGACGCTGCCGTGGCCGGCGAGGACGTAGACGAGGGCGTTGTAGTCGGGCCGCCAGGGCAGCGCCACCCGGGCGCCCGGGCTGAGCGTCGCGTGGACCAGGGTCATCGGCGTGTACGTGGAGCCGGGGCCGGCATGACCGGCGACATCGCCGGCGATCACCCGGACCAGGGCCCCGCCATCGCTCGAGGAGACGAGGGCGACTTCCTTCGCCCGCAGGTCCTGGTAACGCGGCGCGGACCATTTCTGGGCCGCCGGCAGGTTGACCCAGAGCTGGAAGCCGTGGAACAGGCCGCCGCTCGCGACGAGCGCCTCGGGCGGCTTCTCGATGTGGAGGATCCCGGACCCGGCGGTCATCCACTGGGTATCACCGTTCGTGATCACCCCTCCCCCGCCATTCGAGTCGCTGTGTTCGAACGTGCCGTCGATCATGTAGGTCACGGTCTCGAAGCCACGATGCGGATGCCAGGGCGTGCCCTTGGGCTCACCCGGCGCGTACTCCACCTCGCCCATCTGGTCGAAGTGGACGAACGGATCGAGGTCCGCGAGGTCAACCCCGGCAAACGCGCGGCGGACCGGAAACCCCTCGCCCTCGAAACCCCGCGGCGCATTCGTGATGCCCCGAACAGGACGATGGCGGGTGACGGTGGGATCCGGCTCCGGGATCCGGGGCAGGACGGTGATGTCTTCGACGACGACGGCTGGCATTGGTCAGCGACTCCTTGGTTTCGGCCACGATACCACAACGGTAGTTGCTGCCGCAACGACTAATCCGGGGCGGCGACGACGCGCGCGGCAATGGCGCGACGCGACCGGTGCTGGCGAACTGTCCTGCAGCGCGTGGGACTCACGGACCCGGCGTCCTGAGCAACGGCGCCGGGCTACCATGGATTCCCGCTACCGCCAGCTTCATCCGGGAGGACCCGTGAGCGACGAGATCAACGCCCTCGCAGCCGAGTACTTCGACTTCCGGCACCGGGTGGCTCCGACGTCGGCCCACCTCGACGGCGACTACCGCTTTGCCGCGCGCTTCGAGGCATTCACGCGAGCCGCCGAGGACGAGGAGATCGCCGAGGACCGGGAGTTCGCGCGCCGGGCGACGGCGATCGATGAAGGTCTCGGTCAGGACGACCGGCTCACCCGTGACATCCTGGCCTGGGACGCCACGGTGCGGGCCGACCTGCTCGAGTCACGCCTGGCGGAGTTCGCCGTGAACCCGATCTCCGGCCAGCAGGCGATGCTGCCCGTCCGGATTCCCAAGCTGTCGATGCCATCGACCGAGGTCGCCCAGGCGATGACCGGCAAGCTGCACGGAATCGGTGAGGCCTTCCGGTCGATGGCTGATCGCCTCCGCGAGGGAGTCGCCGCCGACCGAACGCCGGCCGTGTTCGCGGTCCGCGACACGATTCCCCAGCTCGATGCCTGGCTGGCGACACCGCCGGCCGACGACCCGCTGCTGAACCTGGCCGTGCCATCCGACATGGCCGACGCGGCGGCCTGGCGCGACCGGCTGCGATCGGTCATCGAGGCCGACGTGCGCCCGGCGCTCGTCCTCTACCGCGACGTCCTGCGGGATGAGGTCCTGGCTCACGCGCGGCCCGACGAGCACGCGGGCCTGAGCTGGCTGGCGGATGGCGCGGAGGCGTATGACCGGTCCATCCGGCTGTACACCACGCTGGCTCTCCCGGCCGAGCAGGTCCACGAGATCGGGCTCAACCAGGTCGAGTCGCTGGGCGCCGAATACCGGGAGCTGGGGCCGCAGGTGACCGGTTCCGCCGACCTGGCCGAGATCTTCGAGGCCCTCCGCTCGGACCCCGCCCTCCACCACACCGACGCCGCCGAGGTCGTGGCCGCCGCCAAGGCCGCCCTGGCCAGGGCGAAGGGCGCGATGGCCGGCTGGTTCGGGATCCTGCCCCGAGCGGACTGCGATGTCGAGTCCGCCACGAGCGGAGCCGTCGCCTATTACTTCTCGCCCGCCCTCGATGGCAGCCGCGGGGGCACCTTCTTCATGAACACGAGCGAGCCGACCGGCTGGGGCCGCTACCAGATCGAGTCGACGGCCTACCATGAAGGTATTCCCGGCCATCACCTGCAGCTCACGATCGCCGGCGAGCTGACTTCCATCCCGGAATTCCGCAAGCGGGCGTTCATCGCCGCCTACAGCGAGGGCTGGGGGCTGTACGCCGAGCGGCTGGCCGACGAGATGGGCCTGTACACGACGCCGCTCGACCGGATGGGCATGCTCTCGGCCGATTCGATGCGCGCCTGCCGGCTCGTCGTCGACACCGGCATGCACGCGCTCGGCTGGAGCCGGCGCAAGGCGATCGACTACATGCTCGACAACTCGCCGATGCGCGAGAGCCACGTCAGCGCCGAGATCGACCGCTACCTGGTCGTGCCCGGCCAGGCCCTCAGCTACATGATCGGCCGCCTCGAGATCCAGCGAATCCGGGCCGGTGCCGAAGCCGCGTTGGGCGACCAATTCGAGATCAAGGGGTTCCACGACACCGTCCTCGGATCGGGAAACCTGCCCCTGCCCATGCTCGAGCGCGTCGTCCGCGACTGGCTCGGCGCGTCGGACTAGACGGCGCCCGAATCCGGACCGATCGAGGCCGCTTCCCCGCATAAGCCGGGCCGCCGCAGCCTAGTCGGCGATGACCCGGCCGAAGGGTCGCGCGCGAAGGTCTGTCCACACGCCGCTGCGGATGTACGCGTCGTCGCGGAACAGGTCCACCGCCTCGACCTCGCTGGAGGCTCGCACGAGCAGCAACGCCTCGCTGAAGTCGAGATAACCGCCGGCCTCGATCACCTGGCCCGCTCGCAGCAGATCGCCGATATGGGCGAGGTGTTCGGGCCGGGCCGCGGGTCGGAGCTTCGGGGCATCGGGCCCGTAAGTTGCCTGGACCACATAGATCGTCTCCACCCGGATGCCGGCGGGGATGTCGGCGCCGGCAAAGGGCAGGAACGTCCCGTCGTCACCACGCGGGATCGCCTGCTCGCGCAGGATGGCCGCCGGCGCGATCGGGCCGTAGACGTGGGGATAGATCCCGGCGTCATCGTCGAAGCGCCAGGGTGAGCCCGTGGCATCGAGATCGACGCTCAGGACGACGAAGGCGCGCGGGTCGACCAGGTAGTGCCGGTTCGCGGTGTCGACCATGGCTGTTGCGCCGTCCGTACAGTGGATGAAGCCCTCGCCGGCCAGGCTGGGCGCCGCGTACGGCGCGGCCGGATCGCGCGCGGCCCAGTCGTCGGCCGGGACAAGGTGATACGTGGCTCGCACCGGGGAGTCCCTCTGCCGGATCAGGCCGGGTCGAGGACGCCGACCGAGCGCCAGCGGCGATCGATCGGCAGGTGGATGACGGTCGTCGTTCCGGCCGCCAGCGCCGCGACCAGGGCCGGCTCGAAGGCCGCATCGTCATCGACCCGAACGCCGTGCGCGCCGAGCGCCGTCGCGACGGTCGCAAAGTCGATCGGGCCGAGGTCGGTCGACTCCCCTGCCCCGGTTCCGCGGCGGTCCTGATGGGCCCGGATCGTGCCGTAGCGATGGTTGTCGAACACGAGCGCCACGACGGTTGCGTGCTCCCTGACCGCCGTCTCGAGCTCGCTCATCGTCATCGCGAAGCCTCCGTCGCCGGCGAGCGCGACGACCGGCCGGCCAGGGTGCTCGAGCGAGGCGGCAATTGCAGCCGGCAGCCCGTAGCCCATCGCCCCGGAAGTCGGACCAACGAACGTGCCCGGGCGCCGGAAATGGAGACCGCGTGCCGCCCAGCCGGCGAAGTTGCCGGCGTCCGTGGCCACGACGGCCTGCGGCGGCAGGATCCGGTTGAGCGTCTCGATCACCCGGCCCGGGTGGACGCCGGGACCGGACCAGGGCTCGTCAGTGACGATCGAGGCCACGAGGTAGGCCGCTCGGTCCGCCTCGTCGGCCGCACGGCGGGCGTCGAACGACTCCGCGGCCAAAACGCCCATCGAGACCCGCCGCCGGGCAACCCGCAGGAACGTCCGGGCATCGGCCACGACCGCCTGGCTCGGTTCGCCGAGGCCATGCCCAACGCCGCGCGGCTCGAGATCAACATGGATCCACGGCTGGTCCCGACGAGGGACCTCGTAACCGAACGAGGCGATCTCGTTCAAGCGCGCCCCCAGGACGAGCACCAGGTCGGCGTCGTCGAGGCGAGCCCGGACGGTGTCCGCCGCGCCGTAGCCGGTCATCCCGAGGTAGAGCCGGTGGTCGTTGGGGAAGACATCAGGCCGCCGCCACGAGGCGATCACGGGGACTTCGAGCAACTCCGCCAACCGGACGAGATCGGCCGTGCCGCGCGAGCGGAGCACGCCGGCCCCAGCCAGGATCACCGGTCGACGGGCGGCGGTCAGGAGGTGCAGGACGCGTCGGACCGCCGCGTCATCCGGCTCGATGCGGGCGGGCCGGAAGGGCGCGGCCTCGATCGCGGCTCCGGGGACGAGCTCGTCGAGCAGGTCCTCGGGCAGCGCCACGACGACTGGACCTGGCCGGCCACCCAGGGCATGGCGGGTCGCCTCGAGCAGGGTCGCCTCGGCCCGGCCGGCCGTCTCGAGCTCGACCGACCACTTGGCCATCCGGCCGATCGACCCCGGCAGGTCGATCTCCTGAAAGGCTTCCCGGCCTTTGACCGGGCGGGTGACCTGGCCGACAAGCGCAAACATCGGCGTGGAGTTGGCCCGTGCAGTGTGGATCCCGATCGCCAGGTTGGCAGCGCCGACGGCCCGCGTCGCGAGGCAGGCAGCCGGCTTGCCGGTCAGCTGTCCGTGGGCTTCGGCCATGAAGGCCGCGCCGCCCTCGTGGCGCGTCGTCACGACCCGGATCCCAACCTGGGGCAGGGCCTCGAGCAGGCCGAGGAAGCTCTCGCCGGGCACCGTGAACGCGACGTCGACACCGGCCGCCCGGAGTGCATCGGCGATCAGCCGCCCAACGGTTCGCGGCGCCACAGGCTCGGGCTCCGGTGCTCGCGCCAGCTCCGGCACCAGTTCGGGCTCCGGCTCCGGCTCCGGTTCGGGCTCCGGCACCAGTTCGGGCTCGGCCACCGGTTCGGGCTCGGCCACGGGCTCGGGTTCCGGTTCGGGCTCGGTCACGGGCTCGGGTTCGGGTTCCGGTTCGGGCTCGGGCTCGGGCTCGGGCTCGGTCACGGGCTCGGGTTCCGGTTCGGGCTCGGGCTCGGTCACGGGCTCGGGTTCCGGTTCGGGCGCGTTGGCAGTCAATGGGACAACGGGCTCAGGCTCCGACTCGGGCAGCGCGGGCGTCTCTAGTGGCTCGTCCGTCACCGTGTCGCCGTTCCTAGCGATAGTTCTGGAACTGGAGGGGGACCTCGATGTCGAGCTCGCGCAGCCGGCCGATCACGCGCTGGAGATCGTCCTTGTTCTTGCCCGACACCCGGATTGCGTCGCCCTGGATCTGCGACTTCACCTTGGGGAACTCGTCCCGGATCAGCTTGGTCAGCTTCTTGGCGACCTCGTCGGCCAGGCCACGCCGAAGCGTGATGACCTGCTTGACGGTATTGCCGCCGGCCGGCTCGACCTTGCCCCAGTCGAAGATCTTCAGGCTGAGGTTGCGCCGGATGGCCTTCGACTCGATCAGGTCCTTGACCACCCTGGCCCGGAAGTCGTCGTCGGTGATCAGGATGAGCTCGGTCTTCTCCTGCTCGAGGTCGACCTTGGCGCCCTTGAAGTCGAAGCGCTGCTGGACCTCGCGTCGGACCTGGTCCAGGGCATTCCGAAGCTCCTGCTCGTCGAAATCGCTGACCACATCGAACGAGACGTCGCCGGCCATGAACACGCTCCGTCAGTGCGGGTCGCTGGGGGATCGGTCGCCAATGGTACCCGCTCCGGTATCCTCGGGCGATGCGGACCACCTTCCTCGGCCAGGCCGGGCTGTTCATCGAGACCCGGGCCGGCAGCATCCTGTGTGATCCCTGGTTCAACCCCGCGTATTTCGGCAGCTGGTTCCCCTTCCCGGCCAACGACACGATTGATCCGGCCCTGATCGCCAGCCCGACGTACCTGTACATTTCGCACCTTCACCACGACCACTTCGATCCCGCCTGGTTGAGCCGCCATGCCAACAAGGATGCGACGGTCCTCCTGCCCGACTACCTGATCGACGACCTGCGCCACGAGCTCCATGCCCTTGGCTTCCGCCACTTCGTGGAGACGGCTGATTGCGAGCCGATCGAGCTGGCCGGCGGGCTCAGGGTGATGATCAACGCCCTGACCGCGCCAACCGATGGACCGATCGGTGATTCGGCCCTTGTCGTGGATGATGGCGAGACCCGTCTCCTGAACCTGAACGACTCGCGGCCGCCCGATCCCGACAAGCTCCTGGCCCTCGGCCCGATCGACCTGCTCTTCCTCCAGTTCTCGGGCGCCATCTGGTACCCGATGGTCTACGAGTTCCCCGAGCGGGCGAAGACGACGCTGGCCCACAAGAAGCGCGTCGTCCAGCTGGCCCGAGCCCAGCGCTACATCGAGATCCTCGAGCCGGCGTTCGTCGTGCCCAGCGCCGGCCCGCCCTGCTTCCTCGACGACGACCTGTTCGAGTTCAACGACCTGCGCCGCGATCCGGCCAACATCTTCCCCGACCAGGAGGTCTTCCTCGACCACCTCGCGGCGGCCGGGATCCAGGGCGGCCGGTTGATGCTGCCGGGCTCCGTGGGCGAGCTCAGGCGTGGCTCGTTCGAGGTCAGCCACCCACTGCCCGATCCGGAGATCCGGCGGATCTTCGAGGAGCGCGAGACGTACCTGCGCCACTACCAGGCCCGGGTTCGCCTGCTCCTCGACGCCGAACACGTTCGCTGGACCGGCCCCCAGGACGACCCGGACGGGGAGCCGCTCGACCTGCTGGCCGAGCTCAAGGCCTGGTTCGAGCCACTGATGGGCTTCGGCGAACAGATCTGTGTCGGGATCGGCGCGCCGGTCCTGCTCGACCTGCGCGGACCGCAGGGCTTGGCCGTCACGCCCGCAGGCCAGCCGCCCGGGATCGTGCTCGACTTCGTCGACCAGCTCGTCCGCCCGTGGGACGGCATCGAGACCCCGCGCTACATCTTCCGGATCGACCGGCCGCTGGTCGAGATCCTCGTCCGCGAGCACGAGGTCGACTGGGTCAACTCGCTCTTCCTGTCGTTGCGCTTCCGGGCTGCCCGGAAGGGTCCCTATAACGAGTTCGTCTACACCTGGTTCAAGTGCCTCGACCTCGAGCGGCTCCAGTACGCCGAGGGCTTCTACGCCGAGAAGGCGAAGTCCGAGGGCTCATTCGTGCTCGACGGCTGGGAGATCCAGCGTCGCTGCCCGCACATGAAGGCCGACCTGACCCGCTTCGCGACGATCGAGGAGGGCGTCCTGACCTGCTCGCTCCACGGCTGGCAATACGAGCTCGCCTCGGGGCGCTGCCTGACCTCCGAAGGCCACGAGATCACCGCCCGGTTGCTGAGTCCCGAGGAGCTGGTCGCCCTGGAGGCCACCGCCGCCAGCGGCGGTGCGACGGTTGCAGCTGCCATCCCGGGTGACTGAGATCGCGATGCGCCGCAGCCGCCTGGTTTGGACGGTTGCGTTGCTGATCTTGTTGGCGTGCCTGATCCTCTGGTACGTCACCGGCTTCCGGGCCAGCCACCCCTGACGACTCATCGGCCGCTGCCGCCGAAACCGGTACCCACGTCCGCTTTCTGGCGAATATCAGCCCCAGTAGTCTTGGGCCGGATCTGACGCGGACTCCGAGCTGATTCCGGTCCGAGCGAGGTTGCTCCACGCACGGCAATCGGTCGAATCGGCGCAGGGAGGCCGATGTACGGCCACCGATCCGGCCTAGCACTACGTGGGCTGATATTCGCCGGTTTTGGAGGAACAGGGGCGACCAATTGGCGACGCCGGGCCCCTCAGCGGCTTCTGGCCTCCAGGCCGGCAACCAGCCGTTCGGCGATCACGTACGAGCGGCCACCGCCCATGACCAGCACGACGTCGCCCGGCTCCACCAACGCCAGGAGCGCATCGGCCGTCGCCTCGACCGAACCGGGGGCAATCGCCGGGGTACCACGCTTCTCCACAGCCCGGGCCAGGTCGGCGGCCGAGACGATGGTCGTATCGGGGTCGCGGACGGCGAAGATGTCAGCGATCGCAACCCGGTCGGCCGTGGCCAGGACGTCGGCAAACGCTTCGAGCAGGGCGGCCGTGCGGTGGAACGTGAGCGGCTCGTAGACGGCCCAGCGGCGTCGGCCCGGATAGCGCAGGCTGACCGCCGCAAGGGTCGCCGCGATCGCCGTTGGATGGTGGCCGTAGTCGTCGATGACCACGACCCCAGCCACGTCACCCTTCAGTTCGAAGCGCCGGCCGACGCCCTCGAACGAGGCGAGGCCGGCCAGCACGGCCGCGGGCTCCAGTCCGTAGACCAGCGCCGCACCGGCAGCTCCAAGGGCATCGTCGGCGTTATGACGGCCGATCAGGCTGATTTCGACTGACGATTCCAGGTGATGCCCAGGCAGCCCGTGGAGAGTGAGACGAGTGCGGCTCGAGAGTGGGTTGTCGACGTAGCCTGCCGTCAGTGCGGTCGCGGGGCCGGCAGCCGATCGGATCGTGCGCCGGAGCTCATCGGCAAGAGCCGCGGCATCATCCGCGACCGGAGCGACTGCAGTAGCCAGGATTCGACCAGGCCAATCGACCAGTCGCGGCAGCAGCGTGGCGACCCCCGGATCGGCGGCGTTGGCGACGAGCGTCGCGTCCGGGCCGAAGCGCCGGATCCAGGCCTCGAAGGTGTTGATCACCGCGTCCCTGTCACGGAACACGTCGGGATGGTCCCAGTCGGCGTTGAGGAGCACCCCGATCGTTGGTTGGTACGGATCGAAGTTGCCGGCGTACTCATCGGCCTCGACGACAAACGGGTGCTCGAGCCGGCCGCCACGGCCGAGCCGGACGACCGCCGGCGCGCCGGCACCGGCGAGGGCGGCGGGCAGGAGCGCGCCGACGAAGGCCGATGGGTCTTCGCCGGCCTCCGCCAGGAGGTGCACCAGCCAGCCGGTCGTGGTCGACTTGCCGTGGGTCCCGGCGACCGCCAGGAGCGTCCCGCCGAACGTGGCGGCGACATCGGCGATCAGCTGCTGACAGCTCGTCGCCAGGATCCCTGCTGCATGGGCCGCGTGCAGCTCCGGCTGGTCGGGATTGACCGAGGTCAGGGCCTTGCTGACGGCAATCCGGTCGACGAGCGGGCGCCCGCCCTCGCCCACGACGTGGCCGACGTCGTGCTGCCAGACGATCGGGATCCCGGCCGCCTCGGCGCCCAGGCTGTAGGCGGATGGCGCGCCCGAGTCGCAGCCCGATACGCTCGCCCCAGCGGCCTGCCCGAGCAGGAGCGAGGCAGCCGCGGCGCTCCCGGCGGCACCGATCACGTGGATCCGCTCGCCGGGCAAGATCGGCCGGGCCGGGCGGGTTGGTTCGAGGCCCCGGCTGATTTCCTCGACGCTGCGACTCACCGCCCGATCGACCCGGCAATCGAGATCAGCAGTTCGATCGCAGCGGCCGCGCTGGCCCGCTTGTTCGCCGATCGATCGAGGGACCAGCTGAACCGGCGAACCTCCTGACCGGCCGGTCCATCGACCGCGATGTAAGTCAACCCGACCGGCTTGGCGGGCGTTCCCCCACCCGGCCCGGCGATTCCGGTGACCGCCACGGCCAGGTCTGCGCCCAGGACTCGCCGGGCACCCTCGGCCATCGCCCGGGCCACCTGGGCGCTGACGGCGCCGTGGCGGTCGATCAGCTCTGCCGGGACGCCCAGGCCGGCCCGCTTCGTGCCGTCGGCGTAGGCCACGATCCCGCCCAGGAAATAGGCGCTCGAGCCGGGGATCTCGGTCAGCTCATGGGCGACCAGGCCGCCGGTGCACGACTCGGCCGTCACGACGCTCAGGCCGGCGGCCAGGCAGATCGCCTGCAGGCGCTCGGCGAGGGCGTGGAGGTCGAGCTCGTCCGCGGTCACCGATGGGTGGTCAGTTTGGGCGCTGCCGGCGGGGCGAAGTACCAGGTCTCGGGATTGGGCGCCGAACCGAGCGAGCCGAGTGATTGGCCATTCAGGGTGAAGAAGGTGACGCTCGACTTGCCGGTCCGAACCTCGACCGTCTTCGCCGCGCTGAAGGTCAGGGTCTTGCCGTCGGTATACGTCTTGCCACCGGCCCCAATCGTCTGATCGACGATGCCGTCCTCCCAGACCTTGATCCAGGCCGAGCCGCCCTTGACTGCGACGACGAGGTTGACCCCCTTGTAGTTCACGGTCACGGCCCGGGTCAGCGAGGTCGCCTTGCCCGCGCTGCCGGCCGCCGCCACGGTCAGGGTCCACTTCCCGGCCGTCAGGTTGAACGGGACGCTGAATGTGCCGTCGGCGCCGACGGTGGCCGTCTGGGCGGGCGGCCGTGCCGGCGTTGCGAGCGGCTTTGACCCGGTCGTGGAGTTGACCGGCCCGTTGAACGCCGCGCTCACGGTCACCTGGGTCGCGTTCGTGGCCGAACCCTGGACGAGGATCGCGCCGTTCTGGAAGGTCGCGCCCTCGGCCGGCTGGTCGAGGGTCAGGCCAGGCGCGACGATCGCCGAGATCGGCACATTGATCACGACGCCATACGGCGAGTCCGCCTGTTTGCCCGTGTCCGGGTCAGTCGCGGTCACGCTGAACTGGTTCCGGCCGCGCCGGAGCTCAACATCCAGGGTCCACGTCCCGTCGGGGCTGGCCGTCACCTGGATCGGCTGGTCGCGGCCTGGAATCGTGATCGACACCGTCGCGCCCGGGCTGGTGCTGCCCCGCAGCGTGTACTTCGTGGCCGTCTCGTCGACCGTGACCACGGCTGAGCTGGGATCAGTGACCGTGATCGTGGGTGGCTTCGAGTAGCGCACGAGTTGGGTGGCGACATAACCGACGACGACGATCACGACGAGGGCGAGGAGCAGCCCGCCGAACACCCGGGGCGAGATCGTGATCCCCTGGCGCGGCGCGGCCACTGTCCGGGGGACGACGAGGACCGGGTCCGATGACGGCCCATCACCGCGTTCCCGGCGCCACTGGAGCAGGATCTCGTCGGGATCAAGGCCCAGGTACTGCGCGTAGTTGCGCAGGAAGCCCTTCGTGTAGACCGCCCCAGGCAACTCGCGGTAGTCGCCCCGTTCGAGCGCTCCCAGGTAGCGCGCCCTGATCTTCGTGTCGCGCTCGGCCCGGAACAGATCGACGCCCTTCCGCTCACGCGCCGCCAGCAGGCGCTCCGGCAGGCTGGCGACGGGGTGGCCCACGGGCACGCCACGGGAGGCGGCTTCGGAGCGCACCTCCGCCGCCCGCCGGCGCGCCTGGTCTCGAGTCGTCATCGGGCTTCGGCTGTCTCGTTGCAGGGCTGGCCCATCAGGATACCCCGTTGTGTCGATCCTCCCGGTCCG
>JADGQK010000103.1 GCA_017881915.1 Chloroflexota bacterium | reverse complement strand
ACGGTCCGCTGTCTGCCTGATCGACAAGGGCGTCCGCGCCGGTGAGGCCCGAGAGGGCCGCGGCCTCTTGATGGCCGATCAGTCTTCGGGAAGAGCAGCTGCCCTGGCTCACCGACACAGGAGACACGTCCTAGATCGGTGAGGATTCCACGAGCAGCAGGAAGGCGGCCCCGGAGAGCCAGCAAAGCAAGGCGAGCTCGACGGACGGGACGGCGCCCAAGGGCCCGATCGCGACGAGATAAACGAGCAGGCCCAGGACGGCCGCCGCCCCGGCCTTGGCCAGGCGCAGCAGGATCTCGGCCACGAGGTTGCTCACGGCACGGAGCTCACGGCACAGAGCACCTGCGGGGGCCTCACGCCCGGATGGCGCGGCGGCCCTGCAGCGCGCGGATCAGGGTTACCTCATCGGCGTATTCGAGATCCCCGCCGACAGGGATCCCCCGGGCAATCCGGCTGACGAGACCTACGCGACCGTCGAGGCGCTCGTCGAGGAACATGGCGGTGGCTTCGCCTTCGAGGGTGGGGTTCGTGGCCAGGATCACTTCCTCGAACGGCGCTCCGGCGGCAAATGCCTCCTCGACCCGGTCCAGCAGCTCGCGGATCCGGAGCCGGTCCGGGCCGATCCCGTCGATCGGCGAGATCGCCCCGTGGAGGACGTGGTAGAGGCCCTTGAACTCGCCGGTCCGCTCCAACGCCAGCACATCGAGCGGCTCCTCGACGACGCACAGGCGACGCCCGTCGCGACCAGGGTCTCGACACAACGGGCAGAGCGGCGCATCGCTGATGTTGAAGCAGCGCTCGCAGAAGACGACCTCATCGCGCACGGCGATGAGCGCCGCCGCGAGCTGGCGTGCTTCGGAGTCGGGTGCCCGGAGCACGTGAAAGGTCAGCCGCTGTGCCGTCTTCGGCCCAATGCCGGGCAGCCGCGAGAGGGCCTCGATGAGGCGGGCGACGGGCTCGATGACGGGACTTGACACGCTGCCGGTCGGCCCTACATCCCGGGCAGGCGCAGGCCGCCGGTGACCGCGGCCATCTTCGTCTCAGCCAGCTCGCGCGAGGCATTCAGGGCGTCGTTGACCGCCGCCGTGACCAGGTCCTGGAGCATCTCGACGTCGGCCGGATCGACCGCCGCCGGGTCGATGGTGATGCTGACGAGCTCCTGCTTGCCCGTCACCGTCGCCTTCACGACTCCCCCGCCGGCCGAGCCGTCGACCGTGGCGGTCGCGAGCTCGCCCTGGACACGCAGCATCTCCTGCTGCATCTGTTGTGCCATCCGCTGCAGGTTGGCCATGCTCATTCGGGTGGTCCCTCCGTGATCGGTCTGCGACGGACAGTCTGGCGGATGGCGCGGCGCGGCGCAGGACGACGCGGCACACGATGGCGCGGGTGGCCACCCGCCCGAAACGCCTTAGTGGACCTCGTCCGTATCGGCCAGGTCGTCGGCGAAGATCCGGCGGGCCATGGTCAGCAGATCAGCCTCCCCGGCCGCCGGCGCCGGCAGGAGATCGAGATTGGTGGCCACGAGCCGGACGGCGACGCCGCGGCCGAGGACCTTGCCAATGCCTTCTTCGAGGTGGGTTCGGCGACGCTCGGCCACGTCACGCAGGAAGGCCTTGCCCTCCGGGAAGCCGAGGATGACCTGGTTGCCGGTCATCTCGATCGGCCGGCAGGCCTCGACGAGCGGCTTGATCGGCGGGCTGCTGCTCAGCTCGGCGACGATCCGAGGCCAGGCCCCGATCAGCTCGGCCAGACCGGGGCTCGGCTCGGCCGGTTCGGAAGGCGGGCCCGGGCTGACGGCCTCGGCGGGTTGGATCGACTCGACCGACTCGGACGCCTCCGCCGCCGCCCAGGACGTCGCCTGCGCGACTGCATCGACCGCATCGACCACCGCGACCGGCTCGACCGGGTCCGTTGGGCCGGCAGTCCTGGCTCGGGCGGGCGGCGCTGCCTCCCGCGGCGCTGCGGGCGCGGCAGAGGGAGTCGCGGCGGTCGTCGCGCTGGCCGGCGCCGCGTCGACCGACCGATCGGCGGGTCGAACCGCGAGTCCCCCGGACATCCGTTCCGACGCCGCGCCTTCGAGCAGGGCCAGTTCGAGTTGGAAACGCAGGCCACCGATCGAGGCGCGGCTCGGGTCGATCGCCGCCAGCCGGCGGGCCACGGCAACGAGCCCGCCGATTGGCCATGACTCGGAGCCGCCAGCGGCGGGTGCTCCGGTCAGCCCGGACGTGCCCCCGAGCTGACCGGTCAGGGCCTCGCGCACGGCATCGACCACTTGGTCGAGGAAGACGTGCAGATCTCGACCGCGTTCCTCGAGGCCGTCGATCGCGGCCAAGCCGGCCAGGGCCTTCCCCTGCACGAGGGCGTCGAGAAAGGCCGTCACCGTCTCGGCATCGACCAGGCCGAGCAGGTCGCCGACCCGGGCCTCGGTCAGGAGGTCGTCGCCCGAGGCGAGCACCTGGTCCAGGATGGACTCGGCATCGCGCATCCCGCCGGCAGCCAGGCGGGCCACCAGGCGGACCGCCCCGGGCTCGGCGGTCCGGCCATCCGCGGCGAGAATCCGGTCGAGCTTGCCGACGATCTGATCCACGCTGAGCCGGGTGAAGTCGAAGCGCTGGACACGGGACAGGACCGCCGGCCGGATCTGGCTGGAGTCGGTGGTGCAGAAGATGAAGACGACGTGGTCGGGCGGTTCCTCGAGGGTCTTGAGGAGGACGTCCCAACCCTCCTTGATTCGCTGGACCTCGTCGACGATATAGACCTTCCTGGTCAGGTCCGAGGGGGCCGTCCAGGTCCGCTCGAGGAGCTCGCGCATATCGTCGACCTTGTTGTTCGAGGCCGCGTCCATCTCGATCACGTCGAGCGCCCGTCCGTCGCGGATCGCTGCGCATGCCTCGCACATGTCACATGGCTCGCCGTCGCGCACGTTCGGGCAGTTGATCGCCTTGGCCACGATCCGGGCGAGCGAGGTCTTGCCGGTTCCGCGCGGCCCGACGAACAGCAGGCCGTGAGCCAGGCGATTCGTCCGGACCGCGTTCCGGAGGGTCGTGACCACCGCTTCCTGGCCGACGATCTCGCCGAAGGTCTGGGCCCGCCAGCGCCGGTACAGCGCCCGGTGAGGCGCGGGTGCGACCGCAGGCATGGCTGCGACCCGGAGCGCGGCGTCCGGCGCGGCGCCGGAAGAGGAGGACTTTGGCTGTGGGTCGCTCGGGTTCAAACGCCGTCCACCGGTTGCTGGGGGAGGAATCCTGAAGCAAGAATCCGGAGAGAAGTGCCGTGCACCCTCCGTCGATCAGAACGTCCCCGCGCCCTCCGATCACAAGCGGCTCGGACCAGGCCGTTCCGCGGCACCCGGCGAAGATCGCTTAGTGCTGCTTCCTTCCGGACCTGACACGGTTCACGAGTCGCCGCTGCGCGGGACCCGGCCCTCAACGTCGCTCGTGACAGCGGCTTTCGAGAACGGAGACCTCGGGAGGGAATTCAGCCCTGCTGGAGCGGATTGCAGGTACAGGGCACCGCTAGTTCCCCGCCTAGCACGGCCGCCGAATCATAGCAGGGGGATGGCTCGGCCCGGCCGAGCCTCGCCCGGGCCCCCATCCGGGTGGTGGCGGAGAGGGGGGGATTCGAACCCCCGACGGGTTGCCCCGAACCGCATTTCCAATGCGGCGCCATAGGCCACTAGGCGACCTCTCCGGGAAGCCGACCATCGCGCCGGCGGTCGTCTCCGGTCGCCCGGGACCGACCGGTTAGAGGGAACTTGGCGGAGAGGGTGGGATTCGAACCCACGGTGCTTGCGCACACCGCTTTTCGAGAGCGGCACCTTCAACCACTCGGACACCTCTCCGCGGTTGAGGATACCAAAGCGGCTCAGGCCCGAGCCACGAGCCCTTCGTCGGCAGGCCCGGCGGAACGTTCAGGAGGCAGGCCATGGGCCGACCGATGGCTCGCGAACAGCTCCTCGGCCTCGGCCTGGCGGATCCCGCTGACCACCTGCAGACGGCGTCGCAACTCCGGGTGCTGGGCCAGCTGGATCACGGTGCCGGCGGCACCGTCGACGAGGTTCGGGACGGCGTAGACGAGCGCCCCGACATCACTCTCGAGCAGGGCGCCGACGCACATCGGGCAGGGTTCCCGGGTGCAGAAGACGGTCGCGTCAGCCAACGCTCCCGGGCCAAGCCGGCGGGCTGCCTCGCGCAGTGCCGTGACGACGGCGTGCGCCGTCGGGTCGTTCATCTCGCGGACACGATCGCGAGCCCGGGCCACCATCGCGTCGTTGACGACCGCGACGGCCGCCACCGGCCGGTCGCCGGCATCGAGGGCGATGCCCGCCTCAGCCAGCGCTTCGCCCATGAACAGCTCGTAATTCATGGGTTGATGGTAGCCGAGTACGATTCAACCGACGCATGAATGGAGGCACACGACCATGACCCGGACTCGCCGGATCGGAATCCTCACAGGCGGCGGCGACGTGCCGGGCCTCAACTCCGTGATCAAGAGCGTGGTCTACCGCTCGACCGAGCTCGGCTACGACGTACTCGGCATCCGGCGCGGCTGGGAAGGCCTGACCCATATGCAGCCAGGTCGGGAGCTCGACCCGGCCTATGTTCGGCCGCTCGATCGGATCAACACCCGGACGATCGACCGGACGGGCGGCACGTGGCTCCACACCTCACGCACGAATCCGCGCAAGATCGCCGGGCGGAACCTGCCCCCCTGGCTCGACCGGGCCGCTGCCGCCAAGTACGCCAGTGGTGCGGACACCTACGACCTGACCCCGCTCGTGCTCGACCATATCGGGGCGCTCGGGATCGATCACCTCGTGGCGATCGGCGGCGACGACACGCTCAGCTTCGCCCGCGTCCTTGTCGACGCCGGCATCCCGCTGACCGCCATCCCCAAGACGATGGACAACGATGTCCAGGGCACCGAGTACTGCATCGGCTTCTCGAGCGCGATCACCCGGGCGAAGGAGCTGATCAACCGCCAGAGGACCACGCTCGGCTCGCACGAGCGGATCGGCGTCTTCCGGATCTTCGGGCGTGACTGCGGATTCACCGCCCTGTTCACCGCGTATGTGACGTCTGGCCGGTGCTTGATCCCCGAGGCGCCGTTCAACCTCGACGCCCTGGCCGAGTTGGTGGCGGCCGACTGGCAAAGTAACCCGAGCCGGTATGCCTTCGTGATCACGGCCGAAGGCGCAATGTGGCGAGGCGCCAAGCTGGCCGAATGGGGCGAGGTCGATTCATTCGGCCATCGGCACAAGGTCAATATCGGCGAGGTCCTGGCGGACGAGCTGCGCAAGCGGACCGGGATCGAGGCCGTCGCCAGCGAATTGACCTACGACCTCCGGAGCGGCGAAGCCGACCAGCTCGACCAGATGGTCGCGATCACCTTCGCCAACGTGGCGATGGACCTGATTCGCGACGGCGTGAGCGGCCGGATGGTGGCGATCCGGGATGGCCGCTACGCCCAGACGCACCTGCCCACGCCGGGCGTGCCGCCACGCTCGGTGGACGTCCCGACGATGTACGACGTCGAGCGCTTCCGGCCGATCTACTCGGGCAAGCTGGGCGAGCCGCTGCTCCTCCTGAACTCGCCGGGCGTCTAGCTCGGGAGCCTGGCCAGGGCCCGGATCCGGCGGGCGACCGCCGACATGTCGTCGGCGCCGTGGCCCGCCGCGACCAGCCCACGCTCGATCTCGGCGCACAACGCGGCCACCGGCAGCTCCATGCCGGACTCGGCGGCGAGGCCCAGGGCGATCCCCAGGTCCTTCAGGTGCAGCTCGACCTTGAAGCCGAGGGGATAGTCGTTGGCCAGCATCCGGCCGCTCCGGTTGGCCAGGACCCAGCTCTGGGCCGCTCCCCCGCTGAGCGCGCCGACGACCTGTTCCACATCGAGGCCGGCCTGGATGGCGAGCACGATTCCTTCGGCGACCCCCAGGTAGGCTCCGGCCAGGATCACCTGGTTGACGGCCTTGACGGCCTGGCCACTGCCGACCGGGCCAACATGCGTGATCGTCTTGCCGATGACCTCGAGGATCGGCCTGGCGCGCTCGAAGACGGCGGGCGCGGCGCCGACGAAGATCGTCAGGGTCGCCTTCTGGGCGCCCTCGGAACCACCCGAGACCGGGGCGTCGGCGAATTCCACCCCGCGTGCGGCCAGGCGAGTGGCCATGTCCCGGGTTGCGCCCGGGGCGATCGTCGAGCAATCGATCACGAGGCTCCCGGCGCGGACTCCGTCCGAGACGCCATTGGGCCCGAACAGGATCGACTCCACGTCGGGCGTATCCGAGACGCACACGAGGATCGCGTCGCTGTTCGCGGCGACGGCTGCGGGGGTGGACGCCTGGGTGGCTCCCTGCGCGACCAGCTCGGCAGCTCGACCCGGCGTCCTGTTCCAGACCGACAGCGGATGGCCGGAGCGGACCAGGTGGCCGGCCATCGCCGCGCCCATCGTCCCGAGCCCCAGGAAGCCGATCCGTTCCATCGCCGGATCTTAGGCGCATGCGGACAGGGTCGTGCGGCGCCCCTGGTGGTGCCTGCAGGACCCACGGGCTCCACCGAAAGGGTCACGGCGGACCGGGACGGTTAGGTCACCGACAACGCCGCCGAGCCGGTCTACGTTGGCGCCAATACGCTGCGGAGATCTCAGGACAAACGTGATTCGAGCCACTGTCGGAACATTGGCCGCACTGCTGCTGGCCGTCTCACTGACGGCCGCCGCTTCGCCGCGCCCGGTGGTGGCGGCAACCGAGTGCACGGGTGGCAAGACACAACTCTGCACGGGCACTTTGCCGCCAGCGACCGGCACGACCGCGACGATCTTCGTTTGGACCGTGGTCTACAAGGATTCAAACATCCCGCCCCGATCGAACCCATTTGTGAACATCATCATCACCTCGCGTGGCATCTTCCCCATGACCGCGGGTAGCGGATCACCGGGGAGCCCAATCACATTCACTTATTCGTCAAACCTCCCCGTCGGC
>JADGQK010000043.1 GCA_017881915.1 Chloroflexota bacterium | reverse complement strand
CCGTGCATGGCGGCAACGGTCAGTCCGCCACCGTCGGGACGGCAGTGGCCACGGACCCGAGCGTCCTCGTCACCGATGCGGACGCCAACCCGGTCTCCGGGGTGAGCGTCACCTTCGCCGTCGCCACTGGCGGCGGCTCCGTCACCGGCGGCGCGGCCACGACCAACGGCCTCGGCATCGCGACGGTCGGTAGCTGGACCCTGGGCCCCACGGCCGGCACGAACACCATGACCGCGACGAGCGCCGGCTTGACCGGCTCGCCGCTGACCTTCAGCGCGACCGGCACGGCCGGTCCCGCTGCGGCGATCACCCTGATCAAGGACACCTCGACGCTCGCTTCAGGGACCCACCGGACCATAACCGCAACGGTCACGGACGCCCACTCTAACCCGGTCGAGGGTGTGAGCGTCACGTTCGGCCAAGCTGGGCCGGGCACGGTTACCGGGCTCACGACCCCGGTCACGACAACAAGCCTCGGAGTCGCCAGTGACGTCGTGACCGGCGGCACGCCCGGCTCCATCACGATCACAGCGACCGCGGCAGGGGCCGGCAGCGACACGGTGAGCTTTACCGTGCTGCTGGATCACGCACCGGTCGCGATCAATGACTTCGCCGGTGTCGACTTCCCGCCGGTCGCGCAGGGCAGCGGCCCGGTCTCGATCGACGTCCTGGCCAACGACTTCGACCCTGACAGCGACCCGCTGACGATCATCGGCGTCTGCCTCGTCGTCACCCCCGTGCACTGTTTTGCGAGCGTCAACACAAGTCATGGTCATGTCGGGATCGCCGCCGACAAGCAGTCCGTTACGTACGATCCGACTGGCTCGTTTATCGGGAGTGATGTGTTCCTGTACGAGATCACTGATGGGCGTGGCCAGGTGGCCTTCGGCACGGTCCAAATGTTGGTCGTCAAGGACACGTTCGGGCCGGTGGCGACCGCGCCAAGGATCTGGGGCGTGTCCTCGACCAGCTCGACGGCGACGATCGTGCTGAAGTGGAGCGGCACGGACCAGGGCTTCGGCGTGAAGTACTACCAGCTCCAGGAGAGCCGCAACGGCGGGACCTTCGCGGCGGTGACCGTGCCGATCGGCGCCGCGTCGATCACCCACACGATCTCGATCAGCGGCCGGTACGTCTACCGAGTCCGCGGGGTTGACCAGGTCGGCAACGTCGGGGCCTGGGTGTCCTCGGCCGTCTTCACGCCCGCGGCTGGCCCGCGTCTGCCGCCGCCGACTCGGAAGCATGGTTCAAACCCGTTCCTGCAAGTCACCCTCGGAAGCAGCCTGGCGATCTCGACGAACCGCAAGGGTGTCAGCGGGTTCGTGATCCTGCCGTAGCCGTCGGGAACGCCGGCTACACAGGCGCCCGGGGTTTGCTGCTGCCGGTTGGCAGCTGCTACACTCCGGGCGCTTTGTCGGGCCAAACCGGTGCCTATTTCGCCCTCTTTTCCGAGATCGGCGTCCTCCTGCTGGTGACCACCCTGTGTGGGGCGCTGGCCGGGCACTGGCTCGATCAGCAAATCCGTACCTCGCCGGTCTTCCTGCTCGTCGGGTTCCTCGGCGGCGCCGGGATCGGCACTTTCGGGATCTACCGGCTGATTTCCCGGTTCCTGAGCAGGTTCGACTGACGGGTCGGAACCCCGACCGATCATTCGAGCGGACGGCCCGGCTGCCGTGTGGAAGTGTGTGGAGCAAGCGTGTCAAGCGATCAGGTCACGGCCCCCGCGCCCGCGCCGACCGAGCGTCGGCGCGTCGTGCGCCGGCTCGGCTTGCTGGTCGTGGCCGTCATCGTCCTCGACATCCTGGCGGTCGTGTTCCTGCCGCCCTTCCCGCTCGGCGGTAGCCAGGGCGACGCGTGCGCCTACCCGACCTGCTACATCACCGGGACGCTGGAGCTCCCGCCGCCCCACACGGTGATCGACCTGGACCCGGCCAACCCGTTGGCCAGCGGCTCGGTGGTGATCGGCTTCCACCCCAGCATCACGTCCACGATCCTCACGATGTGGATCGTCATGGCCATCCTGGTCCTGCTCGCGTTCGCGGCGACGCGCGGGATGAAGCTCATCCCGAACCGGCTCCAGAACCTGCTTGAGTTCGCCTACGAAGGCCTCGAGAACTTCGGGATCGGGATGGGCGGGCTCGCGGCCAAGCCGTACATCCCCCTGTTCGCCGCCTTCTTCCTGCTCATCCTGTTCTGCAACTGGAGCGGCCTGGTTCCGCCGGTCGGCAAGATCGAAGAGCTCCGGGCACCCACCTCGGACGTCAACATCACGCTGGGCCTGGCCCTGGTCAGCTTCGGCTACTTCGAGTTCCAGGGCTTCCGCAGGCACGGCGTCCGGGGTTACCTGGGCCGGTTCTTCCCGGTCTACGAGTTCCGCAACGGGATCGGGGCCGGGATCATTGCCATGTTCGTCGGCCTGATCGAGCTGATGCTCGAATTCGTCAAGCCGGTCACCCTGTCGATGCGGCTCTTCGGCAACATCTACGGCGGCGAGGTCGCATTGGCCGCGATCACCGCCCTGACCCTGTTCATCGCGCCGGTCATGCTGTTCGGCCTGGAAGTCATGCTCAACTTCATCCAGGCCCTGATCTTCAGCATCCTCTCGTTGATGTTCATCGTGCTCGCGATCGAGAGCCACGGCGACGAGGAAGGCGAGCTGGGCCACGAAGCAGTCGAAACCCTGGAGCACCTCGCCCCGAAAGACCAGCCAATCCCGGCATAGTCAGGGCCATCGGCGCAACCAGCAATCAACGGTCCAGTCAACCGGCCGCCCGGCCGGACGTAGGAGGAACAAGCGGATGGATCACATCGGCGCAGGGCTCGCGGCCCTGGGGGTCTTCGGCCCCGGCATCGGCATCGGCATCCTGGGCGGCCTGGCATCGACGGCGATCGGGCGAAATCCCGAGGCGGCCGGCCAGATCCGCGGCCTGGCGATCATCCTCGCGGCGTTCGCCGAAGGGCTCGGCGTGCTGGCGATCGTCGTCGGCATCCTCGCGATCATCATCTAGTCGTCAGGCGGAGATCGAATCGTGGCCCTGCTATCCGTCGCCGGCGCCGCTGCTCATGTGGCCGTCCGGCTGACGGCCGCCCAGCCTGCGACCGGCGGCCTGACGATCAACCTGTTCTGGATCGTCGTCAGCGCGCTCAACTTCGTCGTCTTCTTCGCCTTGTTCCGGGCGTTCGGATCGGCGCCCCTGACGAAGATGCTCAACGACCGGCGGGAGCGGATCGAGCAGGGCCTGCAGGATGCCGAGCAGGCCCGCAATGACCGCGAGGCGAGCGCCAGCGAGCGGCAGACGGCCCTGGTGGAGGCCCGCCGCGAGGCACGCGACATCCTCGACCGGGCCCAGAAGGTTGCCCAGGAGACCCGTGACGCGGATATCGCTTCGACCAAAGCCGAGCTCGAGAAGCTGCGCGAACGGGCCGCGGCGGAGATCGAGGCCGAGAAGCAGCGGGCGTTGCTCGACCTGCGCGGCGAGGTCGCCAACCTGGCCCTGGCGGCCGCCGGCCAGGTGGTCGGCGAGACGATGAGCGACGCGCGTCAGCGCCGGCTCGTCGAAGAGTTCCTGGCCAAGGCCGCGCCCAGCGAGTCCGCCAAGTGATGGCCGCCAAGTGATCGCGGGCAACTGATGGCCCGCCCTTCCACGGCAGCCCGGCGCTACGCCGAATCGGCCTTCGAGATCGCCGGCCGCGATGGGACGGTCGACCGCTGGCGGCAGGAGCTCGACCTGGCGGCGGGGATCCTCGAGGATCCGGCCGTCGCCCGCGGGTTGAGCGATCCGACCGTGGCGACCGACATCCGCGAACAGGCCATCCAGGCCGGCTTCAAGGGGCAGGTCAGCGTGCCCCTCCTCAACCTCCTCCGCCTGCTCGTCCGGCGCGGCCGGATTCACGACCTGCCCCGGGTCGCCGCCGAATTCCGCCGGCTCGACAACATCCGCCTCGGCATCACCCCGGCCCGGGCCGTGAGCGCAGCGCCGCTCGAGCCCGCCGAGGTCAAGGCCCTCACCGCCAGGCTCGAACATATGAGCGGCGGTCGCATCGAACTCGAACAGGAGGTTGATCCGAGCCTGCTCGGCGGCCTCGTCGTCCGGGTCGGCGACCGCCTGATCGACGGGACCGTCCGGGGTCGCCTCGAGCGACTGCGGAACCAGCTCGTCTCGGGCGCCCTGTAGGAGATCGTTCAGATGGCCATCAAGTCCGACGAGATCATCAGCATCATCAAGTCGGCGATCGACAACTTCGACCGCGCGGCCGAGACGCGCAGCGTCGGGACGGTCGTCGAGGTCGGCGACGGGATCGCCCAGATCTACGGCCTGGAGGACGCGGTCTCGTCCGAGATGCTCGAGTTCCCCGGCGGGGTGATGGGCATCGCCCTGAACCTGGAGGAGGAGACCGTTGGCGCGGTCATCCTGGGCAACGCCTCCGAGATCAAGGAGGGCGACACGGTCAAGACGACCGGCCGCGTCGTCGAGGTGCCGGTCGGCCAGGCGCTCCTCGGCCGGGTGGTCGACCCGCTCGGACGCCCGCTCGATGACAAGGGCCCGATCAAGACGAAGAAGACCCGGCCGGTCGAGCGGATCGCCCCGGGGGTCATCGTCCGCCAGTCGGTCGACACCCCGGTCCAGACCGGGATCAAGGCGATCGACGCCCTCATCCCGATCGGCCGCGGCCAGCGCGAGCTGATCATCGGGGACCGCCAGACGGGCAAGACCGCGATCGCGATCGACACGATCATCAACCAGAAGGGCAAGGGCCTGGTCTGCATCTACGTCGCGATCGGCCAGAAGCTCTCGACGGTGGCCAACATCGTGGCGATCCTCGAGGCCCACGACGCGATGGCCCATACGATCGTGGTCGTGGCCGGCGCCGAGGATCCCGCCCCGCTCCAGTACCTCGCGCCGTACGCCGGCGTGGCGATGGCCGAGGAGGTCATGGAGGTTGGCGTGAAGGTGCCCGGCGAGGGCCTGGTCAAGGACGCCCTGTGCGTCTACGACGACCTCTCCAAGCACGCCTGGGCCTACCGCGAGATGTCCCTCCTGCTGCGCCGGCCGCCCGGTCGCGAGGCGTACCCCGGCGACGTCTTCTACCTCCACAGCCGCCTGCTCGAGCGAGCCGCCCGCCTGAGCACGGACAGCGGCGGCGGCTCGATCACCGCCCTGCCGATCATCGAGACCCAGGCCGGCGACGTGTCGGCCTATATCCCGACCAACGTGATCTCGATCACGGACGGCCAGATCTTCCTCGACACGGACCTCTTCAACTCCGGCCAGCGACCGGCCCTCAACATCGGCATCTCGGTCTCGCGGGTTGGCTCGGCCGCCCAGACCAAGGCGATGAAGAAGGTCGCCGGGCCGCTCAAGCTGGACCTGGCCCAGTACCGCGCCCTGGCCGCCTTCGCCCAGTTCGCCTCGGACCTGGACAAGGCCACCCGCGACCAGCTGACCCGGGGCGAGAAGCTGTCCGAGGTGGTCAAGCAGCCACAGTACCAGCCGCTCGGCGTGGAGAAGCAGGTCGCGATCCTGTACGCGGCCACGAAGGGCGCCCTGGACGACATCCCGTCGAACCGGGTCAAGGACTGGGAGACGGGCTTTTATCGCTACCTCGAGACCGAGCGACCGAAGATCCTGACCGATCTCGCGTCGAGCGGTGCCCTCAGCGATGACCTGGCGACGGCCTTCGACGAGGCGATCAAGGTCTATCGCGAGAGCTTCCTGGCCTAGGCCAGGAACGCACGGCAGCAGGGACCAGCGTGGCCAGCCAGCGCGACATCCGGCGACGGATCGGCGCCGTCAAGAACATCCGCCAGATCACCCGGGCGATGCAGTTCGTCGCCGCGAGCAAGCTCAAGCGCGCCCAGGACGCGACCCTGGCGGCCCGGCCGTACAGCGAGATGCTCGACGAGGTGCTGGCCGACGTGGCCGCCGTCCTCGGCGGCGAGGACCATCCCCTCCTGGCCACGGCTGATCCGGCAGGCAAGCGCCTGGTGGTCCTGATCACGACCGACCGGCCGCTGGCCGGGCCGCTGACCTCCAACGCGGTGCGCTTCACCCTGCGCGAGATCGTCGACCACCCCGGGAGCGTCACGATGGTCACCGTCGGCCGGAAGGGCCGCGACGCGATCCGCCGGGCGGGGATCCCGATCGAGGCCCATTTCGCCGGCTTCGGCGACCGGCCGACGTTCGCCGACATCGTGCCCCTCGCCCGCCTCGTCACCGACGACTACCTGTCGGGCACCTATGCCCGGATCGACGTGGTCTACCCCCACTTCGTATCCACCCTGACCCAGCAGCCCACCCTGGGCCAGATCCTGCCGATCGTGGCCAGCACGGACACCAAGGGGATCCCCGGCAACCAGTTCATCTTCGAGCCGGATCCATCGGCCGTCCTGGAGCAGCTCCTGCCCCGCTACGTGGCCACCCGGCTGTTCCAGGCCGTCCTCGAGGCGAAGGCCAGCGAGGAGTCGAGCCGGATGGTCGCGATGAAGAACGCAACCGAGAACGCCGAGGAGCTGATCGAGGACCTGACCCTCAGCTACAACAAGGTTCGCCAGGCGAACATCACCCGCGAGATGATCGAAATCGCGTCGGGCGCCCAGGCCCGCTAAGGAGGCACTGACCAGCATGGCGACCGCCACCAAAACCGCGACCGGCAAGGTGATCCAGATCACCGGCGCTGTAGTCGACATCGTCTTCCCGGCCGGCCAGCTGCCCGGGATCTACAACGCCGTCGAGATCCAGCGCGCGGGCCAGGAACCGCTCGTGGTCGAGGTCCAGCAGCACCTCGGCAACAACTGGGTGCGGACCGTGGCGATGACCACGACGGACGGGCTGGCCCGCGGGGTGGATGCGGTCGACACCGGCGCGGCGATCACCGTCCCGGTCGGCGAGGTGACCCTCGGCCGCGTCTTCGACGTGCTCGGCCACCCGATCGACAACAAGGGCGCGGTGGCCGCCTCGGTCATGCTCCCGATCCATCGCGAACCGCCGCCGTTCGACCAGCAGACCACCGACGTCGAGGTCTTCGAGACGGGGATCAAGGTGATCGACCTGATCTGCCCGTTCAAGAAGGGCGGCAAGATCGGGATCTTCGGTGGGGCCGGGGTGGGCAAGACGGTCATCATCCAGGAGCTGATCCGGAACGTTGCCCAGGAGCACTCGGGCTATTCCGTCTTCGCCGGCGTCGGCGAGCGCAGCCGCGAGGGCAATGACCTGATCGCCGAGATGACCGAATCGGGAGTCATCGCCAAGACGGCCTTCGTCTTCGGCCAGATGAACGAGCCGCCGGGCGCCCGCCAGCGGGTGGGCCTGACCGCCCTGACGATGGCCGAGTACTTCCGCGACGAAGAAGGCCGCGACGTGCTCCTGTTCATCGATAACATCTTCCGCTTCACGCAGGCCGGCTCGGAGGTCTCCGCCCTGCTCGGCCGGATGCCCAGCGCGGTCGGCTACCAGCCCAACCTGGCCACCGAGATGGCGGCGCTCCAGGAGCGGATCACGTCGACCAAGAAGGGCTCGATCACCAGCCTCCAGGCGGTCTTCGTGCCGGCCGACGACTACACCGACCCGGCCCCGGCCACCACCTTCGGCCACCTCGACTCGACGATCCGGCTGGAGCGCTACATCACCGAGCTGGGGATCTACCCGGCGGTCGACCCGCTGACCTCCACCTCGCGGGTGCTCGACCCGCTCGTCGTCGGCCAGGACCACTACGACACCGCCAGGGAGACCCAGCGGGTCCTCCAGCGCTACCGCGACCTGCAGGACATCATCAGCATCCTGGGCATCGACGAGCTGTCCGAGGAGGACAAGTCGACGGTTGCCCGGGCCCGCCGGCTGCAGCGCTTCATGAGCCAGCCGTTCTTCGTCGGCGAGGTCTTCACCGGCCGGCCCGGCAAGTACGTCCCGATCAAGGACACCGTGGCCTCGTTCAAGGAGATCCTCGAGGGTGCCACCGACACCCTGCCCGAGCAGGCATTCTTCCTGGCCGGCACGATCGACGACGTTCGGGAGAACGCCGCGAAGCTCGAGAGCGCATGACCCTGCACCTCGAGGTCGTCACACCCGAGCGGCTCGTCTACAGCGACGACGTCGACGGGGTCCAGGTGCCCGGCAGCGACGGCGAGCTGGGGATCCTGCCCCATCACGCCCCGCTCGTGGCCACCCTGGGCAGCGGCGAGCTGCGGATCAAGAAGGGCAACTCGGAGGAGTCGATCGCGGTGATCGGCGGGTTCCTGCAGGTCCGCCCGGACAAGGTGGTGGTGATGGCCGAAAGTGCCAATCTCGCGGCCGAGATCGACCTCGAGCGGGCCCAGCAGGCCCGCCGCAATGCCGAGAAGGCGATCGAGGGCGGCCTCAGCGGGGTGCCCGACCTGTCCGCCGCGCGGGCGGAGCTCCAGCGGGCCCTCCTCCACATCCGGGTCGCCGAGCGGCGCCACCGCGAGGGTCCCCGGAGCCACGGGTAGCAGCGTGGCCGACGCTCGTCCGTTCCACTGGGAGTTCACGCCGGAGCCGGTCCCGCGCGAGGTCTTCCGGATCGAGGGTGGCCGGCCGCTGAACGGTTCCGTGACGATCAGCGGCTCGAAGAACGCGGCGCTCAAACTGATGGCCGCCGCGACCCTGACCGGCGAGCGCTGCCGCTTCACGAACGTGCCCGAGATCGAGGATGTCCGGGTGATGGCCGACACCCTGCGCGACCTGGGCGTCGTGGTCGACCATCCCGCGCCGAACGTCTACGAGGTCGCCTCGGGCGACGTCGACTGGCTGTTCGTGCCGCTCGAGGCGGCGGCCAAGATGCGCGCCTCGTTCATCCTGCTCGGGCCGCTCCTCGCCCGGTTCGGCCGGGTGATCATCAGCAACCCCGGTGGCGACCGGATCGGCCGGCGTCCGGTCAACCTGCATGTCGATGCGATGCGCGCGCTGGGTGCCGAGATCGAGTACCGCAACGGCTACTACTTCGCCCGTTCACCCGGCCGCCTGCGCGGCACGGCCCTCGAGTTCCCGTTCGTGTCGGTGATGGGCACCGAGAACGCGATGCTGGCCGCCGTCCTGGCCGAGGGCCAGACCACGATCCACCCGGCCGCCGAGGAGCCCGAGGTCGACGACCTGATCGCATTCCTCCAGACGATGGGCGCCGAGATCCGGCGGTCCAGCCCGGACACGATCGAGATCACCGGCCGCAAACGCCTCCGCGGCGGTGAGCACCGGGTGGTCCCCGACCGGATCGAGGCCGGCACGTTCGTCGTCGCGGCCGCGATCACCGGCGGGCAGGTGACCCTGGAAGGGGCGCCCTGCGAGCATCTCGGCGCCTTCCTCGAGGTGCTCGGCCGGATCGGCGTCAGCGTGAGCTGCGGGCGCGACACGATCCAGGTGTCGGGTCTCGACCGGCAGCACTATCGCGCGGTGGACGTGACCACGGCGCCATATCCCGGCCTGGCCACCGACCTCCAGCCGCCGACCTGCGTCCTGCTCACCCAGGCCACCGGCCACAGCCACGTCCACGAGACGATCTTCGAGGACCGCCTCGAATTCCTGGCCGGCCTGTCCCGGATGGGCGCCCGGATCCGGATGCATGACGCGACCCACGCCACGATCAGCGGCATCTCGCCGCTGCACGGCGCCGAGACCGAGATCGGCGACCTGCGGGCCGGCGCGTCGATGATCCTGGCCGCCCTGGTGGCCGAGGGCACCTCGCTGATTCACGGTGCGCACCACGTTCACCGGGGGTATGAGAACATCGGCCGGAAGTTCCAGGATCTCGGGGCGTCGATCACGACCGTGGCCGAGTCACCTGCGCCGCGGCGCCGGGCCAGCAAGGGGTAGTCCACCAAGCGCATGAAGATCGGCATCGACCTGGGCACCGCCAACATCCTGGTGTACGTGCAGGGCAAGGGCATCGTCATCCAGGAACCGTCGGTGGTGGCCGTCGACGACCAGAACCGGATCGTGGCGGTGGGCGAGGACGCCCGCGAGATGATCGGCCGGACGCCCGGCAACATCACGGCGATCCGGCCGATGAAGGATGGCGTGATCGCCGACTACGTGATCACCGAGGCGCTGCTCAGCCACTTCATCAGCAAGGTCAGGCGCGGCTCGATCGGCTTTCGCCGGCCGGACGTGATGATCAGCGTGCCGGCCGGCGTGACCAGCGTGGAGAAGCGGGCCGTCCGGGACGCCGCCCTGAAGGCCGGCGCGGGTGCCGCCTACCTGATCGAGGAGCCCCTGGCTGCCGCGATCGGGGCCAACGTGCCGATCGCCGGTCCGTCGGGCAACATGGTCATCGACATCGGCGGCGGGACGAGCGAGATCGCCGTGATCGCCCTCGGCGGGATCGTCGTGTCGGCCAGCCTGCGGGTTGGTGGCAACAAGTTCGACGAGGCGATCGCGACCTACATCCGCAAGAAGTACAACCTGATGGTCGGCGAGCGGACCGCCGAGGAGGTCAAGATCGCGATCGGGACCGCCTTGCCGCTCGAGCGCGAGCTGAGCATGGACGTCCGCGGGCGCGACCTGATCGCGGGCCTGCCCCGGACGATCCCGATCACCAGCTCGGAAGTGATGGAGGCGATCGAGGCCCCCCTCCAGCAGCTCGTTTCCTCCGTTCGGAACGTGCTCGAGCAGACGCCCCCTGAGCTCAGCTCGGACATCATTGACAAGGGCATGGTGATGTCCGGCGGCGGCGCCCTCTTGCGCAACGTGGACAAGCTCCTGACCCAGGTCACCGGCGTGCCCTGCCACGTCGCCGAGAATCCCCTGAACTGCGTGGCGATGGGG
Source organism: Chloroflexota bacterium (assembly GCA_017881915.1). GTDB lineage: Bacteria > Chloroflexota > Limnocylindria > Limnocylindrales > CSP1-4 > Palsa-1033. The sequence goes on along the minus strand of JADGQK010000043.1, from coordinate 11,133 downwards.
ACCGGGCTGGCCCTGGAGCATTTCGACTTCTTCAAGAAGTCCCTCGTCCAGCAGGTCTGACGAGGCCGGTTCCATGGTGGGTTCGGCGGCATCCCGGCGCGCGTTCTTCGACCTCCACTGCCACACATCGGCCAGCTTCGACTCGCTGGCCCGGCCACGCGACCAGGTCCGGGCGGCGGCCGCCCGGGGGCTGACCCACCTGGCGATCACCGACCACGACCGGATCGACGGCGCCCTCGAGGCCCGGGATCACGCTCCGGACGGGCTGACCATCATCGTGGGCGAGGAAGTGAAGACGGCCGACGGGGACCTGATCTGCCTGTTCCTCGAGCGACCGCTGGCGCCCGGCCGGCCGGCCGACGAGACGATCGCCGCGGCCCGGGAGCAGGGCGGCCTGGTCGGCGTGCCCCACCCGTTCGATCGCCATCGCAGCTCGCTCCTGCGCGAAGCCCGGCTGGCGTCGCTCGTCGGGCTGGTCGACTGGGTCGAGACGTGGAACGCCCGGGTCGTCGGCCGGAGTGGCAACGAGCAGGCCGCGGTCTTTGCTCTCGAACACGATCTGCCCGGCGTGGCGGTCTCGGATGCGCACTCCACCCTCGAGGTGGGCGTCGCCTACAACAGCGCCCTGGACGCCGACCCGTCCACGCCCCAGGGTCTGCTGGCCGCGCTGGCCAGGTTCGAGCTGGTGCCCGGCCGGGCGTCCTACTTCGTGCGCGGGCTGACGCCCATCGCCAAGGGCGTCAACCGGGCCCGGGGCAACGGCCGGATCCAGCCGGCGCTGCCGTTGTGACCGGCCACCAGTCCGGCCAGCCCGAGCCTGGGCCGGGAGAGGACCTTCGGCCGATGGCGGGTCCGGGTCCGGACCCCGTACCGTCGGGGGCCATGGATATCGCTGCCGCGGTCCCGGGCGCCGGAACCCCAGAGCCGGAAATCAGCGCCGACCAGATTTCGCTCGGCCGCCGGCTGCGCCAGCCGCGGACGATCCTGTCGCTGGTCCTGCCGATCGTCCTGCTGGTCCTCTTCGTGCGCAGCCTGCCCGGCTTCAACCTGTCCGAGCTGCCGGCGAAGATCCTGGCCGCGAACGGCTGGCTGTTGTTGTTGGCGTTCGCCATCTTCTACGCCGGCTTCCCGATCCGCGGGCTGCGCTGGTCCGTCCTCGTGCGGGCCACCGGCTACCCCCTCAAGACGCGCGACTCGACCGAGATCATCTTCATCTCCTGGCTGGTCAACTGCCTCGTGCCGGCCAAGCTGGGCGACCTGTACCGGGCCTACCTGCTCAAGCTCAACGCGGCCGTTTCGCTCAGTCGCACCTTCGGGACGGTCTTCATCGAGCGGATCCTGGACCTGTTCGCGATCGTCGTGCTCGGCCTGGCGGCCGGCTTCGTCAGCTTCCGGGGGCGCCTGCCGACCGACGTCCAGCTCGTCTTTGCGATCGGCGTCGGCCTCGTCATCATCCTGGCGATCCTGCTCCTGACACTGCGCAACTTCGGCCGGCAGCTGCTCACTCGGTTGCCGATCCCGACCCGGATCCTGGTCCTGTATGACCGCTTCGAGGAGGGCGTCTTCTCGGCGATCGGCCTGCGCCAGATCCCGATCCTGCTGTTGCTCACCGGGGTGATCTGGTCGACCGAGGCGTTCCGGCTCTATTTCGTCGTCCAGGCGCTGGGCTTCCCCGACGTCCACATGGGCATCAGCGGCGCGTTCTTCGTGGCCCTGACCGGCTCGCTGCTGACCGCCGTGCCCTTCACCCCGGCCGGCCTCGGGATCGTCGAGGCGGGCATCGTCGGCGTGCTGACCCTGGTCTACAACGTGCCCCAGACGGAGGCCCTCACGATCGTCCTGGTGGATCGGGCGATCAGCGTCCTGTCGATCATCGCCCTGGGCAGCCTCACCTACGCGGTCTCGCCGATGCGCCGGGGGACGGGGATCACGCCGGCCGCGGCGAAGCCGGAGCCCGGCCTCCCCGCCTGAGCTCCGCGCCGGACTGTGCGTCCGCGCACCAGTGCGCACCGCTGCCCGCCAGACGTACCAACCGGGTCCCCACACCGGATTCGTCCGGACTACACCGCACTGGCGCCCCGCACCCGCATCGAGCCCGAAGCGATCGGTACCAACGGGTGATAACGATGCAACGGGCCAGGTGCGATCGTCAGGGCAGTTCGGTAGCGAACCGAGCGTCGCCCAGCGGAGTGTTCAGCGAGCCGATATGACGACCCAGAACGGACGAGCTTTCAACGAATGGCTGCGAGCGCAGCTCAAGGCCAAGAAGATGTCCCAGCGCCAGCTCGCCCAGCAATCGGGCGTTGATCATTCGACGATCTCGCGCCTGATCCGGGGCGACCGGATGCCGTCGCTGGGGACCGCCACGAAGCTGGCCCGCGGTCTGCGCGAGCTGCGCGACGACGCCGACACGCCCCAGTACCTCGGCCTGATGTCCTCCGGCGCGGCCAACCCGACCGCCCGCGTGGAATACGCCCTGCGCGCCGATGATGTCCTCAGCGAGCCCCAGGTTCGCCAGATCATGGAGTACTACCTCGCGGTGCGGATGCGCCGCCTGGGACGCGCCTACCAGGGCGGCGAGGCTGCCCGTCCAATGCAGAGCCCATATCTGCGCGGAACGCCGTCGGCCGGCAGCCCGATCGGCGCCGGGATCGGGATTGCCACCCAGACCCGGGTCAGCCAGGGCCGGCCCGCCCTCCGGTCACCGTCAAACCGGCCGACCAACCGCTACTGAGCTGGCGCAGCGGACGCGACACCCCTCATCGCCCAATGACACGACCCGGAACTCCCTCCACTTCCGGGTCTCGGGGACTGCGAACGCCGGGCTCTGGGGGCCCGGCGTTCGCGATTCGATCCCGGGCCCGGGCCGAGCCGCGTTCCTTGGCGCGGACCCGATTGAACTGCCGGCCTTGATGGCTCATCGTGATGACGTGGCGAAACGTTTGGCCGAGACCTGGCCCCGGTTCGGTGGGGGCGACGTCCGGTGGCTGAACGCCGCCCTCAATGTCCTCGCGATCGTCGGCGGGGTGGCCACGATCGGGGTGATTGCCTGGGGCATCTCGGGCGGCCGCTTCGGCGTCCCCGGAGGTGATGTTGTCAATTACCTCGCCGCGGGCCGCCGCCTGATCGATGGGGCAACGGTCTATGCCGGGGCCTGGAACACGCCCGGCACGGTCTACTACGCACCGCCGATCGTCGTGGCGTTCGGAGCGTTCACGTTCCTGCCGCCGGGGCTCGTCTGGATTGCCCTGTGCCTGCTCGACCTGGCCGGCTTGCGCTACATCGCGGGATCGTGGCGCGCAGCCGGACTGTGGGGCCTGGTGCCGCTGACCGGGTTCGAGCTCGTCGGTGGCAACCCGAATTTCGCGATCGTGGCGGCAATCCTGCTGGCCGTCCGCGGCTCCGCCGGACCGCTGGCCGTGGCGGCCCTGACCAAGCTCGGACCGGTCTTCGCATTGTCCCTGCGTGGGCTTCGTTCGTTCGCGATCTGGTTGGCCGTGGCCCTCGCCATCACCATCCCCTGGCTGGCGCTCTGGCCGCAATGGCTCGCCTTTCTGCTATCCGCACCGCTCGGTGGCGCGTGGCCGGTGATCGTCCCGCTCGTGATTCGGGCGCCGATCGCAGCGATCCTGCTGGCCACCCGACGGAACGGGGCGCGGATGCTCGCTGCCTGCCTGTTGACCCCGGGCTTCTACATCGTGACGGCATACGCCACGCTCATCCTCGCGGGTCGACTGGTGCATGACTACGCGGCAGCGCGAGGAACGGCGGCCGACGCTCAGGGGTTGGCGGGCAGGTAGACCGAGATCGTCCGACCCGGCGCGGCCAGGAATCGGTCGGCGAGGCGGAAGCCCGTCGCCGGCACGGCGGCCGCCTCGGCGGAGCCCCCGCAATCAGCCACGAAGAGGGCATCGCAGATCGTCACGATGGCGCCGCCCGAGGCGAGCACGGCGGCGGGTACCTCGCCGGCGACCGCGCCCGTGCCGCTGGCGGATCGGGCCGCCGCGGTCGACCAGGCCGTGGGCGTGTCCATTGTGCCGGTCACCCTGGTGCTGGCCCGGATCAGGGGAAAGCCGTACGCATCCGTGGCCTTGAACGCGGGCAGGCTACGCAATTCGATCGGATCGCCGGCGCTGGCAGCCAGGATCCGCTGCGAGGCCTGCTCGGCCGCGGGCCAGCCCCCGTCGAGCGCGGGGGACGGCGGCTGGCTGGCCAGGTTGAAGAGCACGAGTCCGGCCGTTCCAGCCGCGACCAACCCGCGGGCGACGGCGCGGCTGGGCATGGCTCGAGCCAGCTGCCACAGCGCGGCGACGGTCAAGCCCACGCCGACGAAGACGATCGGGTCGAGGAACGCGTGGTACTGGTCCACGGGCAGGAGCGTGACGGTCGCCAGGCTGCCGACGCCCGCGCCCAGGACGAGACAGCCGAAGACGAGCGTCAGCCCGAGAAAGCGCACCTCGCCTCGTCCCGACTCTGACCCGGCAAGCGCCTGCCAGGCGATCCCGGCCAGCGTCACCACGCCCACCAGCGCGCCGAGGCCCAGCTGGTCGGTAAGCGATCCAACCAGCGGCCAGGCCACGATTCGCAGGGCGACGAACAGCAGCCGGGCCGGCAGGCTGAGGGCGACTGCCTGGCCGCCGGCACCGAGGAAGGCGAGCGCGGCCCGCGTTTCCGAGAACCCACCGCCGAGCTCGTGGGCGATGAGCGGCAGATAGCCGATGACGACCACCAGTACCACCGCCAGCCCGGCGCCCACGAGTCGCCTTCGCGACTCGCCCGTGGGACTCCGACGAAGGTCGAGCAGGTAGCGTCCGACGAGCGGCGGCGCGAGCACGATTCCGAGGACGTGGCACTGCATCGTGACGACCAGGCCAACGGCCGCGACGATCCACCACCGCGCATGACCCGTGCGCTGAGCCTGCCATGCGCCGGCCAGCGCTACCGACGAGGACAGGGCAACCAGGCTCGGATTCCAGACGATCGTGGTCTCGCTGATGGCGCTCGTCGACACGGCGACCAGCAGGCCTGCGACGAGGCCGGCCAGCGGGCCCCCGATCGAGCGGGCGAGCCACCAGGTCACCCCCACGGCCGCCACGCCGCCGATGGCGATCGCGCCGACGACGACGCGCGGATCCGCGTTCGAGATCCAGGCGAACGGGGCGAGCAGGAAGTAGTACAGCGCGCCGTGGTGGAAATCGCCGATCGAGGTCGGCGGACCGAGGAGCGGAATCTGACCCCCGTGGATCAGCCGCCAGAGCACGATCATCTCGCTGCCCTGATCGGCATCCCAGCCGCCCCGGGCGGCCAGCCCGGGCAGGCGCAACAGGGCGGCGATCACCATGACGCCGATGAGCGCGACGAGATCCGCCCGGCGCAGGCGGTCCGGGGCAGCCGATTCGGCCGGTGCTGGTCCGGCCATCGCCGGTTCGGCCGTCGTCACCGGGCGAGCCCGCCGCTCTCAAGGACAGCCTTCGGCTCGACGCTGGGCCCGGTCCGGGCCCGCGAGCCGGGCAGCTCCATCGCCTCGGGGGGCAGGCTGGCCAGGGGCCGGCCCTCGGCCAGGTCGTGGGCGCGGGCGGCGTTCACCGCGTCGTAGCCCTCGTCCATCCCCGGCGTCTCGAGGTAGTACGTGACGTGGCCGAGATCCGGGTGGGTGAGGATCCGGGCGAGCCCCGCCGCTCCGATCGCGCCGGCGCCGAGGTGTTCATGACGGTCCATCCGCGATCCGCGCGTTACCTTCGAGTCGTTCAGGTGGATCATCGCCAGGCGTTCGAGACCGACCCGATCCCCCAGCTCGCCGACCAGGCGATCCACGCCGTCGGCCGTGTCGATCGGGTGGCCGGCCGCCCACAGGTGGGCCGTGTCGAGACACAGGGACACGCGCTCGGGGGCGATGCCGCGCGCGGCGATTGCGTCGAGGAGCGCAGCGATCTCGCCCACGTCGACCCCGATCCCGCCGCCGCCCCCGGCCGAGTTCTCGAGCACGAGCACCGCCGCATCCGGCCCCGCTGGCACGTCTGCCAGCGCCATTACGATGCCGGCGACGACCCGGGCGATCCCGGCGTCGAGACCAGTGCCCTTGTGTGAACCGGTGTGGACATTCACGAACCGTGCCCCGAAGGATGGCGCGACCGTCAGCTCGTGGCGCAGGACGTCAACCGATTGCGCGTGGAATGCCTCGGCCGGTCCGGCCAGGTTGACCAGGTACGCCGCGTGAATGGCGATTGGCCCGAGACCGAAGTCGGCGAGACGGGTCCGGTAGGCCGCGAGCTCGCGGGGCGGCTCCGCCCGCCGGCGCCACGCCGTGGGGTTGTCGCTGAAGATCTGGAGCGTGTCCAGGCCGATCGCCTGGGCCCGCTCGACCGCTGCCACCATCCCGCCTCCGAGCGGCAGGTGGGCGCCGAGCCGACGGCCGTCGGGAAGCATGGCGGCATCGTAGCCGCTAGGCTCCGGCGATGGACCCCGACCCGGACTCCGCCGACCGCAAGTCCGCCGACCGCGGGGCTGATCGCGTGATCCGGGCGTTCTTCCGGGACGGCCGGCTCGTCTCGATCCCGGCGCGCCAGGGCAAGCGCCTGGTCGTCCTGCGGGAGCTTCGCGAGATGTGCTTCCCCGAGGATCGCGAGTATCCCGAGAAGGAGGTGAACATGCGGCTCGCCCTGGTCCATCCCGACGTCGCCGCGCTCCGCCGCTACCTTGTCGACTCGAGGCTGATGTCCCGATTGAACGGCGTCTACCGGCGCCTGCCGGGTTCGGGCGGGTAGGTTCGGGCAGCGGCTTCTCGTGGTCAATGCTCCTAGCGTTCCCGGGCAACCGTCAGTGCGGAGACGCCGAGCGCACCGGCCTCCAGCAGGGTGGTCGCGCACGCGACCAGGGTGGAACCGGTCGTCACCACGTCGTCGACCAGGACGACCCAACGGCCATCCAGCGGCCGATCTCCTTGAGCGCCGGGGGCCAACCGGAACGCTCCCGCGACATTACCGGCCCGAGCCGTTCGATCGAGGTCGAACTGGCGCTGGGTTGGACGATGTCGCTCGAGGAGCTGCGCGCAAGGAAGGCCGAAGTCGCGGGCAGCTACCTCGGCCAGCAGGACGGCCTGGTCGTAGCCGCGTTCGCGGGCACGGTCGGCGTGGATCGGGACCGGGACCAGCACGTCCCCGCCCGCCCCGGCATGTCGCCAGCGGGTCGCCAACGCGGATCCCAGTGGTTCCGCCAGGCGCCGTTCGCCGGCGTACTTCAGGGCATGGATCGCCGCTCGCACCGGACCGACGAACGGGCTGCACCACTCCAGCTGGAGCAGCGGACGTGGAATCTCGGCGAGCAGGCCGATCGGGACCCCGCCCGGTTGCTCCAGGCGGGATTCGAGCGCGGGCCGGCAGGCAGCGCAGAACAGCTGTCCCTCGATGCCGCACCCGCCGCAAGTCGGCGGCAGGGCCAGATTGAGCGCCCACCCGAGTGCGCCGCTCAGCGTGGAGCGCTCCAGCGCCGCAGTGGGCCATCCTGTTGCAATCGCCCGTCGAAGTCCCGATGCCACGTCCGCGATCATCGCAGTCGCTGATCACCGGGCGCGTATCCCGGGGCGACGTTGGACACCGGGATCGCAGATCGGCGTGGGCAGGACGCCCCGCCGATCAATCGAAGCGCAGGAAGTCTCCGACCGCAGTGTGGCTGCGCTCGATCGTGCCGACCGGGAGTTCGAGCGTGCCGTTTGCTCCACGGACGAGCCAGACGACACCGCGCCACGGCGGCAGCGCGCGGCGGACGGCCAGGACCTCGCGGCTGCCGTCAGCTTCGGGCTTGCCCACGAAGATGGCATCGATCGCGAAGCGCATGAACATCATGTGGATCCCGTTGCTGCCGGCCAGCCACAGCCCGGCACCGTCGGCCAGTGCGGCGCGACCCATCAGCCCGCAGAACTTGGCCCACAGGGAGTCGGCCGACTCGAGCTGCTCGGCCAGGACGGTGCCTCGCTCGACGTTTCGAACGCTGCTCATCTCAGCCTGGGGTCACGCACGGCCATGGCCAGCGCCGGCCCTTGGGGACGAGCCCCCGAGGCCGCCGCGGCTCAGGCCTTGAGGTTCTTGACGATCAGGATGATCGCCGGCCCGAGGATCACGATGAACAGCGACGGGAAGATGCACCCGACGAGGGGGAAGAGCATCTTGATCGGCGCCTTCGCCGCCTGTTCCTCGGCCCGCTGGCGACGCTCGATCCGGAGCTGCTCCGACTGGACCTGGAGCACCTTGGAGATCGACACGCCGAGCGTTTCGGCCTGGATGATCGCGCCGATGAAGTTGGTCAGCGGCGGCACTTCAGTTCGGGGAATGATGTCGCGCAGTGCCTCTCGGCGGGTCTTGCCGACGCGAACCTCGGCCAGCGCCCGGCGGAACTCATTGGACAGGGGCCCCTGGAGCTTCTCGACCACCTTGGCCAGGGCGGCGTCGAAGCCGAGGCCGGCCCGGACGGAGATCGTCAGCAGGTCGAGGGTGTCCGGGATCATCAGCAGGATGGCCTTCTGGCGGGCCTTGATCCGCCGGCCGAGCCAGAACTCCGGCGCGATGTAGCCGATCACGACGCCCAGCAGGGACATCGCGGCCCCGATCACGAAGCCGGTCCCCAGGATGTTGACGACCGCGAAGAGCAGGAAGAAGACGATCCCGAGAATGATCGCCACGACCGCCTTGATGCCCAGCCAGTCGGCGACGCGCAGGTCGCCGGGATTGCCGGCCAGGGCCAGGCGCTTCTCGGTCCGATCGGCGAACGAGGTGCTGGTGATCCGGGCAACCGATCCGGACAGGCGAGCGGCCAACGGACGCATCGTCCGCTCCAGGAAAGGCATCTGGAGCTCGAGCTCCTCCAGGTTCTTGGCCTGCATGGTGCCAAGCTGGGTGAGCCTGGCCTGGACGGGGTCGACGGCTCGACCGCCCGACAGGCCGGTGATGATCAACAGGATGGCCCCGGCAGCGGCCGCGGCGACAAGGACGACAGGCAGCATGATCAGACTTCGATGTCGACGATTTTGCGGATGAACATGAAGCCCATGAACATCATGAATCCCCCGAAGATCAGGATGATGACGCCGGCCGGCAGACCCCCGATGTTGACCGAGTCGTCGAACATCGGGGCCATGAAGCCCGGTGCGGCGATGAACAGGAAGCCGGCCAGGGCGATCGGCAGGAAGCCGACCACGTAGCCGGACAACCGCTGCTGGGCGGTGAGGGTGCGGATCTCGCCCTTGATCCGGACCCGCTCGCGAATCGTGTACGCGATCGAATCGAGGATCTCGGCCAGGTTGCCGCCCACGTTGTGCTGGATCGAGATGGCCGTGGCCATCAGCTCGAGGTCATCGGAGCGGACTCGCCGGACCATGTTCTCGAGGGCCTCGTCGAAGGCGAGTCCCAGGTTGACTTCCCGGATGACCCGGCCGAACTCGGTCGACACCGGTGGCCGCGCCTCGCGGACGACCAGCTCGATTGCCTGCAGGAACGAAGACCCCGCCCGCAGGCCGTTGGCGATCAGGGTGATCGTGTCCGGAAGCTGCTTGTTGAACTGGTTGAGGCGGCCGCTCCTGCGCCGGCCGAGCCAGAACCGGGGGATCATGAAGCCGATCAGGCCACCGATCATGAGCAGGAACGGGTTGCCCAGGGCCGGCATCACCAGGGACAACGCCAGCATGGCTGCGGGCACGCCGAGGGTGGTCCCGATCCAGATCATGAAGTACTCGCTGATCTTCAGTTTGAGGTCCGCCCGGGCGATGTCCCGGGCCAGGTTGGCCCCGAAGTCGCGCTGCTCGACGACCCGGTTCAGGTTGGCCAGGGCCACGCTCTGGTTGAGCATGTCGGCCAGGCCGCTGCCGGTTGCGGCCTTGGGGTCAGGCTTGGCGGACGCATAGCGTTCGAGCCTGGCGCTGACCCCTGAGCCGCCGCCCGACGTCGCCAGGCCAAGCGCAATCAGGATGACTGCGCCGGCCGCGACGATCGCGACGATCAAGCTGGTCTGCATCGAATGCCTCCTGTGCCGCCGGCTAGTACGAGAAGCCGAACAGGCCCGGGGGCAGGGAAATCCCCATGACCTCGAACTTCTCGACGAACTTCGGCCGGATGCCGGTCGGCTTCAGCCGACCCATGATCTTGCCTTCGACGATGCCGGTCTGCTCGAACACGAACACATCCTGCATCACGATCACGTCACCTTCCATCCCCTGGATCTCGGTGATGTTGACGATCTTGCGGGTGCCGTCCTTGAGCCGGCTCTGCTGGACGATCAGGTCGACGGCCGAGGCAACCTGCTCGCGGATCGCCCGGAGGGGCAGGTCCACGCCGGCCATCAGGACCATCGTCTCGAGCCGGGACAGCATGTCCCGGGGCGAGTTGGCGTGGCCGGTCGACATCGAGCCATCGTGGCCCGTGTTCATCGCCTGGAGCATGTCGAGTGCCTCGCCCGACCGGCACTCCCCGACGATGATCCGGTCGGGCCGCATCCGCAGGGCATTCCGGACAAGCTCCCGGATCGGGACCGCGCCCTTGCCTTCGATGTTCGGGGGTCGGGACTCGAGGGTCACGACGTGTTCCTGGCGGAGCTGCAGCTCGGCAGCGTCCTCGATCGTGACGATCCGCTCGTCGTTCGGGATGAACGACGACAGCACGTTCAGGGTGGTGGTCTTGCCCGAACCGGTGCCGCCCGACACGAAGATGTTCAGGCGGGCCTCGACGCAGGCCTTGAGGAAGTCGAACATCTCGGGCGTGGCGGTGCCGAACCGGACCAGGTCATCGACCGTGAACGGCGACGCCGAGAACTTCCGGATCGTGATCACCGGTCCCACCAGGGACAGCGGCGGGATGATCGCGTTGACCCGCGAGCCGTCGGTCAGCCGGGCGTCGACCATCGGCGACGACTCGTCGACGCGGCGGCCGATCGGGGCAATGATCCGGTCGATGATCCGCATCACGTGGTCGTCGTTCTGGAAGACGACGTTGGTCAGCTCCAGCTTGCCCGACCGCTCGATGTAGACCTGGCGCGGCCCGTTGACCATGATCTCGGTGATGCTCTCGTCGCGCAGGAGCGGCTCGAGCGGCCCGAGGCCGATGATCTCGTCGGTGATCTGCTCGAGCATCCGGACCCGTTCGGCGCGGG
>JADGQK010000102.1 GCA_017881915.1 Chloroflexota bacterium | reverse complement strand
ACCGCAGTGAGCCCCATGGCGATGCAGGCGCCGAGGGCCGCAAAGGCAAGCGCGCGCGACGGGACGCCGGTGACTTGACGAGTCCAGCCGGCGCCGCTCCCTGACGGCCCGCCGGGCGAGCCCGCGGACGATCACGACCTACACCACGGCGATCAAACAGCTGGCCGCCCACCTCGCGGCCGCCGGCATGCCCACCCGCGTCGCGCACGTCAAGCGCGAGCACGTAGAGGCGTGGATCACCGACCTCCTGGGCCGCCGCGCGCCGACCACCGCGCACAACCGCTTCCGCGGCTGCCAGGCGTTCTTTGGCTGGTGCGTGGAAGAGCGGGAGGTGCGCGAGAGTCCGATGGCGCGTATGAAGCCGCCTCGGCTCCCTGAGGCTCCCCCACCCGTCCTGCGCGACACTGAGCTCCGCGCGATCCTCGCGGGCTGCGAGCGTGACAAGACATGGCTGGGCCGGCGAGACGAGGCCGTGCTCCGGGTGTTCATGGACACCGGCGCCCGCCGGGCCGAAGTGCTCGGGCTGCGCCTCGAGGATGTCGACCTTGCCCGCGGCGTTCTGTCGGTCACAGGCAAGGGCAGCCGGACCCGGCTCGTGGCGATCGGCGATGCCACCATCCGGGCGCTCGATCGGTACATCCGGCTCCGGGCGTGCAAGCCGGGCGCCGACGTGCCCTGGCTCTGGCTCGGGCGCAAGGGCCAGCTGGGCGAGACTGGCATGGCCGGCCTGATCCGGGCTCGCGGTGCCGCCGCCGGGCTGGCGGTGCACCCGCACCTGTTCCGCCACGCCTACGCCCATTCGATGCTCTCCGCGGGCATGCAGGAGAGTGACCTCATGGCCGTGGCCGGCTGGAAGTCGCGCGCGATGCTGACCCGCTACGCCGCGAGCACGCGCCAGGAACGGGCGTTGAAGTCGGCCCGCGCGCTCTCCCCCGTCGACCGCCTCTCGGAGTCGAAGCGATGACTGAGCACAACCGAACCGTTCCAGCGGCGGGTCTAACACCGCGGCAAACCAAGAGGCTACTTGACGGTGTTGAGGCGGCCGGGAGCGCCGCGATGTCGGCGGAGATGACAATCGACGCGGTCCAGAGGGACCTCGAGGAGCTCCTCGGGATCGGCGTCTCAACTTCCGAGCTTCGGACCGCTCTCGCGGCCCTGGAGCACGATTCCGAGACGAACGGCGTCGTGCTCCTGATCGACAGCCCCGGCGGTGACGTGGTCGGCTCCGAGGAGGCCGCCGCCGCGGTCCGCTCGCTCGCCAGGAAGAAGCACGTCGTGGCGATGGTCGACGGGCTCTGTGCGTCCGCCGCCTACTGGATCGCCAGCGGCGCCTCGGAGATAGTCGTGACGCCCAGCGGGTCGGTCGGTTCGATTGGCGTGTACGCCATCCACGAAGACCTCAGCGAGGCCGCCAAGAAGCTCGGCGTCTTGACGACGCTTGTCTCGTCAAGCGTCGAGAAGGTTGAGGCGAACCCGTATGAGAAGCTCAGCGACCCGGCGAGGGCCGACATGCAGAAGAAGGTGTACGCCTACGCCCGAACCTTTGAACAGGACGTGGCGATCGGCCGCCGGACCATGCTGACGGACGTGCGGGCCAACTTCGGCAAGGGCCGCATGCTCCTGGCTCGCGATGCCGTCGCCGCCGGCATGGCCGACAAGGTCGGGACGGTGGAGACGGTCATGGCCGAGGCCTCCGGCCGGGCGGCCGCGTTCCGGGCTGAGATGACCCGATGAACGAGGCTGAACGCGCAGGCCCGCGCATCGCTCACTCCGCGTGGAAGATCCGATGGCATCGCGCCGCGGCGAGGGCCGGACTACGGAATCGTCTCGTGACCCGCATTCCGACTCTCGGCGAAGCGCGCTGCCTCCCATCGGGGCGCTCGGACCGCCTGACTTTCCGGCAGCGGTCGCGGACCCGAGCGCTCCGGCCCTCACCCGCCGCTGGCCGAGGAAGGCTCCAGTGGACTCTCCCCTCGTTCCCGATGATCTGGCGCTGAGCCCGCGGCGTCTCGCGAGCAACTGTTCTCGATACCCTGCCTCGGCGGGCAAGCCTCGGAGGCGTCCCCCGACTGACAGCCAAGGTTCGCAGAAGGAAGACGATGGTCAGTTGCGGCCACCACACGCGCTCCTCAGGATGGCGACGGGCTCGCGCCTGAAGGGCTTGGGCCACCGGGCAGAAGGTGCATCGTTGAGAGGTAGGCTTCGAGGAGCCGCGAGACGCCCCCCGGGATGAAGTCTTCGGGCTGCCAGATCGCGACGACGTAGATACGGTCGTTGACGAGGAAGAACGCCTGGGTGTCTCCGGTGAACCGCACGAGCGAGCCAGCATGGCCATCCATGGTCGCCGCGACGGTGCGGCCCGGCATCGTTGTGCAATCCGAGGGCGCGGGGGATTCGGCAAGCGGGCAGTAGGCCTGGATCCAGGCATCGAGCGTGGTGCCGGACTTGACGGCGACCGACCAGGCTGCCGCGGCGATGGAGTCTCCCGGCGCGACGAAGGTCTCCAGGGCCGTGCTGTACATGTTCACCGCCGCGTCCGCCGGATAGGTCCAGTCGCGAGTCGCCCTGGTGTGCACGGACCAATCCGCAGGGTAGCCGATGCTAAAGCCATAACGCGCCGACGTGTAGGTCGTCCACGTCGGCGTGTTGATCGAATAGGGAGTCGGCGTGGGTCGGGTGCTCGGCGACGGTGCGGGGGCAGACGGCGACACCGCGGGTGACGGGGTCGAGGCGCCACCGACCCCCGGCGAGGGTCGGAGAAGGCTGAATGCCGCGACTCCGACGACCACGATGATCGCGATCGCAGCGACAAGGCGCATGGGTTTGGGCATGGGGGCGGTCCTCCACGGGATCCGGAGATCCCGTTCCTGTGGCGTGGTTCGGACCGCGAGCAGGACGGCATCGATGGCGGCGGCCGGGGTCCTGTCGGACCCGTCCTCGAGAAACGCTCGAGTCGCGCGTTCGAAGGCTTGATCGTCGTTCATGCCAGCCGTCCCTCGCGGAGATTCTCTCGCGCCCGGGATGCCTCGAAGGCGGCCCGAAGCGCGCGCGTTGCGTAGTGCAGTCGAGACCGTGCCGTGCCGCCCGGGATGCCGAGCACTTCGGCGACCGCCACCAGGGGCAAGCCCGCGTGGTGATGGAGGACGAAGACGGCCCGTTGGTCGAGCGGAAGCCGGCGGAAGGCCTGCTCCAGCTCATCGCGGTCGGCGATCGATTGGTAGTCGTCCGCCTCGCTCGCCCGATCGATCGGGAGAACGCGCACGGTCAACGCCCAGCGCCGGTTACGCGGAGCGTCCGCGTAACAGGAGTTGACAAGGATCCGGTAGGCCCACGCCTCGAAATGGTCGGGCTCACGGAGATGCGGCAGCTTCCGCCAGATGGTGACGAGAGCGTCCTGCAGAACGTCCTCGGCCAGACCGGGATCGCGCAGGATCCGTCGAGCGATCCCGAACAGCGTGTCGCTGACCTGATGCACCAGATCCGCGAATGCCGCCTGATCGCCCGAGCGCGCCCGCTCGACGAGATCTCGGTCCATGGGTCTCCGGCGATTGGCCGTGGTCCAGATGACCGCGGTCTATCGAGCATGAGGGTAGGGCGCACCCGAAACGTTCAGAACCCAAGACTCTCCGCACGCCCCTGCCCGGGGGCCAGGAGCCTCAGCTCCATCGCCGCCTGCTCAGCCTCGACCATCGCACTCAGGGCTCCGCTCCCGTGACGGCGGGATGGGACGCGAACCGGGCGACCGGGGGCCGTTCCTGCGTAGGCTCCGATCGTGGGCACCGACGACGAGCGGGAGCGCGCATGGGGGACCGTCCACGACGCCATAGCGCAGATGCCGGGCTGGGCGGTCGGCCCCTGTACGTACCACGCTGAGGTCGCGTCCTGGCACGTCACCGCGATCGACCTCCGCCCGCGCGGGCGCTATGCGAAGCGGGAGGCGATCACCGGGATCGGAGCGACGGAGATCGCGGCGCTAGACGCCCTGGCGGCACTCCTCGAGGCCCGCCAGTTAAGCGGGCGATGAGCTACGGCCGCTGGACGTGTACCCCGAGGGTGGCCCAGAAGTCGGCCTCGGACACCGCGGGGATGCCGTATTGGACGGCTTTGCGCTCATTCACGGACGCCCCAGTTTGGTCGCAGTCCACGAGGAGTTGGACATGCTTCGTGACCCGCGGATGGACCGACAACCCAGCGCGACGGGCAAGTGCGTCGCAGGACGGACGGTCCAACTGCATTCCGCCGAGGGAATAGCAGCTGTCTCCCGTGAAGGCGATCAGGTGGGCCGGCCACGGGTGGTCCAGGCGGACGTGTACGTCATCCTCGGTCCCCTCGATCACGTCGAGCATCGTTTCCATCGGGGACCCGAGGTTCAGCACGACCCCGAATGAGCCGACGCTGTGGCGTCGGCACAGGCGTCGCTCCCGAGTCGATGACGATCCGCGGCAGCGTCGCCGAGTGGGAGGCCTGGACCGGGCTGCCGATGCCGGAGACCGGGTCGTACGTGGTACCGGGCGGGCTCGTGCCGGTTGAGATCGACCGCGAGCGCGACATGGGTTTGTACGTCGAGCCCAACTACTGGATGGTGCACCGGGCACGCTGACCCACGTCGGAGAAGGAGCGCCTCCCGCCAGGCATTCATCGTGGGAGCCGAGGCAAGCACGGGAGCCGCCCGATGGGCGCTCGCGACACCGTCGGGGACCGTTCGCCGCTCGCCCAGGACGGGCTGCCGGCCACGTCCGCAAGAATGCCCCGAGTCAGCCGCCGACTTGGACCCCGATGAGCGCGCCGACCGCGTACGTAACGGCGGCCGCGGAGCCGCCGAGCAGAACCTGGCGTACGCTCGCGTACAGCGGCGGGCGATGGGTCAGGCGGCTGATGCCGTACCCGAGGAGCGCGAGCGCGCCGAGACTCACGCCGAGGCTCGTAGCGAACGCCGTCGTGCCCCCCAGGAGCAGGTACGGGATGAGCGGCACGAGCGCACCGATGACGAATGCGACGAACGAACTGGCGGCAGCGGCCGCCGGTGATCCGATGGAGCGGGCGTCGAGACCCACCTCCTCGAAGATGAGCAATGTCGCCGCGTGCTCCGGGTCGGCAAAGACCCGCTCCACGAACCGTGACGCCTCATCCGCGGTGAACCCGCGGCCCTGGTAGACGCGGCTGAGGATCGCCCGCTCCTGCTCCGGGGTGTCGCGGATCTGCGTCCGCTCGAACGCAAGCTGGTAATCCAGGAGCTCGCGCTGGGAACGCACGGAGATGTACTCGCCGACGGCCATCGAGAAGGCACCCGCAAGGAGACCCGCCACTCCGGCCAGGACGATCACGCCGGGCCCCGGATTCGCCCCCGCCACGCCCATGACCAGGGCAAGGTTGCTGACGAGCCCGTCGTTCGCGCCGAACACGGCCGGGCGAAGCACCGCATTCGCCTTCGTGTCGTGCGGCGACACCTCCTTCTCCGGAAGTGGGGTCAGTAGGGGGATCCGTTCCCAGAAGCGCAGTGATCTCACGCGGAGCACTCCAGTGACGCTAGTGGGCGGAGTCTATCGCAGGCCAAGCGCCGCCTCCCGGCCACTTCGTCCCACTGGCGCGTCTGGAGACGCCGCGTGGCCTCGCTCCGACGCCCCGGCACCGCACCGGGCGGTCCGCTCGGCTCCAGGCCGTTCCGGGTGATCGGACGCGACAGTTGCCGGGGAGCGGCATGGGATGCGCACCGGGGGACCGGGGATCGCTTGACGTCGACATACGCCTCTGCTGCTACATCTGCGGCCGTCAAGCGTCTTGTCTGTAACGCGGTAGGCGATAACACGCGGTCCATACCCCGGCCGCCGGGACCGCGCTGAGCCACTGGCGAGACCGACCCGCGGGGATGCGTCCCAAGGAGGATGGCTATGCGCCGGTTCGTGGCGCTTCTCTCCGCTGGCGTGCTCGTCGCCTCGCTCGCCGCTTCGAGCGTCTCGGCGGCATCCGCAGGCCCGAAGAACAGCCTTGTGGCCAACTTTCAGGCTATCGACGGACAGACTCAGAAGGTGATTGGACGTGTGACCGTGCGGCTGTTCGAGCCGTCCGAGCAGCGCCTCGTGCCCGGCTCCTACGACTTCTACGGGGCCCCCGGATACCCGGTTCGGGAGTCCCACGCGCAGCTCGGCATGGTCCGGTTCGGGTACGACCCGACTGCTGGCAATCCAAACGGTTGGGCGGGCCCCAACTTTGGCGCGAACGTCGCCTACGCAGAGGGCGTCATCTGCGACTACAGGGAGCCCAACGTGCCGGACTGCCACCCGATCTACCTGTGGTTCGTGGACGTGCTCGACCCGGCCGGCCGCGCTGACTACCTCGACACGAACACCAGGAACCCCGGTGGGGACCCGTGGGATGGCACCAGCTGGGCCGTCGGCAAAGGGTCCTTCGTCCTGAGCTACACGGGCGACTGACCCGGCGCGAGCCTTCACTACGTCCTCACGGCCCCGGGTCGCGCAGCGGGCGTCCGGGGCCGTGTTCTGGACCCTATGGAAGACCAGGTGGCAGGTGCCATGCAGTAGTCCGTCCTCCACGGGAGCCGGAACGGGTCGTCAGCCGTCGATCCTCGCCAGGATGAGGGCCGCGGCAGGCGTCCCGGAGGAGGTGGACAACGGGATGGGCGCCTCCCGGCGGGCCGGTTCATCGAGCACGGACCCGGGGATCACGGCGGCGAGGCGAAGGCGAACATGAACAGCTCAGACCAGGTGGCACCGGTTCACCGACCCCGGCGGTTTGTACGCCGGCATGCCCGCAGCCTCCTCGTTGTGCTCCTCGGCATCATCTTCGTCCTGCCGGCCGTGCCCATGTGGGCGCGGGTCCACCCA
Organism: Chloroflexota bacterium; assembly: GCA_017881915.1. Lineage (GTDB taxonomy): Bacteria > Chloroflexota > Limnocylindria > Limnocylindrales > CSP1-4 > Palsa-1033. The sequence goes on along the minus strand of JADGQK010000102.1, from coordinate 319 downwards.
GCGCGCGTACCGCTTTCTGACGACCCGGGCCGGCATGGCCTGCGCTACGAGGACATCTCGTTCCCCAGCCCGCTGGACGGCACGAACCTCCGCGGCTGGTACATGCCCGCCCTGCGGCCCACCGGCCGCGCTGTCGTCGTCGTGCCGGGCATCGACAGCAACCGACTCGTGGGCGGAATCAGCCTGCGCCTGGCCGCGGACCTTGTCGGCGACGGCTTCGACGTGCTGGCCTTCGACCTGCGCGATCAAGGCACGAGCGATGGCGACACGCTCTCCTTCGGCGCCCGCGAGCAGTACGACGTCGTCGGGGCGGTGGCCG
>JADGQK010000101.1 GCA_017881915.1 Chloroflexota bacterium | reverse complement strand
CTCAGGCGGTTTGGGCGATGCCTTCGAGCGCCTCGGTCAGGATCGCCCCGAGCTGGTCCCACTCAACGAGGAACGCATCGTGGCCCTTCGCGGATTCGAGCTCGCGGTAGGTCGCCTCGAGGCCGGCGGCAGTCGCGTCGCGAACGAGGGCCCGGACCTGGCCGGGCCCGTACAGGATGTCGCCGCTGATCCCCAGTCCGGTCAGCCGCGTGCTGTGGCCCGCCAGGGCCGTCAGCGCACGAACCACGCCGCCCCGGTCGCGGCCGATGTCGTGGCGATCCATCGCCCGGACAAGGATCCGGTACGTCGCCGGGTCGAAACGCTCGACGAGCTTGCGCCCCTGGTAGTCGAGGTAGCTGACGACCGATTCCCGCCCGTCGGCCTCCTGTCGACGCCCGAAGCGGCTGTCGAAGTCGGTCTCGCTCCGGTACGTCGTCATCGCCAGCTGGCGGGCAATCGCCAGGCCGTCCTCACCGAGACGTTCGATTACCTCAAGCTGGATCGCATTCCAGGCGATCGCCAGGGCGCCGGTCGCAGCCGGCGCGGCCATCGGCACGACGGTCCGGACCGCGCCCGGCCGCTCGAGCGCCACTTCCAGCGCCACCATTCCACCGAGTGACCCGCCGGTGGCCAGCGCCAGCTCGCTGATCGCGAGCGCATCGAGCAGGCGCCACTGCGCCCGGGCCTGGTCGCGCGTCGAGACTTCCGGAAAGGCCCGCCCGTAGAGCGATCCGGTCGCCGGATCCGGAGACGTCGGCCCGGTCGTGCCGTAGCGTCCGCCGAGCAGGTTGGCGCACAGGACGCCGACCTGGTTCGTGTCGAGTGCCCGGCCCGGGCCGATCAGCGGCGCCCACCAGTCGCCGGCCGCGTCCGCCGATCCTGTCAGGGCATGGACCGCCAGGACCTGCGGCGCCTCGCCCGGCCCCGGCCCGTCGTGCCGGTAGGCGATCGTCAGGTCACTGAGGGTCGCCCCCGATTCGAGCTCGAATGAACCGACCGAGAGCGAATTGAGTCGGCCCGACCCGAGGCCCGGCGGGGACGTTGCCGTCCCCGCCGAGGAGCTCCCGCGATCGGGATCCGGGCCCTGGGTTGGCCCACCGGTCACGCGCCGGCGCCCGCGAGCTCGGCCGCCGAGCCGGTCGTGATCGGGCTGCCGGTCGAGGCAGCGAGCGCCTGGTCCAGGTCGGCGATCAGGTCGTCGACGTGCTCCAGGCCAACTGACAGCCGGACCAGGTCGTCGGTCACGCCGGTCGCGAACTGGTCATCGGCGCTGAGCTGCGAGTGGGTGGTTGAGGCCGGGTGGATGATCAGCGACTTGGCGTCGCCGACGTTGGCCAGGAGGCTGAACAGGTTGACCGCGTCGATCAGCTTCTGGCCGGCCTCGACCCCGCCGTTGACCCCGAACGTGACGATCCCGCCGAAGCCGCCCTTGAGGTACTTCACCGCGTTCTTGTGGGCCGCGTGCGAGGGCAGGCCGGGGTAGCTCACCCAGGTTACGGACGGATGGTGCTCCAGCCACTGGGCCACGGCCAGGGCGTTCTCGCTGTGGCGCTGGATCCGCAGCGGGAGTGTCTCGAGACCCTGCAGGAAGAGCCACGAGTTGAACGGGCTGAGGGCCGGTCCGATGTCGCGCAGGCCCTGGACGCGCAGCTTGAGGATGAACGCGAGTGGACCGAAGGCACCGGTGTAGCTGATCCCGTGGTAGCTCGGATCGGGGTCGACGAAGTCCTCCTTGAACCGGGGCGAGGCCGCCCAGTCGAAGGTGCCGCCGTCGACCACGACGCCGCCGATGGCCGTCCCATGGCCGCCGATCCACTTGGTTGCCGAGTGGATCACGATGTCGGCCCCGTGGGCGATCGGCTGGGTGAGCAGTGGGGCGAACGTGTTGTCCACGAGGAGCGGCACGCCGTGGGCGTGGGCGATGTCGGCGATCGCGGCGATGTCGTGGACATCGAGGCGGGGATTGCCGATCGTCTCGATGTAGACCGCCTTGGTGTGCTCGTCGATCGCCGGGGCGAAGGTCTCCGGGCGCGTCCCGTCGACGAAGCGGGTGGTGATCCCGAGCTTGGGCAGGGTGTACTGGAACAGGTTCCAGGTGCCGCCGTACAGGCTGGAGCTGGACACGATGTTGTCGCCGGTGCGGGCCAGGTTGAGGATCGACAGGGTCTCGGCGGCCTGGCCCGACGCGAGGCCCAGCGCACCGACACCGCCCTCGAGCGCGGCGATTCGCTCCTCGAACACGCCCGTGGTGGGATTCATGATCCGGGTGTAGATGTTGCCGAACTCCTGCAGCCCGAAGAGTCGGGCGGCGTGGGCGGCGTCATTGAAGACGTAGCTCGTGGTGGCATAGATCGGCACGGCCCGGGCGTTCGTCGCCGGGTCCGGCTTCTGGCCGGCGTGCAGGGCGAGCGTCTCGGGGCGGAGCTGGGGCTGATCGGCGTCTGCCATCGGGATCTCCTCGTGAGTTGAGTTGAGGGGGACTGGCTGGTGGCTGCCCGGGTAGTAGGTTCGGCGGCTACCCGTCGCGCTGTGTTCGGAGAAACAAAAAAGACCGCAGATCCTTCCTTGGATCTACGGCCCCGGGACCGGCCTGCGGTCCCGCTACCTGCTGATCAGGATGTGCGTGACCTCAGACCCCATCCTCCGCACGGCGGGGCCGCCAGGGCATACACATCTCCCAGGAGACGCAGGTGTGCTTCACGGCGGGAATGGTGGGAGAAGTGCTGCGGATCGTCAATCCCATACCTTCGGGTAGGGGGTTCGACCCCCAGGCCACGCTCCGCACGCGGCTCGAAATGCGGCGCTCGAGCCCGGTCTGTTCGAGCTGCCGTAGAATCCGATCGTGACCGGTCTTCCCGTGGAGTTCCGTGCATTCGTCGCCGAGCGCGCCGACGACCGTGTCGAGCGGGGCGTCAGGATGTTCGCCGCGGTCGACCTGCCGCCGGGCGAGGTCACCGTCCGGGTCGGCTGGTCGAGCGTCAACTACAAGGACGGCCTGGCCACGATTCCGAATGGCAAGGTCGCCCGGATCAACCCGCTGATCCCGGGCATCGACCTGGCCGGCGAGGTGATCGCCAGCGACGACCCTGAGATCGAGATCGGCAGCCAGGTCCTTGCCCACGGCTACGAACTGGGCGTGGCCCGCCATGGCGGCTATGCCGAGTTCAACCGGCTGCCGGCCGGCTGGGTCGTCCCGTTGCCTGGCGGGCTGACCTCCCGCGAGGCGATGACCATCGGCACCGCAGGCTTCACGGCAGGCTTGTCGATTGCCCGGCTCGAGGCCCGCGGCCTGTCTCCGGCAGAAGGCCCGGTCCTCGTCACGGGGGCGAGTGGGGGAGTCGGTCGGACGGCGATCGCGATCCTGCTCGAGCGGGGCTACGAGACGTGGGCGTCGACCGGCAAGGCCGCCGCCCACGAGGACCTGGTGGCCCTCGGGGTTGCCGGCATCCTGTCCCGCGAGGAAGTCACCGCCGAGAGCCCCAGGCCGCTCGAGGCGGAGCGCTGGGCGGCCGCGGTCGATTGCGTGGGCGGAGCGACGCTGCCGTACCTGCTCAGGGCGCTCCGCTATGGCGGCGCGGTGGCGGCATCGGGCAATACCGGAGGGGCGGCATTCGCGACCACGGTCTTCCCGTTCATCCTGCGTGGCGCGACCCTGATCGGGATCGATTCGGCGGCACTGCCGATCGCCGAGCGCCGCTCGCTCTGGGAGCGCCTCGCCACCGACCTGCGGCCGCGCAACCTTGGCGATCGAGTCACCGAGGTGACCCTCGAGGGGTTGCCCGAGGCGCTCGACGGGATCCTGGCCGGTCGAGCGCATGGCCGATGGCTGGTCCGGGTGGCCGGATGAGCAGCCCCGAGACGATCCAGGCGCGTGACGGTGAGGTCCTCGCGCTTCGACACTGGGTGCCGGCCGGAGCGATTCGCGCCACCGTGCTGGTCATCCCCGGCCTGGGCGAGCACGGCGGCCGCTACGACCGCGCGGCGGGGATCCTTGCCTCGAGCGGCTTCGACACGTGGGCGCTCGACCTGAGAGGCTTCGGGGCCTCCGGCGGGCGGCGTGCCTACGTCGCGTCGCTCGACATCTGGCTCGACGATGTTGCCGATCGGCTGACCGCGCTGCGAAAACCCGGACGGCCGCTCGTCCTGCTCGGCCACTCGATGGGCGGACTGGTGTGTGCCAGATACGCCGAGACCGACCGGCCGCAGCCGGACCTGCTCGTGCTGAGCGCGCCCGCGCTGGCCGGCAACGTCCCGGCCTGGAAGAAGGCGCTCGCCCGGGTCCTTGGTCGGCTGGCCCCCACGATGAACGTGAAGAACGGGCTGGATGGATCGATCCTGTCGCGCGATCCCGCCGTCGGCGCCGACTACGTGGCCGACCCGCTCAATGTCCATTCCACGACGGCCCGGCTCGGCGCCGTGCTGCTCGATGCCCAGGCGCCGACGATCGCGGGCCTGGGTCGGATCCGCGTGCCCACCCTGGTGATCCACGGCGGCGCCGACCACCTCGTTCCGACCGCCTCGTCCGAAGTGTTCATCGGCCGGCCCGACGTCGAGCGGCGGGTCTTTGCGGGACTGGCCCACGAGACGTTCAACGAACCCGAGGGCCCCGAGGTCGTCGCCGACGTGGCGACCTGGATCGCCGGGCACCTTCCGGTGGCCTGATCGCTCCAACCGCTCAAACAGGTCTCAGTCGAGCTCACCGCGGAGCTGGGCGAGGGCTCGTTTGATCGCTCCACCGGCGGCGTCGGCCGGGTAGGGCGCCCGGCTGATTGCCTCGTCCAGGCCGAGCTCCCCAGCGTGGACTCCCCGGCCGAGGTCGGCGATCGCCCGCATTTCGTCCAACGATCGCTCGACGAACGCACGATCGCCCACCTTGCCGTGGCCGGGGACCACGACCCCCGGGTGCGTTTCCGTCCTGGCCAGCAGGGCAACAATTCCCTCGATCGTCGCCGGCCAGTCGAGCGGATAGCCGTCGCCGATCCACGGCGGGGCACCGTTTTCGAGGAGGTCGCCGGCGAAGATCGCAGGCCCGTCCGGAACATGGATGACCAGGTCGTTGTCGGTGTGCCCGCGACCCAGCCAGCGCAGCTCGATCCGCCGGCCACCGACCTCGAGGTCGGCTCCATCGTCGCCGACCAGCTGGTCAGGTGGATCGAGGGTCACGTCGTCGAGCTCACCGGCGAGCCGGGGATACTCCTCGGCGATCTCGACCAGGTTGCCGGCATGGGCGGCTGGGTCCTCGACCATTCGCCTGATCCGCTCGGCACAGCGGACATGGCCCCAGATCGGCGCCGGCCGGAGCTCGTGGTTGCCGAAGGTGTGGTCGAAATGGTGGTGCGTGTCGATCACGGCCGCGACAGGTTGCGGGGTCAGCTGGCGGAGCTCGACCAGGAGTTCGCGGGCGTGCTCGACCGTGCTCCGGGTGTCGATGATCACCGGTCCGTCGTCGGTCAGGATCGCTCCGATCTGCTGGTGCATGAAGCGATACGGGCGGGTGAAGACGCGCTCGCCAACCTCGAGCCAGTGACTGCTGCTCGAACCCACGCTGCGAGACCTCCTCCGCGCCACCTCGATGGATGGCATCCTAGTCGGCGATGACCGACCGTCGCACGATCGTGTTCTTTCCCGAGGGCGCCTTCGGGCCGACCAACAACTGCGTCGGGATCGGCAACGTCCTGCGGGCGCGCGGCCACCGCGTCGTGTTCATCGTCGAGGAGTCGTTCGCCGGGCGGCTCGCGGCGCAGGGCTTCGAGGAGCGGCTGATGCGCCTTGGCCCGCCGCCCGAGGTGCCCGAGGTCCCGGGCCAGTTCTGGATCGACTTCATCCGGGACACCGCGCCCGTCTTCCGCAAGCCGACGATCGAGCAGCTCGGCGAGTTCATCGCTCCGACATGGACCGCCTTGTGCGACGGTGCCCGCTATGTCGAGCTGCGCCTGCGGGCGATCTTCGACGAAGTCCGGCCGGATGTGATCGTCGAGGACAACGTGGTTGGATTCGCGGCGGTCGTCACGGCCGGCCGGCCGTGGGTCCGGATCGTCAGCTGCAACCCGGCCGAGGTGAAGGACACGGCGATCCCGCCGTTCTCGAGCGGCTACCCAACGACGGATCAAGCCGGGTGGCCGGCGTTCCTCGACGAGGTCCGGCTGACCCACGGCGAGCTGTGGTCGGGGTTCGATGCCTTCATGCGCGAGCAGGGGGCTCCGGGCCTCACCAACGGGCCGCTCGGTCCGGAGTTCATCCACGAATCGCCGTTCCTCAACCTCGTCCTCTACCCGGAGGAGGCCGATTACGTGCGCGAAACCTCCCTTGGCCCAACCTGGCATCGCCTGGGCTCATGCGTCCGATCCACGCCTGACGCATGGCACCTGCCGGCGTCGCTGGCGCCCGGCGCCAGCGACCGGGATGGAGCGCTGCTCTACCTCTCGCTGGGCAGCCTTGGCTCAGCCGACGTCGCCCTGATGCAGCGGCTGGTCGACGTCCTCGGCCGGACACACCACCGGGTGATCGTCAGCAAGGGACCCCTGGCCGACCAGCTCCGGCTGCCCGACAACATGGCCGGGGAGGCATTCCTGCCCCAACCCGCGATCATTCCCCAGGTTGACCTGGTGATCACCCACGGCGGCAACAACACGGTCACCGAGGCGCTCCATCACGGCAAGCCAATGGTCATCCTGCCGCTCTTCTGGGACCAGGTCGACAACGCCCAACGGCTCGACGAGACGGGTTTCGGGGCCCGCCTGCCGGCATACGGGGTCGACGCTGGCGGGCTGACCGGCGCGATCGATCGATTGCTCGCCGATCGGCCCCTCCGTGCGCGCCTCGCGGCCCTCTCTGCCCGTCTCAAGGCAAACCCGGGCACCCTGCGAGCGGCCGACCTGATCGAGCGCCTGGCCCGAACGGGCAACCCGGTCACGGGCTGAGGTCCTGAGCCGGCCACGGCACCGGCTCGCGGGGCGGAACAGCCTACCTGTGCTGGAGCACAATGCCGGCACGACTCGATGACGCGCCCAACCCGCGATTGACCGCGCCCAACTACGACTGCCGGAGGATCCACCGACGTGACTGACACCCTTGAGAAGACGACCACCTACCAGCAGTTCATCGGCGGCGCATGGGTGAACAGCGCGACCGGCCAGACGCTGGCCGTCGAGAACCCCGCCAATGGCGAAGTGATCGGCCACGTCCAGGCCTCCGGACCCGAGGACGTCGACCGGGCGGTGAAGGCGGCCGAGAAGGCCTTCCTGACCTGGCAGAACACGACACCCCAGGAGCGCAGCCTCGCCCTGCTCAAGCTGGCCGACGCCGTCGAAGCTCGTGCCGACGAGCTCGGTCGCCTGGAGAGCCGGAATGCCGGCAAGCCGGTCGGCGCGGCGATTGACGAGATCCCCGTGATGGTCGACAACCTGCGCTTCTTTGCCGGTGCGGCCCGGGTGATGGAGGGCAAGGCCGCCAACGAGTACGTGGCCGGCCACACCTCGATGATCCGACGCGAGCCGGTCGGGGTGGTCGCCTCGATCGCGCCCTGGAACTACCCGCTGATGATGGCCGGCTGGAAGATCGGCCCGGCGCTC
>JADGQK010000100.1 GCA_017881915.1 Chloroflexota bacterium | reverse complement strand
GAAGTAACTGGCAACCGCCAGCCTGCTCTCGCCCTCGCTGCTTAGGCAGTAAGGTGAGCGTGGAAGCAGCCTCCTCCTCGCGGGCTGTGGAAGCGTCATCTAGCGAGGATGCGAACGGTGCAAGCGCCACGTAGCGTCGTTCAAAGCCCGATCTAGGGACACGTGACTGGACCGACCGAGAGCCTGCCGATGGGCGCTCGGACGGTTGACGACAAACCATCGGACACGCTCGTAGTGGTCCCTGGCGAAGGGTTCTGGACGGGGAGTTCGACTCTCCCCCATCTCCACCAACGAACTGCCGCGCGCCGTATGCGCGTGTACCGATTGGGGCACCCTTCGGCAGGGCGAGGCTCGCGATGCGAGCCACCATGGCGCCGTCCGGCTAGCCGCTCCAGGACCCCTCGGCGGCATAGCGGCCCCGCCGTAGCCAGACCCACAGGGCAACGATGAAGCGGGTCACGAGGCTGATCCCGTAGGCGGCGCACCAGATGCACACGGCGTGGATCAGGAACACCTCTGCGTAGGTGAACCAGCCCTCGAAGAGCACCCCGACCAGCGAGAAGCCGTAGTGGACGGCGAGCGCCCGGTTGTCGCCGGTCTTCCACCAGATGAACGCGAACACGAGCAGGATGATCGAAAGGGCGACACCGAACACCGCGACGGGCAGTCCGTCGGGCCCGCCGATCCGAGCGTATTGGCTTCGCGCGACGTCTTCGCAGCCCTTCAGGATCGAGCACACCGGCAGCTCGTGGCGGAGTTCGACGATCGAGAGGTACGAAGCGATTCCGAGCCCGACGAGGTCCAGGAACATGAGCACGAAGGCGGGGTGGATTCGGCGGATCTTGTGGTACAGCTTGATCATCCGGTCTCTCTTCGGCGCCGGCGACCGATGTCGCGGCGGGTCGTGCGGCTCCTCGTGGGAATGCTCAGTCAATACTGAACCAAGAACGCCGGATCATCAAAACGGCTGCCGGCCGATGCGGACGCTCCTGGGCGACCGGGCTCGACGAAGCCGAGATTGGATGGCTGCAATCCGGCGGGCCGCCGATCGGTCCCGGGCGCCGCCGTCGGGCTAGGCCAGGCCCCGCACGATGATCCCGATCATCCGGGCGTAGTGCGAGAAGTACGTGTTCGAGTGGAGGACCTTGCCGCTCTTGTCGTGGACGGTGACGGTCACCCAGGTGTCCTGGCCGTCGGCCTGGTATTCGACCTGCTTCGACTGGCCGACCCTGAGCGACTTCGAGTACTGGATCGTGGTGAAGCCCCGGATGTAGTTCTTGACGATCGGCTTCGAGATTGACACGGTTCGGCCGGTCGGGACGCTGTACAGCGTGAACCGGATGATTCCGGGCTTGGCGTACGTCCGGATCAGGATCGGGTAGGGAGTGTCGTTCGTGAAGGTCATGTTCTGGACGGCACCGCCATCTTCCCAGACGGTCGCGTCGAGGCCCTTGGGATAGCGGCTGATGTAGTAATAGTGGTTCGCCCGGGCGCCCATCAGCAGGCCGGCCCGAAGCGCCGCGTTGAACAAGGTGGTCGACGTCGAGCAGATCCCGCCGCCGATCGTCTTGCCCTCGACCGAGTGGCCGTTGATGATCGCCCCGCCGAGCTTGTAGCCCTTAGCCAGGCTGACCACGCCGACCGTCTGCCAGAAGTCGAACTTGGCGCCGGGGGCGACGATCGTCCCGTCGATCGCCATGCCCGGGACCGTGATGTTGGCGCTGTTGCCGTTGTGCGCGCCCGGCGCGTAGTACGTCGTCCAGCTGGAGATCGCCCGCATCAGGGGCGCCGCGCTCGTGGCGGCGGACGTCGACAGCTTGGGTGACATGGTCGCGATGGCCGGCGTCAGTGAGCTGGAGCTGGCCAGGCCGGCGGACCGCTGATCGAGGAGACCCTGGATCAGGACGACCGAGCCGGGCACGTCGAGGGCGCGGCCGTCCTTGCCGGCAATCACGCCCACGACCTTGTTCTTCTTGCTGACAAGGAACGACGCGTCGACGGCCTTCCGGTTGATCTTGGTGGCCAGTGCATTGAGGGTCGCGGTAACCTTGGCGGGATCCGCCTGGACGCTGTACGAGCCGTCAGGCCCGGTGCCCACAACGAGCCACGAGGCGACTGTGGCGCCGGGAACGGTCCACGAGTCGGTGCCGTGGCGCAGGACGATCGGGCCGACCTCGGCGTTCCCGGCCGTGGCGGCCTGGTTCGCCTGCGCCGCATTGATCGCCGGGGCGACGGAGCTCAGGTCGGTAGAGATGTCGATCGTCTGCTGGGCAGGTGCACCGACCGGGCCGAGGGCGACCATGACCTGGCGGGTCAGTGCATCGGTCACGAGGTTCCGGCCATCGCTCGACGTCGTGGCGACGAAGCCGGCCGCGCTGGTCCTGACCGAAGCGTTCACGGGACGGGTTGCGACCGAGGCCGCCAGCCGGGCGATGGTGGCGCTGAGGGTGGCCTGATCGAATGTGACGACGGGCGCGACGGTCGTCCCACGCAGGGCCGTCCGGATCTCATCTCCGACCCGGGTGATTGGATTGCCCGATCGCCCGACGGCGAGGGCGGCATCGAGCATGGCGTTGACATCGAGGCGCCGGCCGAGATCCGCATAGCTGACCTTGGTGGCGCCGTCGGGCAGGCTCAGTGAGAGCTGACCCTGGCTGAGCGCAGCGTAGGCGGCGGTGAGGCGTGCCGCAGCCTGCTCCCGGGTCAGGCCCGACAGGTCGACCGAGCCGGCGTGAACGCCCGCCCCGATCTTGCCCGCGTGCGCCTGCTCGTAGGCGAACACGCCCCCACCGGCCAGGACGAGGGCCAGCCCAAGGCCGACCACGAAGGCGATGAGGACGCGCGGCCACCGCCGGGGATTGGCCGACTCGAGTGCCGCGGGTACTTCAGTTTCGGTGGTCGTAGTCATGTGCGTGGGTCATCCTACCAGCCGTTTCAAGCCCCGCCATTCCGGCAGTGGTCCTGTGGACCGGGGTACGTCTCGACGAACGAAATGGTTCGCCCGTGACGTTCAGGCGCGGGGCAGGACGATCACCCTCCGATTGGGCTCCTCGCCAATCGACTGGGTCGCGACATCGGGGTTGTCGCGCAGGGCAATATGGATCCAGCGTCGCTCGAGGGCCGACATCGGCTCGAGCTGGAGCATCTTGCCGGTCTCGCCGACGCGCTCGGCCGCTCGACGGGCGATCTCCACGAGCTGGCGTTCGCGCCGACCGCGGTAGTCCTCGACATCGACCAGGACACGGGTCCAGTCGCCCATCCGGCGTGAAAGCATCAGGTTGACAAGGTGCTGGAGGGCCGAAAGGCGCTCGCCCTTCCGGCCGATCAGGGCGCCGAGGGCCTCCTTCTCGTCGCCCTCGCCGATCACGTTCAGCCGGCTCGTCTCGCCGGCACGGATCTCGACGGCGACCTCGAACTCCATCAGGCGCATCAGGTTCTCGAGGATCTCCTTGCCCGCGGCGAGCGCCTCGGGCGAGGCGTCGGCAGCTTCGAGGTCGGCCCGCTCGGCAGCAACCGAGCCACGGGCAGCGGCGACCTCGGCCGCTTCACGCTCGGTCAGGTCGGAGGCCGGTGCTCGACGCGCTGGGCGATCATCAGCTGGGCGGACGCGCTCGCCGTCGCGACGCGGTGGTCGGTCGTTGCGGGCCGGGCGGTCACCACGCGGCGGCCGGTCGTCTCGAGCCGGCCGGTCGGATCGGGGGGCATCGGCCGGGCGGGCCACCTCCGCCACCTCCGCCGGGCGGGCCACCTCGGCCGGAGGGGTCTCGACGCGCGGCGCATCGTGGCGATCGCGCGGCCGGTCGTCGCGGCGCGGGCCTCGGTCCCGGTCGCCGTCGCGGCGCGGGCGGTCGTCGCGGGGAGCGCGATCGTCGCGAGCCGGCGCGGCCGGAATCGGCGTCGCGGCGGCTGCCTCACGCTTCGGGGCACTGCCACCGAGGGCCTGGCGCGGCGCTGCCACGATTCGGGCCGATTCGGCGCCCATGCCCAGAACACCCCTGCTGCCGGGGGTGAGGATCTCGAAGTCCAGGTCGTTGAGCTCGACGTTGAAGGCCTCCCGGGCTGCCTTCAACGCCTCTTCGACGGACTTGCCGGTGAATTCCTGGTACGCACTCATGGTCAGCGTCGTCTCCCTCGTCGGCCCTGTCGGCCGCCCCGCTCACGGGGACGGATCGTCGTCGCGGCTTTTGCCGCCCGTTCATCGGTTACGGTGAGCACCGAGTTCGCCACTCGTTTGGCTGGATCCACGGTGGGGATGGCCACCGGGAAGCGCGGCTTGTGGGCCCGGGCGAAGGCGGGGTCCCAGCCCAGGAGCGGGAACATCCCGCCCCAGCCAATGATCAGGTATTGCTGTCCCAGCGAGAAGACCGTCGACACGATCCAGTAGATGAACAGGCCCGCCGGCAGGAAGCCGCCGTAGAAGACGGAGATGAACGGCAGGAAGAGCATCGACTGGCGCTGGATCTTGGTGTTCTGGTCGTCCGGGGTGCTGGGATCCCGGCGCGGCAGCGTCATCCGCGACTGGAACAGCTGGAGGAACGCCGAGGCGATCGCCAGGATGCTGATCCCGAGCCCGATCACCGGGAGGGTGAAGAGGACTGCCGGCTGGCTCAGGTCCACTCCGAAGACGACCGAGTTGATGCACGGAATGACGTGGCCTGCGGCGTTGAGCGAGGGTGAAGTCGGGCAGTTCAGGTTGATCAGCTGGACGCCGAAGACCCGCAGCATCGCGGTCGGGTTGAAGTTCTGGAGGCCGGAGCTGAAGACCGAGTACATCGGGATCAGGAGCATGAACTGGAGGATCAGGGGCAGGCAGCCCTGGGCCGGGTTCACGCCCCGCTCCTTGTAGAACGCCTGAGTCGCCTCCTGGACCTTGGCCCGGTCGCCCTTGAAGCGGCGCTGGATCTCCTTGAGCTCAGGGGCCAGGAGCTGCATCCGCTTCTGGCTGACGATTTGCTTGCGGTAGAGCGGGATGAGCAGGACCCGCACGAGCAAGGTCACCACGATGATCGCCACGACCATGCTGCCGGTCGCCTGCTCGACGGCGACCAGGCTGATGAACAGCGCCTGGAAGATCGGGGTGAACAGGAAGGCGAACAGCGAGAACGGGTCGGTAGGGTTCGCCGGATGGAGGGGGATGGCGGCGGGCGCGAGGGTCGCCACCGGCGTTGGGGTCGCCGTCTGGCCGGGGGCAAGCGTGGCAGCCGGGCCGCCGACCGGAGTGCAGGCGGCCAGGATCACGGCCGCGAACACGAGGAGCAGGGCGAGCCCGATCCAGGGGCGGAAGCGGCGGAACTGCAGTCGCACCGTCTTGCTCATCCTGCCTAGCGCACCGGGTCGTAGCCGCCGGGGTGCCAGGGATGGCAGCGGGCGATCCGGCGGAGGCCCATCGCGCTGCCGCGAAGCAGGCCGTAGCGCTGGATGGCCTGCTCGGCGTAATGCGAGCAGGTGGGCTCGAACCGGCAGCTCGAGGGCAGCCACGCGAACACGACTCGGTAGACCTTGATCAGTCCGATTCCGATCCGTTTCACGCGGTGTTCGGTCCTTCCAGGACGCCTCCCCGGCGGAGGAGCCGTTCAACCGCCTCGGTCAGGTCCTCGTGCGTTGCGTTCACGAGCGCCGGGCGGGCGATGATCAGAACGTCCCAGCCGGGCTGGAACGAGGGCGCCAGTGCCCTGAGTGCCTCACGGAGGCGGCGGCGAAGCCGATTGCGGATGACCGCTCCGCCGAGCTTACGGCCGGTCGCCAGTCCGAACCGGGTGGTCTCGAGGTCCGTCCGCAGAAATCGTACGACGAGAAGGGGATGGGACCGTACGGCCCCGGTTTCCTGGAGCGTTGCGAAGTCCCGAGGACGAGAGAGCATCACGAGACGCGGCGGGTGATTGCCTCGCTCGATCAGGCCGTCAGCCGCTTCCGGCCGCGAGCGCGGCGGGCGGCCAGGATCCGTCGACCGCCGGTCGACCTCATCCGGGCACGAAAACCGTGTTCCTTGGCGCGGTGGCGCTTCTTTGGCTGGTAGGTCTGCTTCATCGAGACTGCGCGCGATCCTCTCCATCGGGCCCCGTGGCCCGCCCCCGGCAGTCGGATGCTTCCGACCCCTAAAGGCACGCGAACGCGCCGTGCGCACGAAAGCGCCTGGCGCGTCGACGTCCGAGAGAGTATATGGACCGCTTCGCGCGAGTGTCAAACGAGGCGAGGCTGCGCGTTGACGGCCCGGCCGGCCGCGATCCGAGGCCGGGCGCCCCGCCGTTTGCCGGGCGACAGGGTCGGGGCCCGCTCCCCGGGCGCGGGTCGGGGCGGCCGCGATCTGAGGCGGAGCGCCCACGCCGCTTGCCCGGCGATGTCCGATTCCTCTCGAATACCAGTCGGGGTGCTACTAAGCAAGAAGTTCGGCGGTTTCGAAGGGTCGACCCGCCCAGATCGTGCCCGATTCACGCACGGAGCTGGCTATCCAGAGTGCCCGGAGCCCGGGATTCGGGGGGTCGTTTCTGGCGTACCACCACCCGGATTGGTATTTGGGCAGTTCGGAGGGCTCCGAGTGGGCCGGGGACCTGCATCGGCGGCACCCCCGAAGCACGCTCGGCGCCACTCGCCCCAGCGCACCCAACGCCCACTCCCGTGCCGTTCCCCGGCGCGGCGGTCTGCGTGGATACTCCCTGGGAGTATCGGGTTTCGCGAGCGGCCGGCGCCTTGCTAGGCCGGCGGAGCCGGTGCTATTCTTCCTGAGCCCCCGACGCCGGGACGCTCGCGGGCACCTTCGGAGGCCCCCCGGAGGAGCAGGTGGAGCGGTCAATCCGGCCCCGCGCAGCGGCGTCCGTGGCCCCGCTACCTGGCTTCGCCGACGTCGTTCAACCCCCAGCCGCCGCGTCGGCGATTCATTCTTCTGAGCTGCAGGGTCACGTCAGCATATGGACGCGAAGCACGTATGGCGAGCCGCTCTCGGTGAGCTCCAGGTCTCACTGTCTCCGGCGAACTTCGAGACGTGGCTGCGCGACACGAACCTCGTCGAGGTGGACGACAACCTGTTCCGGATCGCGGTCCCGAACGGGTTCGCCAAGGACTGGCTCGAGACCCGCTACCGCTCACTGATCCTCCAGACGCTGGCCCGGATCGTGGGCTACAGCGTCCAGGTCGAGTTCGTCATCCGCGAGGCCCCGACGGTCGACGCCTCCAGCGGGCCGGCAGCGCCCAGTCAACAAGTCCGGCTCGAGCCCGGCCGTGTCGGCGGCGAGGGCAGCTCCTCAAATCTGAACCCGCGCTACACCTTCGCCAACTTTATCGTCGGCTCGGCCAATCGGCTGGCCCATGCCGCGAGCCTGTCGGTCGCCGAGCGTCCCGGTCATGCCTACAACCCACTCTTCCTGTACGGCGGGGTGGGCCTTGGCAAGACCCACCTGATGCATGCCATCGGCAGCCAGGTGATCGCCAAGTTCCCGCGCAAGAAGGTCGTCTACGCCACCTCCGAGAAGTTCACCAATGACTTCATCACCTCGATCCAGCAGGGCAAGATCGACGAGTTCCGAGCGCGCTACCGGCGGATCGACCTGCTCCTGATCGACGACATCCAGTTCATCGCCGACAAGGAGCGAACGCAGGAAGAGTTCTTCCACACGTTCAACACGATC
>JADGQK010000099.1 GCA_017881915.1 Chloroflexota bacterium | reverse complement strand
GGCGGCGGCTGGGGCGAGGCGACCATCACGGGCAGCGCCACCCGCTCCTCGGGCCGGTCCAGGCCTAGAAGTCGCCGAAGGAACCCGATCTGGACCACCTCGGTTCGTTGGCGCGCGGCCGGAGCTGCCGGTCGAACATCGTTGCCGCCGTAAGCGGCGCTGCTTCGTCGGGGTTAGAGGACGCCACGCCCACGGACCATGCCCGGTTGCAGCTCGGTCGCGGCCACGATGTGGCGACGGTTGAGCAGGGCGAAGCCGTACCGGGAGATGACCCGTCGGTCGGCCAGCGAGCGCGCCCGGAGATCGGTCATCGGGATCCACTGCGGGTCGCGCGACTCGATGAAGGCGGACAGGACCGCTTCCTGATTCAGGTGGACCTCGCCGGTGAGTGTGTGACCGGTCGTCACGACGATGAGCTGGAAGAGTCGCTTCTGCATGAACTCGAGTCCCGCCCGCCCGCGATCCTCGACGTCGGCCACTTGCCCGATCAGGGTCACTTCCTCCGGGTTCACCCAGATGCTCGGCGAGGTCACCCTCGTCGGATCGCCGTTGCGGCGCAGGACGGTGACATCGCGCAGCTGGATCAGCCCTTCATTGTTGTTGACGAAGTCGGTCAGCCGGCGGTGGAAGCCGATGTTCACCGTCCCGGACAGCCGGAGATGCTGGCCCACCAGCTCAATGGGGAGCCCCTCGGCTGCCGCAGCGGGCGACGCCGGTGCGACCGTTTTGACGACGAGAGCTTCGAGATACGTCGCCGCATCGCCGTCCACGATGTCGCGGTCCCCGCTGTCGTCGCCCTCCGGAGCGTCCGCGACGGGGCGGTCGTCGTCGTCGGGTAGCTGCTGGGTCATGGCACGGCTCCGTCTCGAGTGGGTGTCGGCGACGATCTCATACTAGGCCCGCCTTCGTCGGGTGGCCCCTCCGATCGAGCGCGGCCATCGATGCTGAGCGTTGCGCCGAACGGTCGAGATGTCCCTGACCCGTTCGTCATCGACGATCCGCAGCTCGACGCCCGAGTGGCCGACGAGCACCTGCTCTGGTCAGGTTTCCGTGGCTGCGGGTGGCGCAAGAGCGAGCTGGATCGCCTCGTGAAGGCGGGCGCCCGTCGGCTGGCCCCGGAGCATGGTCACGGCGTGGCGCCCGGTGCTCTCCTCCCAGCTGAGGTCCAGCCCGGGTGATGTCAGGACGACCGGCGTGTCCGGGTGGATGTCCCGGATGTTCTCGATCAGCGTTTGCGAGCCCTCCGCGTCGCCGCTCGCCCAGACGTCGTAGACGAGAACATCGGCATCCTCGGCGAGATCACACGACCGTCCGGCAAGGACGGGGCACTGGTTCCGGGTCGGCCCGCCACATTCGGTCACCTCGTAGCCGAAGCGGCGCAGGGAATCGACCTCCTGGCCGGCCAGGTCAAGATCGTGATGGACGACGAGGACTCGAGTCATCTCTCACCTCCGCGCAGTGCGCTTCGTTCCGGTCACCCGGGCGATCGTCAGGCTGTTCTCATGGCCGTGACGAACCAGTTGTGCGGCATGTCGGGCATCGTCGTGGGCAGGACCGGCAGGGTCCAGCGACCGTGGCTCGCGTCCGGCTGGCCGGCCTGGGTGAGTGTCGCCTGCCAGCCGCGCGCCGCCAGGAAACCGACCGGGTCGTCGATCGTCCCGATCCAGGGCGCGCCGGCGGTGGCCTGCATCTCGACCCACGATCGGGTCCAGCGAGAGGTGAGCATCGCGCCATTGACGATATCGAAGCCGAGCTCGCTGCCGGGTGCGGCGAGTCCGGTCAGCTCGTCGATCAGCGCTGCAATCGCCTGCGGGTCGAGATAGAAGAGGAGCCCTTCGAGCAGCCAGGCCGAAGGCCGCGACGGGTCGAATCCGGCGGCCACGAGCGCCTCGCTCCAGGGCGCGAGCAGGTCCGCCTCGACGGTCGTCCGCAGGCATCGGGGCACGGCACCCGCCGCACCGAGGACCTGTGCCTTATGGCCCAGGACGGCCGGCCGGTCGATCTCGAACCAGCGCAGGACGTCCGGCAAGTCAAGGCGGAATGCGCGCGTGTCGAGCCCTGCCGCAGGCAGGACCGCTTGCCCGACCGTGCCTCGCCCGACGACCTCGACCAGCCAGTCGTCGAAGTAGCGCGTCCGCAGGATCATCGGCACGACGCTGTCCGCCGAGCGTTCTGCGATCCAGGCCGCGCCCGCCGGTCCCGCCAGCGCCATCGCCCACGGGTCGTGGACGAGCGCGTCCGGCCGTGCGCTCTCCATGGCTCGTACCGCTGCGGTCCAGTGCGCAGTCGCCTCGAGTCTCTCGGTTCCGGGGAGGATCGTCATTCCGGCCTCAGCCTCGTGCGGGAGTCCTGAATTCAGCGCCGGGTGGCAAGGTCGAAGCGCGCAGCCTCGGCGGTCAGCATCGCCAGCTCCGCCTCGCTCAGCTCCAGCTCAGCCGCGGCGAGGGTCGGCGATCCGGCGCGTCTGGGCCGCCCCGAGGCCGCTGACCGATTGATCACGTCGATGTCAGGGATCGGATCGGGAACTGGCGCTTCTCGCCATGCGCCGAGGGTAGCAGCCCCCGCAAGGACCCGACCTGACGCTCAGCAGTACGCCCAGATGCAGGGCGCCGGTTCTGCAGCCGATGAGCGAGATCAAGGCGCGCGGGTTTCCACTCTGCCGGCAGGCCGTGGTCAGCTTCCTTGGGCCATGCTCCAAATCGTCCAGTACTGCGTCCGCAGGCGTCTCGGCTGCTCCAGGACGGTGCGGATCGCGAACGCGATGTCCTCCGGCTGCAGGTACGTCTGCAGTTCGGGCATGTCCTCGGTCCGCCCGGTGCCCATGGCGAACTCGGTCGCCGTCCCGGCCGGCCCGATCGTCGTCACCCGAATCCCTTGCTCCCGGAGCTCACGATCAAGGGCTCCGGCGAGCCCGACCTGGGCGAACTTCGTTGCGGCATAAACAGCCTCGTCCGCTCCACCGCGGAATCCCGCGACCGAGGCAACGATGACGATGTCGCCACGGCCCGTCTTTAGCATCTCCGGAACGGCGGCCCGGATCGGCCAGATCGTTCCGGCGATATTCGTGTCGAGCATCGTTGTCAGCGCCTCGTCGGTCTGATCGAGGATCCCGCCGTACATGCCGATCCCGGCATTTGCGATGAGGCTGTCGATCCGTCCGAATCGCTCGACCGCGGTGCGCACCAGGTCGTGACAGGCGTCCGGCGACCGGACATCCATCTCGACGGCCACGGCCCGGTCAGGGAACTCCGCCTCGATCGCGTTGAGACGCTCCCGCCGACGCGCCCCCAGGACCACCCGTGCGCCGGCTCCCAACAATTCGCGGGCAGTCGCCCGACCGATGCCGGCGCTGGCGCCGGTAACTACAGCGACTGTGTCCTTCAGCGTTTCCAAGCCGATCCCTCCATACGTAGGATGATCACGAATGGATTATCGTCCGACCGTCCTGGCAACGGTTCGGCGAGGTGCCCGCCAGGCACTACACGAACTGAGGGCCGCAACCACCGCACTCGCTGACACCCCGCTCACCGCCAACACGTGACGGGGCCGGTGTTCCGTTCACAGCAGTGACAAATGTGCCGGACAAATAGGGATCACCACCCGCCCATCAGCTGCGGGTCGGAGACGGACACGTGCGACCGCCTCGAGTAGGTGGCTGCGGACGGTGCTCTACGGCTTCATCGTGGGTGACCACCGGCCCTATCTGGCCGAACCGTGGTGGACGCCGGCCTGGGCGTGGATCGCGGAGCAGCGCGCACGGTCGTCGTTAATAGTGGCTTGCTACGATCCGGATCCCTCGGCCGCTGCGGGGGCAGCAGGAGGAGCCGGCCGAGGCCATCGTCGAGGGAGATCCGCTTGTCGCAGTTGGACTCGGGCGGTCGCGAGGAGCGCCACATCGAAGCGATGGCCGGGAGCCTCCGGCGGGCCCTCGAGGATGGCCAACCCAGCACCCGGCTCAGGCAGCTCGCGGGGGCGGCGATGGGCGACGAGGCGGGCCATCTCGTCGAGCCGTCCTCGGCCAATGTGGTCGAGCTCTTTCGGGCCTGGCATGAGGCCCAGGGGCGCCAGCGCGCCGCCCCGGACGGCTCAGCCGAGGCAGCGGAGCTCCTGCGCGAGGTGAATCAGCGCTGGGCGACCTACGAGCAGGCGGTCAACGACGCCGACGCCGGCGACGGTCCCGGCTGACCGACCAGGCGGTCAGACACGCCATGAAGCCCGGCTACGACTTCGGGGACGAGTTCGAGTACGGCCTCGATGTCACCCTTGACGGCCTCGAGAGGGCGCAGGGCACCGGCTGATCGCCGGCGGGTTGCCGGCTGCTAGCGGCCCTTGGCCGCCTTGCCCCGGATCTCGCCGATGAGGTCCTCGGAGCTCACCGCGCCGATCCGCGTCGTTCCTGTCACGTGCCGGAACTCGTCCACTCCGGTCTGATGATCGAGCTCGCTTGAGGTCGTGTGCCAGCCCCGGTGATCGCGCGCCTTCGTCGCTCCGAAAAGCCGCTGGAACAGGGTGGTCGACGGCTCGAAGCCCCATTGGGCAGTTTGGGCCTCGTCGGTCGGCTCGGCGCCATTCGGCCGAAGGTCTGCCGGCAACGCGCCACTGAAGCGCTGCCACAGGTCCTTGCGCGCGGCATCCTCGGTCGGCTGCACCGGACCCGGCGCCTGGGCCAGGCCGGTGATCGCCTCGCTGACGGTTCCCCACGTGACCTGCCAGCCCAGCGTGTGGTCGCTGACGTGCTCGTCCTCGCCGGCCTTGAGCCGGTCCTCCCACTCCTTGCTGACATCGAGGTAGACATGCGGATACATCTCATGGCGGCCGGCCGTCGGCCAGTACGTCTCGAGGTATGGCTCGGGGGCTCGGGCGGGAATGGCCCGGCAGGTCCAGCCCTGGTCGACCTTGACCGGCGCCTCCGCTCGAAGCAACGGCGGAGACGGGTCAATCGAGGCGATGGTGCGACCCAGCAGGCCCCCGCCGTTCCGGCTCTCACGGATCTGGCGAACCCCATCCGGTGGTGCCGAGGGATGCGCTTTGAGATCGACGTTCGACGCGCCGAAGACGACTCGGCCATTCCGCCAGGATCCGATTTCGGCGGCCACGGCCCTGTTCCCGGCGAGACGCTGAAGATCGAGCAGCGACGTCGCCAGCGGATGAATCCCGGCCCCGACCGGCCCGAGCGGACGCGCCCTGATCGGGTCCGATACCGATGTCACCTGTTCGCGGTTGAGCCGCAGGCGCTGCCCTCGAGTCCGCATCGACCCTCCTGCGAATGAGCATAGCGTGGGCTGCTACGCATGAGACGAAGATCGCGCGACCTTCGACCGGGCAGACGAAGACGCGCACAGGCTCTCTCCGAGGCGGTGCCTGCTGGCACCCTCCGTGACGTCCGTGTCCTTGCGCGATGACGCCAGACGTGTGACAGATCAGGTATGAGAATCCAACGAACGAGCGCGCCAAGGACCAGGAGGGGCCGCGCCATACGCCTCCTCACCGTCGCCCTGGCGGGTCTGCTGCTTGGGATCGGCTCCTTCTCGATCGTGAGTGCCATCACGACGCCGCGCCGCACCACCCCGGTGTACGACCCACCGGTGCTGGCCGGCCAGCAGATCCCGGGATACTGCTCCGGCGGGTTCTATGCCCGGCACGGGAACACGGTCGTGCTCACCACATCCCCGCACTGCGCCGGCGAGGGAACCGTGGCCTACGATCCGGGCCGGGCCACGGTGCAGGGTGTCTTTGGCCCGACGGCCCAGGACGCCACCTGCCCGTATCCGGGACACACCTGTGCGGCATCGGACCTGAACGAGCTGGTGGTCGCCCCGGACCGCATTCCCTGGGGGCACCTGAACGTCGTGGACCTGGGCACGGCCGGCTACAGGATCATCCCGCCTGGGACGCAGCCGCTCACCTGCGCCGACATCGCGACCGGTGACCCGGTCGAGATCGACGGCCGCAACATCTAC
The DNA here is from genome assembly GCA_017881915.1 of Chloroflexota bacterium. Classification (GTDB taxonomy): domain Bacteria; phylum Chloroflexota; class Limnocylindria; order Limnocylindrales; family CSP1-4; genus Palsa-1033. The sequence continues at coordinate 1,810 of JADGQK010000099.1, read as the reverse complement.
CGGAACGGAACGGTGGAGGAGAAGGGCCAGAACCTCTTCCCGGCGAACGAGGATGGCTCCTACTTCCCGTGCATGATTGCCGCGCACATCCAGGTGGGGAGCGGAGACTCTGGCAGCGCGGTCCTCGTGCGGGGAATCCCGGCGGGGGTCACGAGTCGCGACTTCGGCGGATGGCTCGGGTTCACGCCCTTGTCCGAAGGGCTGGCCGAGCTGGGGCTGACCCTGTGCACTACGCCTGACTGCGGACTGGTGCCACCTGCGGCCGATCCGACGGCCTCCGCCAGGTGATCACTCCGCCTGCCGCCGCCTGCGCGCCGCGGACGAGGCTCCGCAAATGGTGATGCCCAGCGTGCTGAAGCTCGACGACCCGGTCCTGCTCTTTATCGCGTTCATCATCGTCGTCGGGCTGTGGAACGTCTATCGCATCGCGCCCGTCGGGGTCCGTCGTTTCGCGCCCGTCGGAGTCCGTCGTTTCGCGCCCGTCGGGGCCGTCCTCCTGACGGCGGCCGTCGTCTTCGGGACCTGGTCCTTTCTCGGCCCGAAGGGCACACCGATCGGCTGGCAGTTGGCGAACCTCCATTCCGTCGGTGGCCCGCGCGGCTGGGACAGCCTGGGCGAGGCGAAGGCGGCGACCGTCGTCTACCTCACGACGGATTGGTGGCCGTACTGTTCTCCCTACGACGACAGCACCGGTCCGTTCGCCAACAGCTCGTGGCTGACGCCGGACATCACCTACACCCCGTGGTCGGTCGCGATCACCATGCGGATCAAGGACTCCTACTACCAGAACCGGGACTGCGGACGCAGCTTCTATGACTACTGGGGCCTGCCGGTGGCGGTCCAGCTGCGCGAGCCACTCGGGGGCCGAGCGCTGTTCGACGGTTCCAAGTTTCCCCCGGACGCGCGCCCGTATCCATGAGAGCCTTGCGGCCCAGGTCAGTGGAGGACGTCATGGACGCAGGCGAGTCGATCAATCTTCCGGGACTTCCGTTCGCCCTCGGCTGGGCCGAGCCGCCCGTCACGTCGAGCGTCACATCCGATGGCGCCCTCGCGATCACGGCGGGTCCGCGTACGGACCTGTTCATCGATCCCGGCCTGGCGGCTGCACCGCAGCCGATCATCAATGCGCCGCGCTTGATGGGCCGCGTCGAAGGTGACTTCCAGTTGATGGTCCACGTCTCGGTCGATTTCCGGAGCACGTTCGACGCCGGCGTGGTGATTGTCTGGTCCGACGACGAGACATGGGCGAAGCTCTGCTTCGAGTACTCGCCCCAGGGCGAGCCGATGATCGTCTCCGTCGTTACCCGGGGTCTCTCAGACGACTGCAACTCGTTTGTCGTCCGAGGCTCGGACGTCTGGCTGCGGATCTCGCGATCGGGCCCGACCTACGCGTTCCACGCGTCGCTGGACGGGGTGACGTGGCGGTTCGTGCGCCACTTCGTCCTCGGCGGCCGCCCGGACCCGGGCGTCGGCTTCGAGGCGCAGTCACCGACCGGAGAGGGCAGCACGGCAACCTTCGATCAGTTCAGCTTCATGCCCGAATCTCTGGCCAACCTGCGCGACGGGACCTAGCGTTCGATCTCGACCAGGCGCTCGAAGACGCATGGCGGCCCTCGCTGACCAACTACGATCCCGTCATGCGGACCGACGGAATTCATCGCCTGACGTCGGCGGACGTGACGCTGCTGACACCACTCGTCGAGGCGGCTATTGCAGCGGGGGACCTCGCCGGGAGCTCAGAGCCGCGTGGCCAGTTCTTCCTGCGCTACCTTGGCCGGGAGCCCGAGAACGCGGCGGTCGCTTGGGAGAA
>JADGQK010000042.1 GCA_017881915.1 Chloroflexota bacterium | reverse complement strand
AACAGGTCGCTGGGATCCTTCTGGGCGAAGTCGGGCTGGGCGTTCACGTTGCCCTTCGAGATGAACAGGTCGATGAGGCCGTCGTTGTTCACGTCCTGGAACTCGGGATGCCAGGCCGTCGATGGCAGCACGTCGCCACCGGTGAACGGCCGGGCAGCCGTCACGCCGCGCTTGAGGGCAATGTCGCGGTAGCTCGGTTGGCCGGGTCCCGAAGCGAGTGTCTGGAGCTTGTTGTCGGCCTGGCTGGTCAGGAACACGTCGGGATAGCCATCACCGGTGACGTCGTAGCTGGCGATGCCCATGCCGAAGATCTGCATGCTCACCCAGCCGTCGTCACCCGTGTACAGCCGGGGCGGCTGGCCGGGCGCGACACGCCAGAGCTGCTCCTGGCCGTCGACGTAGTAGTTGCGGTCGTTGCTCACCCGGAGGTCCGCCCGGCCGGAGCGGTCCCAGTCGCTGAACAGCATCGACAGCGCGCAATACCCCGGGGTGAGGGCCACGGGCGGGCTGTAGCCGGTGCCCGCGGCGTTCTGCCGGAGCAGCTCGTTGGCGGCGCAGTCGGTGGTGGGCGAGCCGCTCGAGTCGAGGGCAAGGTAATGGCCGACGGCAAGCGTCGGGAACGTGGCCGCGCCCTCCCATTTCGCGCTGAAGGCGGTCGTCCAGGCCGTGCCCGCAGCGAACGACCAGGCCTCGTTGGCCCGCGCGAAGCGGCAGTCGCCGAGGCCCCTGAGCAGGACGGTTTCGCCGAAGCGGAGCACGACCAGGTCCACGTTGCCGTCGCCGTTGATGTCGATCGGGTAGGCGCCGACGACGTCAACGAGGTCGGTCGCCGGGTCGCGGACCTGGCTGAAGCGCAGGGCGCCCCCCACCGGGCTCTCGTTGCGGTAGAGGGCGGCGGGCCCGCTGCCGCCGGCGAAGTACAGGTCGGGCTTGCCGTCGCCGTTGCAGTCGAGCACGGCCACTCCCCCACCCACCGAGAAGTTCGGGCCGCCGTCGTACACCTGGCTGATCCCGGCAGCCGCCGCCTCCTCGACGAAATGCGGCGCGCCCAATGAACCCGCCGCCGAGCTCCGGCCGATGCCGGCCAAGCCGACCCCGATCGCAGCGACGGCCACGAGCACGACGACCCCAGCAACCACGACGGCCGCGACGGACCGACGGCTCACCTTACTGGGTGGCCTGGCCGGCGTAGAGCAGCTGCGCCTTGGCCCAGGCGGCCTGACCGCATTGCGAACCGATCACCCGGCCTTTGAAATCGTCAACCTGGACATGGATCCCGCCGTACAGGCGCGACTGGCCGGCCTGGTCGGAGGCATCGTAGTAGGTCGCCCACTCGAGCCGGATGTCGGTCGTTGGTCCCTTCTCGAACTTGAGCGAGCCGGCCTTGATCGTGTAGCCGCTCACTCCGCCAGGGAAGTACTCGCTGCCGGTGAACCCGGTGAGCACTTCGGCGGCGGCCCGGCTGAACGAGCTGTGCCCCGAGAGGTAACCCTGGAAGGCGGGCGTCACGAAGGTCGGCAGCTGGTACGGGACCCAGGTGCTGGCGAGGATCCACTTGACCCCGCCGATCTGCGTCTTGGGATCCGTCGGATTGCCGGCCCACGCCTTGATCGCGATCTCGCCGACGTGCCCGGCAAGCGCCGCATGGCGTTGTCCGGGGGCGCTCGATTCCCTGGTGATGACCTCGATCAGGCCGGAGACGAGGGGCAGGCCCTCGGCGTTGTACGACGGCCCGGCCGGGTGGCTCGACTGGCCCAGGCCGCCCATGTACCGGATCATCGAGATCGGGCGCGCCCCGTCGTACTCGCCTTTCAGGCCCCAGGCCGCGATCGCGGCGTCGTGGACCGCGCCGTTGAGGGCCAGATAGAGCTTCACGTCCCACTGGAGGCGATCCACCTTGGCGCCCTGACCACCGATCTTCAGGTTCGGCGAGAGCTCATCGGAGACGAGATTCGCGAGCACGTTCCAGTGCCCCGGAGGCGTCTCGGACTTCGGTCCATCGGCCCAGAACTCGGCCATCACCCGGGCGAAGTCGCCTTCGTTGACTACGTCGGCCGGATAGGGTTGACCGGTCGCCGGGTTGACCGCGTGGCCGTGACCGTCGTTCGTGCCCAGGGTGTCATTGCCGCGCGCCCCGGGCGAGATGTCGATCGTGAGCCCCTCGCTCGGGTCCATCAGGCTGCTGTCGCGGATCACCTCGACCGCCTGGTCCTTGAACTCCTGGTCGGTCGCCGGGTCGCCCAGGCGCGGCTGCGGGCCCGGATCGATCGGCGTGCCCTTCGGGCCCGCCGGTGGCAGGGAGAAGCTCTTGACGCCGCCCCACTGCGGGCCGACCGCCACCTGGACCCCGTTCGTGACCGGGATCCCGTTCTGCGAGATCATGTGCTCGATCTGGAGGGGCTGCCAGCGATTGGGGTCGACCATCGTCGTGCCCGGCTTATTGACGACCAGCGGCGCGTTCACCGGCTTGTAGTTCGGGTCGGCGTACTTGCCCGCCTCGTTTGACCCGTCCGTCTTGCCGTAGGCGATGAGCGCGGCCCCGATCCGGTTGCCGAGGGCGGCCGGCGAGTCGCCCGTCGTCGTCGTCACGGTGATCGGATAGCACAGCGAGTCCATGACGTCGTCGAACTCGCCGGTCGACAGGTCCCCGCCGACCGCGCCGATGTAGCGCTCCGACAGGACCCGAAACGCGGCGTAGCTGATCGCTTCGTCCCGCGCAGCGGACACGTCCGACGCGGTCGCCTTCTCGTTGACGATGTAGCCCGCGGCCTGCGGATCGTAGGCAGCCCAGGCATCCCACATCGCGACCGAGGTGTGGAAGAGATTCCGGGCGTGGAGGGGCGGGTTCGGGAGCGCCCGCCGGATGGCGTCCAGGAGCGCCTCGTCCCAGCGACGGGCGACCGACCATTCGGGATGGTTGGCAACCGGCGCGCACCTCGACGCCTGCCAGGGCCGGACAACGACGACGAGGCCGGCCACGACGACCGCAAAGGCCGCGATGGCGGCGATGATGGCCGTCCGTCGGGAACCAGGCATATGCCTCTCCTCCGCGTTGCAGGGGCCCGTGTGGCGCCAGGGTGGGCAAGCGCTCGGCGGGTCTCGTTCAGGCTGCGGTCGATCCGTGGCTCGCGCGGGCAGCCCGGTCGAGCTTGACCAGGGTCGCGATGTTGCCGCGACTGAAGTCGAGGTCGATCCGTGGGGGCGTGCCGTCGAGGATCGCGGCCGTGAGGTCCTCCACCTCCGCATGGTAGTGATCCACCGACGCGACGTCGATGGTCGTCGCCTCGCGGCCGTGCCACAGGGTCAGCGTCGGCGGCGGACCGTCTGGCGCGGGCAGGAATGGACTGCCCAGGACGAGGGTCGCGTCCCTGCCCACGATCTCGATCCGCTCCCGGTCCGGGGCAGCGAAGCCGCTGTCGAACTGGGCCAGCAGGCCGCCCGGAAAGTGGAGCTGGCCGATGAACGTCCGGTCCACGCCGCGCTCGTCGAACCGGGCGAATGCGGCGACCTGGACCGGCTCCTCGCCGGCCACCCGCCGGGCCAGGCTGACGGGATAGCAGCCAACGTCCCACAGCGAGCCACCACCCATCGCGGGATCGATCCGGGGGTCGCCCGGGTGCCCGATCAGGAACGAGAACGTCCCATTGACGAGCTCGAGCGGTCCCAACGCGCCGTCACGTGCGAGCTCGAGCGCCCGCAGGATCTGGGGGTGATGGAGGTACATGAACGCCTCGACGGCGATCCGTCCGGACCGGTCGGACGCGGCCCGGATCGCATCGACGTCCTTGACCGTGAGGGCGAGCGGCTTCTCGCACAGCACGTGCTTGCCGGACTCGAGCGCCCGGATCGTCCAGCCCGCGTGGAGATGGTTGGGCAGCGAGATGTAGACGACGTCGACCTCGGGCCACGCGAGCAGGGCGTCGTACGAGCCGAACGACCGGGCAATGCCGTGCTCGGCAGCAAAGCTGGCGGCGCGATCCGGATCGCGGCTGGCGACGGCCACGAGCTCGCCCCGAGGGCACGCGCCAATCGCCCGAACAAGTCGGGGCGCGATCCTGCCCGGCCCGATGATTCCCCAGCGAAGGGCCTCCACGGTCACATGATGACCGGAACGTCAGCCCGTCGCGGGCCGACCTTCGGCAGACGCGCGCAATCGCTCATTCGTCGTCGGCGCTGAGCGGGAACGGCAGGGCGATGGGGTCCGCCGCCAGCCGGCTGTGGCCCTTGGCATCGAAGCGGTCGAGGCCGAGCTCGGTCACGTCGATCAGCTCGGTCCGGCCGTGGACGACGAGATCGGCGGCGACCCGCGCAACGGCGGGACCCCACATCATCCCGTGACCGCCGGGCGAGGCGATCGTGACGCCCCCGATCCGCTCGCCGCCCGGCGTGATCGCCGGGCCGAGGATCGGCTGGTGGTCAGGCGTGAAGTCGATCGTGGCGCACCACGCTTTGCGCAGGCCGAGGCCACGGGCGGCCGGCACCATGCGCTCGAGCCGGCGCTGCATCCGGCGGAGGTAGGGCCAGTCGATCTCGCGGGCGACGCCGGGCTTCTCATCCGGGTTGCTCATCCCGAACAGGAGGCCGCCTTCCTCGAGCCGCCAGTACAGGCCCCGGCCCAGGTCGAAGACCATCGGCTGGCGCTCAACCTCGAAGGCTGGGTGCGGCTCGGTCACGGCGATCTGGTGACGTGCTCCGCCGGCCGCGATCCGCAGTCCGGCGAGCTTGCCAACCGACCGCAGGCTCGGGCCACCGGTCAGCAGGACCCGCTCGGTGGCGATCGGTCCATTCCCGGTGTCGACGCCGACAACGCGGCCGCGCCGAAGGCGGAGGCCCTCGAAGGCGGTCCGTTCCCGGAGGTGCACCCCGGTCCGCTGCATCGCCAGCGAATACGCCTGGACGTTGCGCTGGGGATCGATCGCGCCATCGGTCGCGGCGTAGCTGCCGCCGCGGTGACCGGTCTCGGCCAGGGTCGGGTTCACGCGGCGCGCCTCGGCCTGACCCAGCCAGCTGACGTCGAGTCCGCCGCGGCGTTGCATCTCGACCCGGGCCCGCCCCTCTCGCTCGTCGCGGGCGGTCACCGCGAGAATCAGGTAGCCGAGCTCGCGGAAACCCGAGTCCGTCCCGTAGCGGGCCTGCTGACTACGATAGAAGTCGATCGTCCAGCGCCCCAGCTGCACCGTCGTCGGCGTGCCGCCCTGGGCCCGGACGATCCCGGCTGCGCGGCTGCTGGCACCACCACCGGCAAGGCCGCGTTCCAGCACGACCACCCGCTTCAGGCCGGCCTCCGCAGCAAACGTCGCGGCCCAGCCACCGATCGTGCCGGCCCCAACGACGACGAGATCCGCCGAATCCTCGACTGTCATTCGTGTTGCTCCTCCTGACGGTCCCGAGGATAGGATCGCGCCGGACTCGCGGAGCAACCTGTCGCGCAGCCTGGTTCAGCCGGCGAAGGCACGTCCCTCGACGCATAGCGCCACGACGCCGCTCGCCTCCAGGCGTCGGGCGACGCGCGGGTCCCTGACCGTCCAGGCGGCGACCTCGAGATCGACGGCCCAGGCTCGGGCGAGACCGGCGGGTTCGATCGCGTGCCACTCGACCGAGATCCCGACGCAGCCGAGCTCCCGGGCGAGGCGCACGTCGCCTGACTTGAGTCGATCGGCATTCAGCCAGCACGGCCAGGCCGGGGCCAGGCCCCGAATCCGCTCGAGCGCCGCAACCTCGAACGACGACACGACGGCCCGCTGAAGGTCTGCGCCGCGACCCGCCGCCAGGACCTCGACGACAGACCGCCCGAGATCCGCCTTGAGCTCGACGTCCAGAAACGCCCGGCGAGGAATTCGTTCGAGCACGGCGGCCAGGGTCGGAACGCCATGGATCGCGAGCTGCGCCGCGGTCAGCTCAGCTACCAGCGCAGCTACACCCTGGACCCGCTCCAGGGACTCGTCGTGGATCACGACCGGGATGCCGTCGAGGGACGCCTGGACGTCGAACTCGAGGCCGTCACAGCCTGGGACCTCCATCGCGGCAAGCAGCCCGGCCAGGCTGTTCTCGGGATGCGCCCGATGGTCGCCCCGGTGCGCCAGGCGCAGCGCTCGCGGCCGCGGGACGGCCTTCATCCGGGGCCACCGAGGCGCAGGTGGGCGCTCAGCCCGAAGTGGTCGCTCGGGTACAGGCCGGCGTCTTCCGCGGCGGGGCGGTCGAAGACCAGACGGGCCGACTCGGCGCGGACCTCGCCCCGCAGCCAGATGTAGTCGAGGCAGCTCGGCTCGCCGTCGGTGTCGATGGCCGGGCCCTCCAGCCCGGATGGCCAGGTGACCGCGGGCTCGCTGCCGTTCGCCTCGCGATACGCCGAGCGAAAGCCGGCCGCCGTCATCCGGGCGTAGGCCGGCTCGGCCGGGTCGGCATTGAAATCTCCAACCACGATCTGGAGATCTGACGCCGGCACGCTCGCCAGCCAGGCGAGGAGCAACCGGGTCTGCTCAGCGCGGATCGCGTCATCAGGAACCTCGTGGTGGAGATGGACATTGACGAATTCGAGGACGGCCCCGTCGAGGGCGATCCGAACCCGTCCCGCAGCGCGATCATGGCCGAGGTCCAGGCGGTCCGGATTCGAGGTGGTCAGCGCCTCCCGGGCCAGGATCGAGTTGCCGTATTCCGGCCGGCCGGCCCATGCCCGTGCGGCCCGATAGTGACCCGGGCCGGCAGCCCCGATCAGGCGGTCCTGCTCGAGCACGAAGACAACCTCCTGCAGGCCGATCACGTCCGGCTGGAGTGCCGCGAAATCACTCAGCAAGAGGGGCAGGCGCTCGCTCCAGCGATCGGCGAGGTTGCGGATGTTGAGGGTGGCGACGTGGAGCGTGGTCATTCCGGGGTCCCCAACTGATCGGCGATCGGGAGGGCGAATGAGAACGTCGAGCCATGGCCCTCCTCCGACACGACCCAGATCCTGCCGCCGTGACCCTGTACGACATGCCGGGCGATCGACAGGCCCAGGCCCGTGCCACCACCGCGTACCCGCGCCCGGTCGACCTTGTAGAAGCGCTCGAAGACGCGATCCTGCGATCTCCGCGGGATCCCGATCCCGTTGTCCTCGACTGAGACCACGACATCGGGGGCGCGCTCTTCGACCCGGATCGTCACGTCCCCGCCATCCGGGCTGAACTTCACCGCGTTGTGGACGAGGTTCATGATCACCTGGCCAAGGCGCTCCTCGGCACCCCTCACCGCCGGGACGCCGGCGCCGGGCACTTCGACCACGAGCTGGACGCCCTGCCGCTCGGCGAACAGCCGCAGCCGATCGACCGAGGCCGCCGCCAGCCGGGCGAGGTCCACCTGGTCGAGCAGCAGCATCGGGCGACCGGACTCGATCCTGGCCAGGTCGAGCAGCTCGCTGACCATCTGGACGAGATGGCCGGTCTCGACCTCGATCTTGCTGATCCGATCGCGCATCCGGGCCGGGATCTGTTCGCCCGCCGCCTCGGACTCACGGACGAGCGTTTCGGCCAGCAGGCTGACGTTCGTCAACGGGGTGCGCAGCTCATGCGACAGGTTGTCGACGAACTCGCTCCGGATCCGCTGGAGCCGGCGCAGCTCGGAGACGTCCTCGAGGGTGAGCCAGGTGGCCCGGCCGTCGGCCGCCCGGCGGGCCCGGACCACGAGCGAGGGACCGTCGGCCGAGCGCAGGGTCAACTCGCTGTTGGCCGCCCCGGACCGATGGGCGAGCTCGGCCAGCTCCTCGATGCGGTGGTCGATGAACGCCTCCATCAAGCTCCGTCCGATCAGCATCCCGGGCTGGCGGCCGGCGAACAGGTGCGCCGCCGGGTTGGCGTAACGGACGATCAACTCGTGGTCGAGCCGGATGATCCCCACCGCGAGGCCGTCGGCCAGCAGCCGCAGATCGTCGCTCAAATCGGCCATCGACGGGAGCTCCTCAGCCTCACGTACAGAGGATCGCACAGCGAACCGGCACGCCATGAGCGAATGGTTCGCCGTCGCGCCCCGCATGATGAACCGATTGGGGCGACCAACAGCAGCACGGAGAGAACCACGCCGGAACTCCACGGTTCCTGGAACCGTGCCGCACCATGATCTCGCGAATGCCACCTGCACGACGGCGGAGGACTTCGGTTCGGTCCATCCGGACGATCTCGGCGACGCTGATCCTTGCCTGCTTCGTCGCGGCCTGCGGCTCGCCCCGGCCGTCGGCCGGTCCGAACCAGGGCATCATCGTGGCGACCTCTCCGCCGGCAGGATCGCCCCCCGTGCCGTCCGGCGGCGGACCGGCGATCTCTCCACCGGTCGCCAGCGTGGCCCTGGTGAACGACCGGACCATCCCGATTCCTGGCCCCCGACCCGGCCTCGCGACGCTGGCGGACCACTATCAGCGCGGCAATCCGCCCGTGTCGATTGATCGGACCGCGGGCCCGCTCGACTGGCGGCTGGCCCATCCGAGCTCGGATGTCGAAGGCTATGCCGGGACGACCAGTATCGTGGCCGGTGGCGCCGTGGACCTGCACCTCCGCTCGCTCGCCGGGGCGTTGCGACTCGATGTCTTCCGCATCGGCAGAAACGACGCCCAGCTCGTCGATTCAATCGGCAGCGTGCCGGTCGGCCCGGAGCCACTGGCACGGCCCGATCCCGCCACGGGCCTCGTTGAGGAACGATGGCCGGTGTCGACCACGCTGGCGGTCCCGGCAACGTGGCGCAGCGGGGTCTACCTGGTCAAGCTGACGGCGGCCTCCGGGGCCCAGGGCTATGTCACGTTCGTTGTTCGACCAGCGACGCCCCAGCCGCTCCTGGTCATCTTGCCCGCCATGACCTACCAGGCCTACAACCGCTTCGGTGGAGCGGACCTGTATGGCTGGCCGGGTGGACCCCGGGCTCGCGGCTACGTCGTGAGCTTCGATCGGCCGTATGCCCTCGAGAACGGGGCCGGCCTTCTCTTCCAACTCGACTTTCCCCTGATCGTCTGGCTCGAGGATCATGGCTACGCCCCGGCGTACGCGAGCGATGCTGACGTCGCGGCGGATCCAGCCCTCGTCACCGGAGCGAAGGCAGTCATCGTGAGCGGGCATAGCGAATACTGGACGGCCGGCATCCATGACGCCTTCGATCAGGCGGCTGCCTCGGGCACGAGCCTCCTCAACTTCGGTTCCAACACGGCCTGGTGGCAGGCGCGACTCACGTCGGACAGTGGCGGGGCGGACGGTCGCACGATCGTCGAATACAAAGAGGCCGGGCTCGACCCGCTCGCAGCCCGGAATCCGGACGGGGCGACCACCCGGTTCACCTCGTTGCCCCATCCACGTCCTGCCCGGGACCTCTTCGGCGAGGCTTACGGCGGGATCGTTGCCGGCCTCAATGCGATGGTCCTGGGACAGGCCATCGACCAGTTCGCGCCGACGACGGGCCTCACCCCAGGCGAGCAACTCCCGGGGCTGGTCGGCGGCGAGATCGACGCGCCTTCGACCCAACCGGGCGCATGGGTCCTGGCATCGACGGTGGTCCGTCTGCGAGGCAATGGCAATGGACAAGCCGGGGCCTCGATTTGGCTCAGCCCGAGCGGATCACATGCGTTCGATGCGGGGACCTTCGACTGGGCCTGGGGGCTGGACCCCAGGTACGCGGCGGCCTTGCCGGGCTTCCCGGCGGAGGCCTTTCAGCAACTGACCGCGATCATCCTGGCGTGGGCCGGAGTGCTCCCGAGCGGCTGAGGCCGTTGGGCGCCGGACGACGAGGCGGACGGCGCCGCCGAGCCCTACTTCCTCCAGCCGTTCATCGAGATCGAGCCAAGCGAGCCAGGCGAGCTCGAGCACGGCGGCACCGAGCCACCCGGTCCGCGGGCGGCGACGAGTCGGCCGGCATTCACGGGCAGGACGAAGGCAATCGTCGTCGGCAGGGCCGGCGCTGACCGGCAGTAGTTGTCGTCCTGGACGAGCGTCTTGACCGAGCCGCCGTGGGCAAGGTGGAAGGCCGGAGCGCCCTTGGCGACATGGGGCAGGCCACTGGCCCCGCCCGTCTGGGAGTCGATCAGGATGTTCCCGTGAGCGTCCAGGAGCTCGACCTCGGGGGTGCCCTGGACGGTGCAGGTGTGGGTCGAGGTGTTCGTCAACGTGACCGAAGCGATCTGGTGGCCCAGCGCGCCCTGCCAGCCCGTCACCTTCGCAGCCAGCTGCGTCGCGAGGCAGACCGCGATTGGTTTCGCCGTCGGGACGGGCGAGTGGCTCGGGCTTGCGCTTGGAGCCGCACTTGGCTCGTCACCGGGAGCTGATGACGGTGCGATCGACGCGGGACCAGACGATGGCCCGGGGGTGCTGGGGCTACCGCATCCGACGAGACCCAGCCCGAGACCGAATGCCAACAGAACACCGCGCATCGATCAACCTCCTACCACTGCCGCCGCTCGTAAGACGCACTCCCCAGCGGGGCGGTGACGCTCGAATCACCGGCTCATCGCTGCCTCGTCCAGGACGGGCATCCCGCGTTGACCGAGGGAGGGCGGCCTGGCCGGCTGGAGCCGTGCGCGTCGCTCCAAGGAGCGGTACAGGAGATAGACGGTGAAGGCGGTCACGACCCAGCCGAGGTAATTCTGGAGCGGGACCCCGTAGTAGGGACCAGCGGTCTCCCAGACCCAGGCACGAAAGCTCGGGCCGGAGAGGATGGGATCAACCACGAGATCCGAGGCAGTCATCAGCAGGGCACCGAGCAGGACGAGACCAACGACGTGGCCGCGGCCGCCAGGCGTGCCGACCGGCAATCGGTCCAGGATCAGGTTGGCGACGACGTAGCTCGGGTAGACCAGCACGAACCAGGCGAGGGGGATGAGGACCGGGACCGATCCGAGCCATGGACCGAGCATCGAAGTGTAGTGATATGGGCCGAAGATGAGCCCCGTGGTCACCCCGATCTCCTCGAAGATCCAGGACGTGACTGCGGTGATCGCGAAGAAGACGAGGGTGAGCCGAACCCCCAATGCGTAGGACGCATGCCACACGCTGAAGAGCAGCACGATGACGGTGAGAGTGCCAAGGCCGCCCGGGATCACGGGCGGCGCGACGAGCTCCGCGAGAACAGGCTGGTCGCGTCCATCGATGGGCCTGCTTCCTTATCGAGACGATCGGGCGGGGTCGCGGGTAGACATCATGCCGATCCCTCAGAAAGGCGACTCGATCCCTTACTTCGCTACCCAGCCCAGGGCTGAGACGAACACGACGAAGCCGAAAAGATCGTCTCGCCTGGCGAGGTCCGGCGCCGCCGCGGAGATCGCGTCGAGCTCGGCTTCCGTCGCCCAGCCCTGCTCGAGGACAGTATCCCTGAACGCCCGTTCCCGGACCTGATTCTGGAGCATCATCGGGAGGACTCTCGCGGCCTCCTCATTGCCGGCGATGTTTTCGAGACCGCCCTGCGCCTCCGTCCGCTCGAAGCCAGCCTCGAGGAGGTAGGCGCGCAGGTCGACCGCATACGTATCGCTGGCCCCATTGTGCTTGCGCACCTTCTCCGCCAATTCGCCGAAGCCCCGCAACTCGGTCGTCTGGGGTCGGAAGATAAACGCCGGGTAGTACGGGTCCTTGATGGCGGCCAGGCCTCCGGGACGGAGCACGCGGCGGATCTCGCGCAGCGCGCGCATTGGATCGCTGACGTGCTCGAGCACGAAGTGGGCGACGGCCACGTCGAACGTTGCGTCTGGAAATGGAAGCTCGTACACGGAGCCCGGCTCGAATCGAACGTTGGGGGTGGCCCGCTCCGTGGCCAGACGTTGTGCCGCCTCGAGCTGGCGCGGTTCGATGTCGAGTCCGATCACATGGCCCGGCGCCACGATCTCGGCCAGGCCGACCGTGATCGATCCGGGCCCGCATCCGCAGTCGATGATGGCCATGCCCGGCGACAAGTGCGGGAGCAGGAACGCCAGATCACGGGTGGCGGTGCGCTGCGCCATCCACTCGCGCGTCCACTCCTCGTATCCGTGCACGTAGCGCTCTGCAGATGGTCCGCCCGACGTCGCCAAACTCAAGTCTCCCGTTCGCGATTCTGGTGATGGTCTTGATCCTACAGGCCAGACCCATCACCCCGCGCGAGCTGAGTGCTCGAGGCAGCCAGGTGCCAGGAGCTTGGGGCGTAAAGGCGGGCGGGACTCGACCGCCTTAGCCGTCTGAGATTGCGAACACGACAGTGCGGCCGTGCTGCCGGGCGAGTGCCAGCCAGACCTTGACCATCCCCTCGAGCGGTTTCGCATTCGCGAGTGAGCCGGCGTCCTCCGCGCGGAACCTGAGTTCGGCGGCGAGTTCCAAGGCCACGCGTTTGGCCTCCGGCTCGTCGCCGGCGACGAACAAGGCGGACGGCTCGGGCTGCTCACGACTGTGCTCCTCGCGGTCAGTTTGGCGGAGGTAGAACGCTGCCTCTGGTCCCACCGACTTGGCAAGAGGTGGTCATCGTGTCAGCGTGGACGCGAGCCGCACGACGCTGCGGTCCGCCGGGTTGCAGGTGCGAATGGTCGTCGCGGGCGGCTGCGGGGACCCCGAGAAACAATCGCTGGCGAACGCGAGGCGCCCATCAGTCAACGCACTCGGTGACCCGCTCGCCGGCTCCAGGGGTGCGGTTAACCCCACCCTGAAGATGCCGGGTGGCAGGCTGGGCGCAGGGCGTCGACGCTCGTAGCCTAGGCACATCAGGCGCGAGCAGGACCGACCGGACAGACCGGCGGCCGGCGTGCCGGAAGTGTGCTCGAACGAGCGTCAGATGCCGTCGCGACCTGTGTACGCTCGGCGGCAGGAGGGTGGAACAGCCATGCGGGTCAACCGCCGATTTCTCTACTGGGGGGTCTTCCTCGTCGCGATGGGCGGCGTCCTCGTTGCCGCCGACATCCGGAACGGTGACACGGCGATCATCGCCGATGCCCTGCGGTTCTGGCCGCTCGCCATCCTGGCGATCGGGCTCGGCCTCGTCCTTCGCAGGACGCGTTTCAGTCTGCCCGCGGGCATGCTCGCCGCGGCGGTCCCCGGCCTGGTGCTGGGCGGTTCGTTCGTCCTCGCACCGCGCGTCGCGATCGACTGCGGCAGTGGTGGGGTACCGTCGAACGTCGCGACCCGTGATGGCACGTTCGACGGCCCGGCCCGGATCTCGGTGACCACCGGGTGCGGCAACTTCGTCGTCGACACCGCCCCGGGCAGTGGCTGGCGGATCGACGCCGGCAACACGGGCAGCCGCACGCCGACGATCGAAGCGTCGGGCCGGTCGCTCTCGATCGATGCCGGCAGGCCGGACGGCTGGCACTGGTTCGATGCGGGCCGCGACGCCTGGCGGCTCACGCTGCCGACCGGCGCGATCGACGACCTGTCCCTGAAGGTCAACGCCGGGGAGAGCCAGATCACCTTGCCCGGTACCCAGATCGGACGCCTGGACATCACCGCCAACGCGGCCCAGGTGACGGTCGACCTGTCCGCGGCGACGGTGGCCAGCCTGTCGGGCACGGTGAACGCCGGCCTGCTGTCCTTCCACCTCCCGGCGAACGCCGACGTCGTCGGTTCGATGGAGGTCAACGCCGGGGAGCTCCAGGTGTGCGTTCCGAGCGGGCTCGGCCTGCACGTCCATCGCGTCGGTGCGCTGAGCGGGATCTCGGTGAACGGCCTGCAGCAGAACGGTGCGGACTGGACGAGCCCGGACTACGTGTCGAGCGCCCACCACGCCGACCTCAACGTCAACGTGAATCTCGGTAATGTCGAGATCAACCCGATCGGAGGATGCAAGTGAACCGCCATCTCTATCGTTGTCGCCACGACAAGCGCGTGGCCGGTGTGGCCTCGGGCGTCGCCGAGTACTTTGAGGTCGATCCGTCAGTCGTGCGGGTGGTCTGGTTCCTCTCGATCTTCCTCGGTGGCATGGGCCTGCTCCTGTACATCGCGATGGCGCTCATCGTTCCGCTCGAGCCCGAGCTGGGCTTCGCGCCGGGCGGCGCTCCAGTGGGTGACCCGACCGGTGCGGCTGCGACCGGTGCGGCTGCGACCGGCACCGCCGGCCCGGCGGCCACTCCCTCCCCCACCAGCTGGCATGCCATGCCATCGCAGCATCGGCACAAGAGCCGCGGCACCGGTCGGGCGACGACGTGGTTCGGGATCATCCTGGTCCTGTTCGGTGCGCTAGCCCTGGTCGATGTGCTCCTCCCGGGCTGGGCGGACAGCGGGCGCTTCCTGTGGCCCGCGTTCATCGTCGGGATCGGGGCCATCCTCGTCGCGGCCGGCGTCCGCCGCGAACCGACCGCGTCGTGATCGGGGGCGCAGTCCTCGTCGTGGGACTGCTCCTCATCCTGGCCGGGCTGGCGTCAGCCCGGATCCCCGGCGAGGCGACATTCGCTTCGCCGGGGATCGCCTTTGCCCCCGGGACCGGGCCCGCAGGTGGGGCGGGGCCGCTCGGGCTCGCCCGACTGGCGCGCAACCCGATCCGGGCATTCCTCCTCTCGCCGATCCACCCCGCGACCTGGTACGCCAATACGGCGATCGGGCTTGGCCTCTTCGTGGGTACGTTCGCGTTCGCGGTCCTCGTCTCGCTCACGTCCGCGGGCGCCGGCACGATCGTCATCGGCATCGGGTTGCTGTTCTTCGTCCTGGGGATCGAGGGCTCGCGGTTCGTCGCCCGGATCGAACGTGCGCGCATGGCGCTCGGGGCCCCGGACCGGCCGCTGGCCCATCCCTATCGACCGCTCAGAGGCGGCGTCGTCGGGCTGCTCCGGGCCGAGTTCGCCGACGAGAACCGCTGGCGTGACGTGCTCTATGTCGCGGTCAACTTCCCCCTCGCGATCATCGAGTTCGTCGTCATCGTGACCGTATGGAGCCTGTCGCTTTCGTTGCTCACGATGCCCCTCTGGTACGACACGGTGGCCGGAGCGAGCCTGCCCGCGTACCTGGGATGGCTGGCCGGCCACGAGGCTCCGCTCGTCGCGATCCGCGCCCTCGCCGGCGCCGCGCTGCTGCCGGTCGCCGCGTCCCTCTCGCAGCTCGTCATGGCCCTCCACCGGGGCGTCGTCGCCGGTTTGCTGTGCACGTCCGAGAGCCGCGAGCTGCGGCGTCAGGTCGAGACCCTCAGGGAGAGCCGGTCCGCCGTCCTCGATGTCGAGGCGAGCGAGCTGCACCGGATCGAACGCGACCTCCATGACGGCGCCCAGCAGCGCCTCGTCATGCTGACCATCGACCTGGGCCTGGCGAGCGAGCGGATCGACACCGATCCCGCCGCGGCGAAGCAGCTCGTCCTCGACGGCCAGGAACAGGCCCGCCAGGCCCTGGCCGAGCTGCGCAACCTCGTCCGCGGGATCGCCCCGTCGATCCTGCTCGATCGCGGGCTCGTGCCGGCGCTCGGCTCGATCGCGGCACGGGGGCCCGTCCCGACGGTGGTCCAGAGCGACCTGCCGCCCGGCGAGCGGCTGCCGGTTGCGGTCGAGCGGGCCGCGTATTTCGTCGTCGCCGAGGCGCTCGCGAACGTGGCCAAGCACAGCGGTGCGCGGAGCTGCGAGGTGCGCTGTCGCAGGGAGGGTTCACGGCTGGTCGTCGAGGTCTCCGACGACGGGGCCGGCGGTGCGACCGTCCAGCCCGGCGGCGGGTTGGCCGGGCTCGCCGGGCGGGTGGCCGGCGTGGACGGGACCTTCACCGTGTCCAGCCCGGCCGGCGGGCCGACGCTCGTGCGCGCCGAGTTCCCGGTGGCTGCCTGGGAGACGCCGGTGACCGGCTGGGTGCTGCCGAAGACCTAGGAGCCCAGGTACGTGAGCACGGCGAGCACGCGCCGGTGGTCGTTCTGGGAGTCGGGTAGCTCAAGCTTGCCGAAGATGTTGCTGATGTGCTTCTCGGTGGCTCCCTCGGTGATACCCAGGAGCGCGGCGATCCCCACGTTCGTGCGGCCTTCGGCCATCGCCGCCAGCACCTCCCGCTCGCGCGGCGTAAGCGCCGACAAGGGGTCGTCGACGTGGCGGCGGACCATCAGCTGGGCGACCACCTCGGGATCGAGCGCGGTCCCGCCGCGGGCGACCCGACGCAGGGCATCCATGAACTCGCGGATGTCGCCGACGCGGTCCTTGAGCAGGTAGCCCACGCCGCCCGCACGGTCGGCGAGGAGTTCCGTGGCGTATTGGCGCTCGACGTACTGGCTCAACACGAGGATGGGGGTGCCGGGCACGAGCCGGCGCGCCTCGATCGCGGCCCGGAGGCCCTCATCCCGTTGGCTTGGCGGCATCCGGACGTCGACGACCGACACGTCGGGGCGGTGGGCGACGACGGCGTCGACGAACGACGGACCATCACCGACCTTCGCCACGACGGTACCGCCGGACTCCTCGACCAGTCGTGCGATGCCCTCGCGGATGAGCGCTGAATCCTCCGCGATGACGACACGGAGCGGAGATGCGTCCACGTGCCGATGATGCGCGTCTGCGTGGCTCCATGCAGCCCCGGCGAGCGGGCGGCTGCGGGCGGTCCATTCCTGTCCGGTTCATTGCTGCAACGTGGTTCAGCTCAGGGCATTGACGGGCGACCCCGGCCCACGTCCTCGTCTAGGCGCACGGGATGGGCATGTCTGGCCGGGAGCATTCGTCGAGCAAAGGTTCCCGGTGGGACCGCCATCCTCTCGCCAACGCAGGATCAACTCGCGGCGACCCGGGCCGCACTGCCGAAGCGGTTTCTGTTCACGCCCGTGGAAGCGCCCCTGGACGGTCCGGGGCCACGGGTGGAACCCGCGACACGATGAGCCGCTCGTGGCCGAGGGCAGAGCCGATCCAGGCAACCGCCAGGCCATAGACTTGACTAGGTGAGCCGTTCGTGGATGCGGTTGGCCTTGTCTGCGCTGGCTGGCGTGCTGTTGGGGTTGTTCATGTCGTCGCTCCCGACACCATCCGATGTCGGGACGTTCTGGGTCGGCAACTTCTCAGCTCCGTGGGCAGTCCTCGCGTTCGGTGCGGGTTGGGCCCAACGCTCGAGGCTTTGGGCCGGGATCGGCGGAATGGGTGCGGAAGTTGCCTGCGTGGCTGGTTTCTATGCCCAGTTCCTTGTTTTCGATCCCGATCGGCTCGGTCTCCCGCGATCCACAACCCCGCTCACGCTCGTCGAGACCGGCCTTTCTCATTGGCTGTGGTTCATCGCGCCATGGGTGGCCGTCGCGGTCGGGGCAGGTGTTGTCTATGGCCTCCTGGGCCGGTGGTGGGGGCAGTCTCGCTCGACCGTCGCCGGCGTTGCGATCGCGCTGCCGTTCGTCGTTGAGCCCGTCGCGTGGCGTGTCTATGTCGGCTTCGGTCAGGGTCCGCTCGTCGTCTGGCTCGTCGAGATAGCCGTCGGCATCACGCTCCTCGGATGGGTTCTCATGGCGAGGAGACCGCTGACCCGACGATGACTCGCCGCTTAGGCGGCCTAGGCGCGAGCTACGGTACCTTGGCGTTGTTGGTGCTCAGACTCTGGGAGGACGCCGATGTCCACGTCGATCCAACTCGTCTACGACACCGCGGATCCGGACCGGGAGGCCCGATTCTGGGCCGAGGCGCTCGGCTATCGACTCCAGTCGCCACCGGATGGTTTCGATACCTGGGCTGCGTTCTTGCAACACCAGGGCATTCCGAAGGAACGCTGGAACGACGCGTCAGCGGTCGTCGATCCTGACGGCAAGGGCCCTCGGATCTTCTTCCAGCGCGTGCCCGAGGGCAAGACCGCGAAGAACCGGATGCACATGGATCTCAATGTCTCGGGCGGGCGCAGCACCGCTCTAGAGGAGCGAAAGCGCCGCGTGGATCTCGAGGTGGCGCGGCTCCGGACCCTCGGCGCGACAGATGCACGCGGCGCAATGGAGCGCGAAGGAGAGTATTGGGTTCGGATGAACGATCCCGAGGGCAACGAGTTCTGCGTGCAGTAGCCGACAACGGAGGCCAATCGACGCACGACGTTCTCATCGTGCCGGACCACGTCACCTCACGTGAGACCAGGTCGTCCTAGGGCCGTGATCCGAACGGTCGAACGGCTTGTTGATGATCGGGCTGCGGCGGTTGCTGGAGGGCTTGGCTGGCTTGGCTGGAACTTCATCCCGCTCGATCCCAACGTGCAGGCTATCCGGGTGACCTCAGAGGCGCGATCCGTACCCTCTACCTCGACACAGAGCCGCCGGCTGGCTACACCGGCGGCCGCCAGGCGTCGACCGGCTCACGTTCTGAGCCCGCGTTTCCCGCGCATTTCGCGCTCGGGCCGGTTCGGCCCCAGATCGGGAACTCTGGCCAGCATCAGGCTATCGGCGCTCGGCTCACGATTTGGTCATCGTGTGAGCCGCCAGACACCCGGCGCGTCTCGACTTGTCGATCGACCGTCCTAGCCCCATCGGCGTTCGACAGCCCCAGTTCCCATCGATGCGTAGGCGTCAGGCGCTGGCCTGTTGGTCGACTGCATCACGGATGCCCGAACACCTCGGTGAGGATTCGGAACCGCCGGGATCGCCGGGTTGCCTGCACCAGTTGCTGTGTGCCAGCCGTTCCTGGAGCGAACCTAGGTGCTCGGGCGTAGTCGCGGCGTAGACGCTCGAGAGCCGGTTCTTGTACTCAACGCGAGGGAGGACTTCGTTGCGAATGATCGCCCGATGGTAGGCCTCCGCGGCTTGAGCAACATTCAGAAAGTGGTTGTCAGTAACGTATGCAGCTGCTACTCCAACAGCCGCTGTTTTGCCTAGATCTAGCCGAACTCGTCGTCCGTAAGCGAGCCCTGCTCGCGCAAGCGGGTGAGCCGTGCCTCGGCGTCCCGTCCGAGGGCCTCAGATCCGAGCCGGGTCGGAGGCGCTTCTGTGTGAACGGGCGGGGAAGGGCTAGTCGGCGGCCCGGATAACCTCCGGGATCTGTCCCCTCCGTTGGATCTCTGCGCTGACCTCGCCCCACATTGACCCGGACGGCAGGTCCAAGTCGGCGCAGACGTAGGTTGGCGCGATGTCGTCTTCCAGCAGCGATGCCAGCGCGTCGAGTTGGGCCGGGGTGATGGCTCGGGCCAGCGCCGCCGTGATCGGCCCGGCCGCGATCAGTTCCTCGATGACGTGTACGGCTTGGGTTCGGTTCATGCGAATGTTCCCTTCCTGCGGCCCTCGCCGGTCGCGCCACCAGCGCGGATAATCCGCAGGTCAATCAGGGCCATTGTCCAGCACGGCCATGGCAGCGATCACTCTGCGGCGGCTTGAGCGAAGGATACGGCCATCCGTCGGCTACCTCGCCGCAGGTGCCTTGGGCGGACCCCGCCGCGATCGACACGACGCTTCCGTCGGGTCGCGGTGACTGCCCGGACTCACGGCGTGAGCAGCAGTGCCTCGAAGCCGCCACCGACCGCGCAGACGACCACCAGGCTCGTCCCGTCGGGCGACAGCGCAGGATCCGGTGGCTGCAGTGGGCCGGGCACGTCGATCGATCGCTGGCGCCCGCCGCGCACCAGCACAATCGGGCGCTGCTGCGACATGTACCAGAGGGCGACCGTCGAGTTGTCCGCCGAGGCACTGGCATCCTGGTCCGGGCTGGTGACGACGCCGAGCGACGGAAAGAGGCGGGCGTTGGCACGACTTGCGCCGGACGAACCTGTCATCGCGCTTGCCTGGCCGGTCACGAGGTCGAGGACCCAGCCGTTGGTGTACAAGTACCGGCCCGACGGGTCGAACAGGGCGAAGATCCAACCCGGGCTCTGGTGGATTGCACCGAGCGATCGAAGGCCGGGCCAGCTGAGTGCCTCCATCCAGCCTGCCGCTCCCGGTCCGGAGGTGCCGGCCACCCAGTGCCAGACGGCGAGCTTCGTGCCGTCGCGCGACCAAGCCACCGGTACGCCCGCCCAGGCTGGCATTGCGCCGCCTGAGGGCGTCCACACGACGAACCGGGCTGAGGCATCGAGGTTTCCGCTCGTCTCGTAGGTGATTACGCCGTGGTGGTTGGAGAGGAGGCCGTCCGGGAAGGGCGGCGAGATCGGCGTCAGCGCGGGTGAGTCGACCGTCCCGAGGTAGTTCTTGCCGTCCCGAGCGATCACGAACGAGCGGTCGTCCAGCCAGACCGGCTCGAGCTCGACCGGGAGTTCGCCCTGGAATGTCCGGATGACCTTGCCTTGCGCGTCATCGAGGCTGATGTGGCGCTGGGCGGCCGTGCCGTTCGTCACCGCATCCCAGACGAGCAGCCATCGTCCATCCGGGGACCAGCCCGCGCCGGCGGTGTCGGACGACGCAAGGACCTTCCAGGGTCCGACGTCCGAGGTGGGCGAGATGGTCGGGCTCGCGGTAACGACCGAGCTCGGCGATCCGGTCGGCGGGATCGGGCTCGGCGAGGGACTGACGACGACCGGTGGGGCGGGCGAGCAGGCAGCCAGCACTACCGCCACCACGAGTCCGACCCAGGACTTCATGCATTCCCCCTTACACGGCGAGTCTCGCTCCTACCGACGCTCGCTTTCGCGGGCCTGTGATGGCCTGCGGACCTTGCCTGCACGACTTGGTCATGGTGTGGGCTAGCCAGCCCGCATCATCCAGCGCTGGGGCCTGCGCCTGGTCGACGGTGATCAGCCACGAGTTCGCGGTTCAGCGCGAAGCGCAAGCTGCCGTAGGCGACGAGGTCGACGGCTAACCCGCCCAGACCAGCCAGCTCGAGCTGTGGAACACGAACATCTGGGTAAGCAGGATCCACACTTCATGTCGACACGGGCACCGGTTCATTGGTGCAACGTGGTCCAGCTCAGGGCATTGACGGGCGACCGATCCCGACCGATCCTGCCCATGCGCACGCCGTGCTCTGCGGCCGCTCCCTGCGGAGCCGTGCCAAGCCGGTGGTTCGTGGGGAGAGCCAGATCATGGGGCTGTTCGAGAAGGCCAAAGAGGCCGCGGATCATGCGGCGGAGCGTGCCCGGAACGCGGCAGAGCAAGCCGCGGAACGGGCTTCCGGCGCGGCCGACCGAGCCTCGAGCCAGGTCCGCGGCGGGTCGGGCCATCCGGGCGACTCGCTGCGGGCGGCGGCTGGACAGGCGCGCGTCGCTGCCGGGCAGCTGGGCAAGGCGACAAGTGATGCCGTCGGCAACGCCGCCACCGCCGTTTCCGATCCAACGAACCAGGCCCACGCCAGAGACGCCGCACAACGTGGGTTGAAGCGGGCCAAGTCGGGCGTAGCTTCGATGATCGACCGGATCGACCCCGGCCTGCTCGCCGACATCGTGATCAAGGCGACGACCCTTCAGGAGAAGGCGAATCGCCGGCTGCGCGAGAAGCACTCTCCGTATCGGATCAACGAGATCACGATCACGGCTGGCCTCCCGCCCGACGTTGCCTTCACGATCGGCCGGATCGAAGTGGAAGAGGAGGACATGTCCGCGACCGAAGCTGCGAGCGAGATTGAACTCGAACCGCTCCCGGCCGATACCGTTCTCGACGCGTCCGGGCTGGGATACGTGGAGGACGGCGCGAACCAGGGCGACGCCGAACCTGCGTCAGCTCAGGCCGAAGTTGGCGTGCCGGTGATGGCACCGGAGACCGCCCCGGTCAAGCCCGCCTGATCGGGCCCGCCGTCAGTCGCCGATCGGCGGCGGGGAGCCATCCCCGATCAACCAGGCCCGCGCGTCCTCGAGCGGCAGCACCTGGCGCTTGCCCGTCGCCCGTCGGGTGACCTCGACCCCGCCCGCAGCCAGGGAGCGCGGGCTGATCGTGACGATCCAGGGCATGCCCAGCAGCTCGGCGTCGGTGAACTTCACCCCGGGCGACTCGTCCCGGTCGTCCCACAGGATCTCGCGACCACCGGGCAAGCCCGCGGCACCAGCGCGCGGCCCGGCAGCGGCTGCACCGTCGTGCAGCTCGGCGGCAAGCTCGGCCACCCGGGGCTCCTTGTTCGTCCCGATCGAGACGAGGTGGACCGGGTAGGGGGCGACCTCATCGGGCCAGGCAATCCCCTTCTCATCGTGATGGGCCTCGACGACGCAGGCGACGTTGCGACCCAGGCCGATCCCATATGAGCCCATCACGATCGGGTGGGCCTGGCCGTCCTCGCCCAGGTAGGTCGCCCCGAGGGCGGCGCTGTAGCGCGTCCCCAGTTTGAAGATGTTGCCGACCTCGATCCCGTTGCGCAGGATCAGGGGGTGGCCGCAGACGGGGCAGCCATCGCCCTCGCGGGCGTTGTCGATATCGGTGACCAGGTTGGCCTGGTAGTCGCGGCCGAGGTTGACGTTGCGCAGGTGATAGCCCACCCGGTTCGCCCCGGCCACGAGGTTGGGCGTGCCCGCCGCCAGCTCATCCACCACGACGGTCGTATCGTGGGCGCCGACCGCCGAACCGTAGCCGGGCTCCATGCCGGCTGCCTGGATCTCCTCGATCGTGGCCGGCCGCAGCCCGCCCGAGACGCCGGCGGCATTGCTCAGCTTCGTCTCGTTGACGTCCCGGTCCCCGCGCACGATTGCGGTGATCAGCCGGCCGTCCCCCGCCATGAAGAAGGCGGCCTTGGCCGTGCCCGCAGGGTCGATCCCGAGAAAGGTCGCCAGCTCGGCGATCGTGGTCGTGCCGGGCGTCTCGATCTCCTCCAGCGGCAATTCCGGCGCCCGGCTGCCCGCCGGCACGCGGACCGCCGCGACCTGGCGATTGGCCGAGAACCCGCACGAGTCGCACAGGACCAGCAGATCCTCGCCGGCCGGGTTGAGGACCATGAACTCATGGGCCAGGCTGCCACCCATCATCCCCACGTCCGACGCCACCGGGATCGCCTGGAGGCCGAGGCGCTCGAAGATCCGGACGTAGGCACCGTGGTGCGCCCAGTAGCTCGTGTCGAGGCCCTCGTCGTCCCGGTCGCAGCTGTACGAGTCCTTCATCACGAACTCGCGCACCCGGATCAGGCCACCCCGCGAACGGGGCTCGTCCCGGAACTTCGTCTGGAAGTGATAGAGCCGGACCGGCAGCTGCCGATACGAGCGGATGATGTCGCGCAGGAGATCGGTGACGACCTCCTCGTGGGTCATCGCGATCACCATGTCGCGGTCGCCGCGATCCTTGAACCGGGCCATTTCCGGCCCGATCTGGTCGTACCGGCCCGATTCGCGCCAGAGGTCGGCCGGATGGATCACCGGCATCTCGAGCTCCTGGCAGCCGATCGCGTTCATCTCCTCGCGGATCACCTGCTCGACCCGCTTCGTCACCCGGTACCCGAGCGGCAGCAGCGAATACAGCCCGGAGCCCAGCTGGCGCACGTAGCCGGCGCGCAGGAGCAGGCGATGGGACGGCATCTCCGCGTCGGCGGGATCATCACGCAGGGTGGCAAAGAAGAGTTTGCTGAGGCGCATGCCGGCAAGGATACCGGCGCCGGGCCGACCGGTCAGGTCGGGCGGCGGAAGACGTAGCCCGTGCCGCGGACCGTGTGCAGGTACTCGGGATTGGCCGGGTCCGTCTCGATCCGCGTGCGCAGCCAGTGGACGTGGACGTCCACGGTCCGCGTCTCACCGGCGTAGTCGTAGCCCCAGACATGTTCGAGGAGCTGGTCGCGGGTGAAGACCTGGCCCGGATTGCGGACGAGGAAGGCCAGCAGCTCGAATGCTTTCGGCTTGAGTGGCACCGTGACCCCGTTGCGCAGGAGGCGGTGCCCGGCCAGGTCCACCTGGACGGCTCCCAGGTCGACCACCGACGGTGCCCCGGCCGTCATCGCCA
This sequence comes from Chloroflexota bacterium, assembly GCA_017881915.1. Classification (GTDB taxonomy): domain Bacteria; phylum Chloroflexota; class Limnocylindria; order Limnocylindrales; family CSP1-4; genus Palsa-1033. Next base: position 10 of record JADGQK010000042.1, on the reverse strand, counting down.
GTTGCTCGGT
>JADGQK010000008.1 GCA_017881915.1 Chloroflexota bacterium | reverse complement strand
GGTGGTGGTCGTGTGCGGCCCGTCGGGCTCGGGCAAGACCACCTTCATCCGCTGCATCAACCATCTCGAGAAGATCCAGCAGGGCCGGATCATGGTGAATGGGCACCTGATCGGCTATCGGGAGCAGAACGGCAAGCTCGTCGCCGACAAGGAGCGCAACATCGCCCGCCAACGCCAGGAGATCGGGATGGTCTTCCAGCGCTTCAACCTGTTCCCACACAAGACTGCCCTGGGCAACATCATCGAGGCGCCGATCCAGGTCCGCGGGGTCAACGAAGACGAGGCGATCGAGATGGGCCGCAAGCTCCTCGCCCGGGTCGGGCTGGCGCACAAGGAGGGCGCCTATCCGGCCCAGCTGTCCGGCGGCCAGCAGCAGCGGGTGGCGATCGCCCGGGCGCTGGCAATGCGCCCCGCGGTGATGCTCTTCGACGAGCCGACCAGCGCCCTCGACCCGGAGATGATCGGCGAGGTCCTCGAAGTGATGAAGGAGCTCGCCCGGGAGGGGATGACGATGATCGTTGTCAGCCACGAGATGGGCTTTGCCCGCGAGGTCGCCGACCGGATGGTGATGATGGACGAGGGCCTGATCATCGAGGAAGGCACACCCGAGCACTTCTTCACGAACCCGCAACAGGAACGCACGAAGAGCTTCCTCTCGAAGATCCTGTAGGTCTCGTCCGGCCGCGGCACCTCCTGGGCGCCGCGGCGCGTGCTCCGGTTCGGCCGCAACGCAGCCATGTGCACTCAGAACATCAAACGAGGGGATTCGAGACGCGTCGTCCGCGTCGGCCGGAGGACGGCGACGAGGATTACGCTCTCCTGAGCGTGGCTCGGGATGGATTCGGGGCAACTGAGCCGGTCGTGACAACCCCTGACCCCCGGTTTCTGGCCTGAATCTGCCGTTTGATGCACTGAGAACACACGTTGGACGGGGCGACTGCAGGCTGCTGCGGAGGCGCGCGGGGCTGTTGCGGCAGAAGAGCGCCGCCACCAGGCGCTACATCGCTGCCGGGTTGTCCGTCTAAACGCTCGACGCCGGGCGGTGACTGGCAGGCAACTTGGGACCGTCCGGCGTCGCCACGCAGAGCGTCGATGATCCAGCGGCCCGGCGTTGATGATCCAGCGGCCCGGCGCGGCACTGCCCGACCCCGCAGCTGCGCCGCGGGCGATTCGCGTTTGTCTCGCCGTCCTGGCCGAACGTTCGTTCTCCCTGCGGGCGATTGGCCTGCTAGACTCTGCCCCGGCCGGCCGTTGTGGACCGGTGTCGTCGGAGACCGCAGCCGGAGTCGCGCCCCGCGTGCAGGCCCATCGAATCAGCCGCGACCCAGCGGGCCAGCGGCCCCCCGCCGTCCGACCGCTGACTCGCGATGCCCGGCCGATCGAGCGCGATGCCGCCCCGCTTGATCCGGCCCGGAGCCGCGCACGAGCGAGCGTGGCGGCCGAGAATCGCCCGAGCAATCGGCGCCGGGTCTTCAGCGCGCTGCTCTCGTCGGTCCTGCCCGGCACCGGCCAGCTGGTCAATGCGCGCTGGCGAATTGCTGTGCAGTTCGCCCTGCCCACGCTCGCCCTCGTCGGAATCGCGCTGCTGATCGCCCGACTCGTGCCGTTTCCGCAGCTGCTCGCCCTGGCCCTTGCGCCGAGCACGATCGTCGCCCTTCTGATCGTCAATGGGGTGGTCTTCGGCTGGCGGGTCCTGGCCGCCGGCCAGGCATTCTTCGACCAGCGCTTCGATTGGCGGCCAAGCCGCGCCGCGGCCGCGGGACTGGCCGCGATCTTCGTGGTCACCGCCGTTCCGCACCTGTTCGCCGCCTCGGTGGGGTTGGGCGCGATGAACGCGTTCTCCTCGATCTTCTCGAGTGCGTCGGTCGCGGGCGGCGTGGCCGGCGCCCAGAGTGGCCCGCTGCCGGCCTTCGGCGGCCGGATCAACATCCTGCTGGTCGGCGTCGATTCGGGAGCCGGGCGAGACCACGCCCTGACCGATTCGATGATGGTCGTGTCGGTCGACCCGGTCGGTCGGACGGTGAGCATGGTCTCCCTGCCGCGGGACATGGTGAACACGCCGCTGGCCGGCGGCCAGGTGTATGCGCCCAAGCTGAACTCGCTGATGAGCTATGCCCAGACCCACCCGAAGGACTTCCCGACCGGCGGCATGCGGGCCCTCGAGGACACCGTCGGATTGCTCCTGGGCATTCCGGTCCACTACTACGTCTTTGCCGACCTTGGCTCGTTCGTGAACCTCGTCGACGCGCTCGGCGGAATCGACATCAACGTCGCCAAGGCGCTCGACGACCCGACCTACCACGGCTACGGCGTCCGGATGGGCTGGTCGGTCACCGCCGGTCCGCACCATTTCAACGGATCCGACGCCCTGGCGTACGCCCGGATCCGACATCCGCTCGGCGAGAGCGACTTCACCCGCCAGGCCCGCCAGCAGGCCCTCCTGCTGGCCCTTCGGAAGCAACTGGCCAGCCCCGACCTCGTCCTGCAGCTGCCGGGCCTGATCGCTGCTGTGGGCAAGGATGTCGAGACCGACCTGCCCAGGGACCAGCTGCCCAACCTCGCCGCCATCGCGTCGGAGATCGGCCCGAAGTCGATCTACCAGGTCGTGGTCAGGATCCCCCTGATCAAGCCCGCCACCGTCTCTCCCTATGGCTCGGTCCAGATCCCCGACCTGGCCAGGATCCGGGCGATGGCCGCCGGACTGTTCAGCGCGCCGGGCAGCCGCCCGGCGATCGGCACCGGCGCAAGCCCGGGTCCAATCCTCGGCCCGAGCGCGGAGTCGAGCAGCAGCCCGTAAGGACGACCGCGCGAGGCTCCCGGCTCCATCGCCCAGGATTCGGGCCCGGGATTCAGTAGCCGAGGCCGCGCAGGCGCAACGCCAGCCGGTGGGCTGCCTGCGATCGGTGCGAGATCGCAGACTTCTCGGCGGCCGTCTGCTGGCCGAGGGTCCGGCCGCCGGGCGGTTCGCCGAGCGGCTCGAAGATCGGGTCGTAGCCGAAGCCGGCCTGCCCCCGAGGCTCGCCTGCGATCCGGCCCCGGAGCGTGCCTCGCGACTGTGCGGCGATCGGCAGCCCGCCGCGCGGACCGCCCCGATCAGGGATCACCAGGGTAAGCACGCAGACGTAGCGTGCGCCTCGTTCGGCCGCCGGCAGGCCGGCCAGGGCGGCCAGCAGCTTCGCGTTGTTCTGGCTGTCGGTCGCCTGTTCGCCCGCGTAGCGCCGGGTACGGACCCCGGGCCCACCGTCCAGGGCGGCGACCTCGATTCCGGAATCATCGGCGATCGTGGGCAGGCCGCTCAGACGGGCGAAGAAGCGGGCCTTGAGCCGGGCGTTCGCTTCGAACGTGGCTCCGTCTTCGATCGGGTCGGCAGAGATCCCCAGGGCGTCGAGGGTGACCAGCTCGGCGTGCTCCGGTCGAAGCAGCTCGGCCAGCTCGGCCAGCTTGTGCTTCGAGTGGGTCGCGATGACGATCCGCGGCCGGTCGTTCAAGCTCGCCCGCCGGGCACGGACTTCACGAGGCGCCCGCCGCCGACTAGCGCCTGACCTGGGCCAGGGCCGCGGCCTGGGCCGCGAAGAGGCGCTCAAGGCCGGTCCCAGCCAGGTCGAGCAGGCTCGTCAGTCCGGCGCGATCGAAGGGCTTGCCCTCGGCCGTCCCCTGCAGCTCGACATAGGCACCGGCATCCGTGCCGACGACGTTGAAGTCGACCTCGGCCCGGGAATCTTCCGAGTAGTCGAGGTCGAGGTACGCCTGGTCGCCCACGATCCCGACGCTGACGGCGGCCACCTTGCCGCTGATCGTGCGCTCCATGCCGTAGGTGATCAGGGCCGCCGCGAGGGCCACGTAACCGCCGGTGATCGAGGCGGTCCGGGTGCCGCCGTCGGCCTGCAGCACGTCGCAGTCGATCGTGATCGTGCGTTCGCCCAGCCGGGCCAGGTCGACGACTCCGCGCAGCGAGCGGCCGACCAGGCGCTGGATCTCGTGGGTGCGACCCCCGATCCGGCCCCTGGCCGACTCGCGCTGGGTGCGCTCGGCCGTGGCCCTGGGCAGCATCGAGTACTCCGCGGTGACCCAGCCGGTGCCCTTGCCGCGCAGGTGCGGCGGTACCCGGTCCTCGATCGAGGCCGCGCACAGGACCTCCGTGTCGCCGACCCGGATCCGGCACGAGCCCTCGGCCCACTTCAGGACGTCGAGGGTGAGGGTGACCGGACGCAGGTCGGTCGGCGCCCGACCGTCGGCCCGGACCATGGCCGGCTGGTTACCGATCGTCATCGCAGCTTCTCCTGGTGCTCTTCGATCTTGGCCTGGGCCCACAGGGCGTCGAGTCCGTCGAAGTCGAGGTCGCGCAGGGCAACTCCGCGCTCGGCCGCCTGGCGTTCGACGCTTCGGAAGCGGCGCCGGAACTTGTCATTCGCAAACCGGAGCGCCGCCTCGGCCTCGACACCCTGGCGCCGGCCGAGGTTGACGGCGACCATCAGCAGGTCGCCCAGCTCCTCCTCGCGATCGGCGTTCGAGCCGGCCGCCAGCAGCTCGCCGAGCTCCTCGTGGAGCTTGGCCAGGATCCCGTCGATCGAGGGCCAGTCATAGCCCAGGGCGGCGGCCCGTTCCTGCATCTCCTGGCTGGCCGCGAGCGCCGGCATCGATCGGCTGATCCCGTCGAGGGCACTCTTCGGGCCGGCCTCGGCGCCGGCCGGGCTTGCGTCGGCGGATTCGGCCTCGGCGGCGCGCGCTCGTTCGTCGGCCTTGATCCGTTCCCACTGCCGGTTGACGTCGGCCGCGGTCCGCGCCTCGGCGCTGCCGAACACATGCGGGTGGCGGCGGACGATCTTGGTGGCCAGGGCGGCCTGGACGTCGGCCAGGTCGAAGACCCCGGCTTCGGCCGCAAGCTGGGCATGGAGCACGATCTGGAGGAGCAGGTCGCCGAGCTCCTCGGCCAGCGCCGGCGTGGGACCGTCGGCGAGCACGTCGTAGACCTCGTAAGCCTCCTCGAGCAGGTGCTTCCGCAGCGAGGCGTGGGTCTGCTCGCGGTCCCAGGGACAGCCGTCGGGCAGGCGCAGCCGCTGGCTGATCCAGGGCATCGCCCAGGGTCCGGCACTGGCCAGCTCCGGGGCGACGGGCCCGATGTAGAGAGGGGAGCGCAGGTCGCTGTCGGTCAGCTCGCCGATCGTTGATTCGGTGGTCGCGCCGAAGCGTCCGACCGGGTGCAGCCCCGGATAGAGCCGCCCCAGGAGTGTCAGCGGATCACGGCCGAGCGGCCCGTGCCGCCCAGGCAACGCTCCGGCCACAGCGTCCGGCGATCCGGCTGCCGCGGCTGACATCGCGCTGCCACCCAGCAACCCCGCCAGCGGCACGATGATCAGCGGCCGGCTCGCCTCGATCGGGGTACCGATCAGCTGCTCGGCGGCTGCCACCTGGAGCCCGGCCGAGGGGTCGAGCCCCCAACGGAGCCGGGCTTCGGCAAGCAGCGCATCGAGCATTCGGCGGCGCTAGGGTGCTACTGAGCTCTGGGTGACATCCGGGCCGGTGATGCTTGCCTTCGCCTTCTGGATCGCGTACCAGTTCGTGAACGCCGAGCTCTTGAGGGTCGTGACCTGGGTGGGATCGGGCAGGCGGCTCTGCTCCTGGGTGACCTTGAAGATGTACAGGCCGTCGGACAGGGTGACCACAGCGCTAACGCTGCCGAGGGGCGCGGCAAAGACCGCCTTCTCGAGCTCGGCCGAGACCTGGTCCCGGGCGATCCAGCCGACGGCCCCACCCTGGGCAGCCTCGCTACCATCCGAGTTCGCCTTCGCCAGCGCTGCGAAGTCCGCGCCGGCGGCGGCAGCTTGCTTCTGGAGCGCAGCGGCCCGATCGACCGGTGCCGGACGGATCGAGTCAACCAGGATGACGTGCCAACCGAACTGGCTGCGGACCGGGGGCAGGAGGTCGCCGACCTTGACGGTCGACGCAAAGATCGCCGCGCCGAAGGCGGCATCCAGCCCGGACCCCGCGTCGAACCAGGGCAGGAGCCCGCCGTCGGTTGCCGAGCCGGTGTCCTTGCTGTCCACCTGGGCGGTCGCCTCGAACTGGGTGACGAGGGCGGGCGTGCCGGCCAGCGCCTTCAGCTTGGTGTAGGTCGCCTCGGCCTTCGCCTGGGCCAGGGCCCAGCCGGGGTCATCCGATGGGATCGGGCTGGCCGAGCTGGCCGTCGTGTCACCGGGCGTGTACAGGATGTGGCGCGCCCGGACCTGCTGGCCGGGACCGGTGTACGAACTCGTATCGATCTTGATCTCACTGACCTCGCGCTGGATCGAGGCAGTGGTCGTCGCGTCCGACGTGATCCTGGCGGCGAGCGCCAGGTCGATCAGCTCGGAGCGCGCCTGGGCGCGATAGGCGTCCAGGCTGACTCCGGCATCCTTGATCCGCTGGGTGAAGCTGGCGTCGAGTGTCTGGGGGGCGATCGCGATGACCGAACCGATCAGGTACGAGCCGTCCGTGCCGACGATCACGTTGGTCAGGCCGTTGACCGGAAGCTCGAAGACGGCACTGACCAGGTTGGCGTCCTGGCTGGCACTGGCCTGCCGGATCCAACCGATGTCCCCGCCGGTCGTGGCCGTGGAATCGGTCGAGAACTGCTTGGCCACCGTCGCGAATGCCGTGCCCGACCGGAGCTGGCCGTACGCCGCCTCGGCCGTCTGCCGGGCGATCGTCTTCTCGGCGTCGGTGGCCGTCGCGCCGGTCGCGGTCGGGCTGACCGCGAGCATCAGCACGTGGCGCGACTCCTTGATCGTGGCGTCAGCCTGGAGCTGGCCGTCGACCTGCTGATCCGAGGCACTGATTCCGAACGGCTTGGCGAGCTGCCGCTGGAGCTCGTCATCCGCGAGCGCGTCGACCACGCCGCTCGAGACATTCTGCTGTGCCTGGGTCAGGGTGGAGTTCTGGGCGTCGTAGTCGGCCTGGCTGATCCGGCCGGCGGCGAGGTCGTCGCGGAGCTGGGAAACCTGGTAGGTCAGCTTGAACAGGTCGACGTTGGCCGCGGCCTGGGCCTGATCCCGATTGATCGAGACGCCGTTGACGTTGGCCACCTCGGCCCAGTGGGTGCCGGCGTAGGAGGCAAAAGCGGCGCCGATCAGGGTCGCCGTGCCCAGCAGGATCGCGGCGAGGAAAGCGATGTTGAGGTAGAGGGTTCGCCGGTTGGAACGCTCGCTGGCCGTTCGACGAGCTCGCGGGGTGGCCGGTTTGGCACGTTGCGTCATTCGCGTCGATGATCCTCTGGGAAGCACGTCGGGCCCGATCGTGGACACACGCCGTGGCGGTGCGACATCGTACCGTACATCTGATCCCGGCCTCGATGGGCCGGCCGGAGGACGGCCGCGATCAGGGTCGGGCGCCCCACCCGGCCCCGAGGCGAAGGACCTGACGGGGACGGATCGTCCGGCCCCGCGAGCTGTCGGTCGTGTCGACCACGAGGTCGGACCGCGCATAGACGGCGTCCCAATCGATGGCCGCGTGGGCGGTTACGACGACCACGACGTCCGAGCCGGCGAGAAGGTCGGGCAGGTCCGCCGAGGCCGACTCGACACCATCGGCGGCGCGGAACGACGCGACGTGCGGATCGTGGAAGTTGACCGACGCTCCCCGTGCTCGCAGGCCGGCGATGATCTCGGCAGCCGGCGAGTTGCGCGGGTCGCGCACGTTCGGCTTGAAGGCGACCCCCAGGACTCCCACCTTCGCGCCGCTGAGAGCGCGGCCGCGGTCGTTGAGCGCCTCCGCAACGAGGTCAACGACATGGCGCGGCATGGCCAGGTTGATGTCCCCCGCGAGCTCCACGAAGCGGTCGACGAAGTCGAACTCCCGGGCGCGCCACGAGAGGTAGTAGGGGTCGACCGGAATGCAGTGGCCGCCGACGCCGGGGCCGGGCGTGAAGCGCATGAACCCGAACGGCTTGGTGGCGGCCGCGTCGATCACCTCCCAGACGTCGACCTCCATCCGCTCGCACAGCAGCGCGAGCTGATTGACGAGGGCGATGTTCACGTTGCGAAAGACATTCTCGAGCAGCTTCGCCAGCTCGGCCGCATCCGGTGAGCTGAGCTCCACCACGTTGTCGTTGATGTGGCGGAGGAGAGCCGCTGCACGAGTCGTTGCCGCCGGCGTCGTCCCGCCGACGAGGCGCGGGATGATCTTGGTAGCGCTCGCCGGGTCACCCGGGTTGACCCGCTCCGGGGCGAACGCGAGCTCGAAATCGCGGCCGGCGAGCAGGCCCGATCGTTCGAGCTCCGTGCGGAACGGACCCGCGGTCGTCCCCGGAAATGTGGTCGACTGGAGGACCACGAGCTGGCCCTTGCGAAGGTGCTCGCGGACCAGGATCGCGGCGCCCAGGACCGGCCCGAGATCGGGATCCTTGGCTTGGGTGATGGGCGTCGGGACGCACACGAAGACGACGTCCGCGGTTTCGAGCGCAGCCACGTCCGGCGAGCAGATCCGGAGGCCTGCCGTCAGCCCACGCTGGAGCCGGGCATCGTCGATGTCGTCGATGGGCGAGCGGCCAGCGTTGAGCTCGTCGACCCGGCGAGCGCTCGCGTCAACGCCGGTGACGTCGAAGCCGGCTTCCCTGAAGGCAAGGGCCAGCGGTAGGCCGACGTACCCGAGGCCGATGATGGCGATGCGGGTGTCGAGGCTCACGAGGAGGAGGATAGACGGTCGGGCGCGAGACGCTCGATCAGCGCGGCCAGGCGGTCCGCCTCGTGCTCCCATGACAACTCTCGAATTCGCAGGCTGGTGCGGGCGATCGCCGCGTCCCGCGCCCGTGGGTCGTCGACGATCGCCAGGAGCGCCCCGCTGAGGGCATCCGGATCGCCCGGCTCATAGACGAAGACCGAGCCTGGCGGGAACGTCCGTTCGACCAGTGGCAGATGCGACGCGACGGCCGGCTTGCCCATCGCGCCGTACTCGAAGATCTTCGTCGACAGGGAGAAATCGGTGAACGGGTCGCGCCGGGTGGGGGCGAGGCCAATGTCGGCGGCGGCGATCGCCGCGGGGACGTCCTCGATCGGGATGCGACCGTGGAATGTCACCCGCTCGCCGATTCCCAAGTCGGCGGCGCGGGTACGCAACGTCGCCTCTGCGTCACCGCGCCCGTAGATCTCCAGTGCCACCGGGAGCGCCGGCCGGGCGCTGGCCAGGCGGGCGATCGCCTCGAGGGCAACGTCCACCTCGTAGGTCGGGGTCAGCGCGCCGGCATAGACGAGCCGGAGTGTGCCATCCGCGCAGAAGGCGCGGCTGGGGTATGCGGCCGGGTCGAACCGGACCAGCGACGGGCTATTGAGCAGGACGGTGATCTTGGCGGAGGGAACGCCCAGCGCGACGAGGCGAGCGGCCAGGGCATCGTTGACCGTGATCACGGCGCTGGCTGTGCGAATGGACAGGCGCTCCTGAAGGACGAGCAGACGATGGACGAGCGGGTTCGCAGCGCCTGGGAAGCGCATCCGGAAGAACTCCGGCATCGCCTCATGAAGATCGATCACCAGGGGAACCCCGACGAGCCGAAGCGGGAGCCCGGCGAAGACCAGGAAGTCGGGCAGCGTGTGGACCTGAATCACGGCGAAGTGCCGTCGGCGGTGGGCCCGGGTGACGGCCCACCCCGCCCGGAACAGGAAGGCCAGGTACTCGCGCAAGTAGGTACCGAGCCGAGCACCCTGGTGGCGTTGGACGTTCAGTCGATGGACGTGGACACCATCGATGCTGGCTTCGGCTGCGTCTCCTTCCCGACGAAGAGCGAAGACGTCCACGCGTCGCCCCCGCGCGACGAGCGATTCGGCCTCCCGCCGGACGCGCGGGTCCTCCTCGTAGTAGGCATGCACGATCATGCCGATTGGCCGGCGCGGAATCGTGGGCGGGTTGGCGGTCACGTCCCGTACATGCTAGCCAGGGCAGAGATGCTACGCTCCACCCGTTTATGGACATGACCCAGGAACGGCCCCCTTCATACCGCACGTCCTCGGCGAGGAAGGGGATCCTCAGTCTCGTCCCCGAAGCGGCCCGCGAGATCCGGGGCCGGCGGCGGCTGATTCGCTACCTCTCCCAGGCGGAGCTCAAGAAGAAGGGCACCGACACCTTCTTCGGGAACGTCTGGTGGGTCCTCGACCCGCTCCTCCAGATGGCCGTATATGTCCTCCTCGTGACGGTCATCTTCGCGCGCAGCCAGCCCGCGTATCCGCTGTTCATCTTCGCGGCGATCCTGCCCTGGAAGTGGTTCACGACCATCACCACCGACTCGATCGCGTCGGTGAGCGGTCAGGACAAGCTGATCAAGCAGCTCCAGTTCCCCAAGATCGTCCTGCCAGCCGCCACGATGATCACCGGGGTGACCGAGTTCGCGTTCGGCCTCATCCCGCTGGGCGGGATGCTCCTCCTGATGTACCCCGACCGGATCCACATCACGCTCCTTTGGATCCCGGTCATCGCGGCCGTCCAGTTCACCTTCTCGTTCGGTTTCGGGCTGATCCTGGCCGGGCTGAATGTCTTCTTTCGCGACGTTGGCAACCTCGCCCGGCACGTCCTCCGGCTCTGGTTCTACCTGTCGCCGGCGCTCTACGGCGAGGACACGGTGCTCAGCCTGGGCAAGTCGCACCCGACGATCGAGCACGTCATGATGCTCAACCCGTTCTACGCGATCCTCAACTCGTACCGGAACGTCGTCTACTACGGCACGCCTCCGGACTTTGTCGGGCTGGGGATCGTGATGGGTGGAAGCCTCGTCCTTCTCGTCTTCGCGACGGTGATCTTCAAGCGGCTTGAACCCGCCTTCGCCAAGATCCTGTGATGGACCGCCAAGTCAGCGGGGTAAGCCGGTACGCCGTCGACGTCCAGGGCCTGGGGGTTCGCTACAGCCTGCGCCTGACGAAGAAGAACACCCTCCGGAACAGCATCCGCAATACCCTCGCCACGTTCGGGCGCAAGGGTGACAAGGATCGGGCGTTCTGGGCGCTCAAGGATGTCAACTTCCGGATGGTCCGGGGTGAGTCGCTGGCAGTCATCGGCCCGAACGGCGCAGGCAAGAGCACGCTCCTCCAGGCGCTGGCCGGGATCATCACCCCGTCCGAGGGCTCGATCGAGGTCCAGGGCCACGTCTCCAGCCTGCTGATGCTCGGCGCGGGCTTCGACCAGGAGCTCACCGGGCGCGACAACATCACCCTCGTCGGAGCCTTCATGGGCATCCCGCACCGGGAGATGGACGAGCGCGCGGTGCGGATGATCGAGTTCGCCGACATCGGTCAATTCATCGACGCCCCGGTCAAGACCTACTCATCCGGCATGCGGGCCCGGCTGGGGTTCGCCATCGCGACCAACGTCGACCCGGACGTGCTCCTGCTCGATGAGGTCCTGGCCACCGGCGACCAGGTGTTCCGCGAGAAGAGCATGGCCCGGGTCCACGAGCTCGCCCGGGCCGCCAAGGCCATCGTCCTGGTGACCCATGACATGAACTGGGTGAGTGAGTTCTGCAACCGGGCGATGCTCATCGAGGAAGGTCGCATCGTGGCCGAGGGTCAACCGGCGGAGGTCGTTCGGCTCCACCAGGCCCACGCCGAGGCCACCCGCGCCAGGAAGCTGGCGGAGGCGGCCGCGCTGCTCGGAACCAGTGTTGACGCGGCGATCGGCGTCGGCGCCGGGTCTGTGCCGGCCGGCCTGCCCACCTCAGGGCGTAGTCCAAAACGATGACTGGACCGATCGCGTTCTTGACTGCCCGACTCAGTGAAGGCCGGCTCGAACCGGCAAGCCCGCGGTGACGTCCAGCGGCCAGCCGCAGCGGGGGCTCGGCCAACGGGTCGCCGCGCTCCTTCCACCTCCCCGGGACCAGGCCCTGATCCGGCTCGTCCGGGCAGCCCGCGATCTGACGCTCGGCCGACCGACCCCGCCACCAGCCCGGACGGACGGCCAGACAAGACGACTGCAGCGGGCCGCGGCCGCGATCGAACGGGGTGACCCGGCCGGCGCCCTGGCCCAGCTCGAACCGGTGCTGGCGGCCCGCCCAACCGACCCGTGGGCACGCGAGCTCCGAGGCACGGCCCTGCGCACGGCCCGGATCCGCGGTCGCTCCGGCGACCGAGCCGACCTCTTGGTCGACGCAACTGCCGCCATTCGCAGCCTGAGCGCACTCGGCCACGCCGAGCCGATTCTCCTCCCATACCACCCACTCAGCCCTGGCAGCCCGTTCCAGGATCTCTTCTACTCGAGGGCGTTCGAGCACGGCGTCGCACCCCTGCCACTTTTCCATCTCGAGGATATCGAGGAGCTCCTGCCGTTGGCGCAGGCGGGAACCCATGTGGTCCTCCACCTCCACTGGCTCAATCGGGTCCTCCACAGCGTGACGACGCCCGAGGAGGCGCGGGTCCGGACCGAGGCATTCCTCGCCCGTATCGACCGTTTCCTGGCCGGCGGGGGCCGGCTCGTGTGGACGGTCCACAACGTCCTGCCCCACGACTGCCTCTTGCCCGGCGAGGAGGCTGAGCTGCGGCGTCAGATCGTCGCCCGGGCGACGATCGTCCACATCCTCGCCGCGCGGACCGTGGAGGCAGCCGCCGAGTACTACGCGATTCCGGCGGCCAAGATCCTGCATGTCCCCCTGCCGAGCTTTCGCGGCGCATACGAAGACATCGTCAGCCGGAACGCAGCCCGTTACGCCCTCGGCCTCGACCCGGACGATCGGGTCTACACATTTATCGGCGGGCTGAAGCCGTACAAGGGCATGACCGACCTGCTCGATGCCTGGGAGGTCGTGGCCAACGACACGGTCCAACGGCGGCTCGTCGTCGCGGGGGCGCCCGACGGGAGCTCCGAGACCAGCCGCTTCCTCGAGCGCGCCGCGGCCGACCCGAGGGTCAGCCTTCATGCCCGGACGATTCCGGCGGCCGACATCCAGCTGTTCCTCCACGCCGCGGACGTCGTCGTCCTGCCGTACCAGCGAACACTGAATTCCGCGACTCTCCTGCTGGCCCTGACGTTCGGAGTGCCGATCATCGCGCCGGCTGTGCCGTGGATTGCCGACATCGTCACGCCTGAGACGGCCACGACCTTCGAGCCGGGCTCGCGCGACTCGCTGGTCGCGGCCCTGCGCGACGCCGACCGGCTGCGGCATCCGCGAGCCCGTGAGGCCGCCCATCAGATCGCCGCCGCCGAGGACCCGGCCGTTCTATCGGCTCGATTTGCCGAGGGCGTGGGCGCAGCGCTGCGCGCCCACGCCGTCACCGCGACGTGAGGATCCCGGGGCCGCGCCGATCGTTCGCCACTCCCGGCGGACGAAGGCCCGTCTCGGCGCACGTCCTGACCGCCGGCTCGTCCCGCCCGGGGCGCTGGGCAGGCATCGGCGCGATCAGGCCAGCCGCGCGACGACCGCGCGATACCTGGCGGCTGCCTCCGGCCAGCTGTAGTAGCGTCCGGCCGTCGCCCGAATCCGGGCGCGCCAGCCGGGATCGGTGGCGAGCTGGGCGAGGCAGGCTGAGATGGCTTCGGCGAGGTCCGTCGCGCCCGCCGACGCGGCCACGATTCCGAGGTCGCGCTCTCGGACGATCGCGGCCATGTAGCTGAGCGCTGCCGGGACGACGACCGGTGTGCCGGAGCCGAGTGCCTCCCAGAACTTGTTGGGGCTCGACAAGCGCTGGTTGATCGAGACCGGCGGGAGCGGCACGAGCGCGACATCCGCGCCTGCGGTCCAGCCCAGGAGTTCGTCGGGATGACGCGGCGGGATGGTGAAGTGGCGGCCGGCGAAGCGGGGCTCGCGGTCGCGCGCCTGCTCGCGCTCGAACGAGCGGCCGAACCCGAGCAGGACAAGTGCAGCGTCCGGGACAAGCAGGACCGCCTCGGCCGCCTCGTCGAGACCGAGCCGGGGGCCGAGCCTGCCCTGGAACAGGACGACTCGGGTGGTCGCTGGCAGGCCGAGCTCAGCTCTGATCGGGTCGGGCGGCGCGTCCCCGCTGCCCGCGCCGCTACGAGCGCCCGGAATCTCGGGGTAGTTGGGTACGACGATGGGCGCTGAGGCGAGGCTCCAGCGGGCGGCGAGCCGCTCGGCGAGCGCCTCGTTCACGGTGATGATCGCGTCGGCCGCATGGGCCCAGCGGGCTTCCCGGCGAGCGTGCCAGGTGCGCAACGGCCGGGGCATGTCGAGGACGTTGTTCGACTCGAAGACGTCGTCGATCGCGTCATAGATGACTCCAGCAGGAAGTCCAGCCGGCCCCACCGGCGCCCGGCGGCGGGCCCGCAGGGCGGCCGCAACGGTCAGGCTGCCACAGGCGTGGTAGAGGTCGGCCGGCTCGAGCTCGCGGTCCAGGGTGGCCCACCAACCGCGGACGGTGTGGGGCCAGAAGATCCAGCGCCGGAGTGCGCCGGCAAGGCTGACCGCCCGTCGGAGGAGCCGCCCGGCCGGGCCGCCGGATCTCGTGTTAGCCGGGCCCCGACCAGAAGCGGTGCGGCTGGCCGAGCCGCCGAGGCGTGCCCACGGCCCTGAGGCTCCATACCGGCGGAGCTCCCAGCCCATCCCTGGTTCGCGCTCGGGCAGGTCATCCACCGCGACCGCCGCGATCTCGACCCGGTAGCCCGCGGCCACCAGGGTTCGGGCGATCCGCAATGCCCGCGAATAGGGCGCGGCAGGGTTGGCGACGAGGATGACGGCGCGCGGCGGCCGAGGCGCAGCCTGCTGGCTCACCACGGGCGCCCCGTCAGGCGGCCGTACTCGGCGAGGAGGAGCGCGGCCTGTGCCTCCCAGTTGTAGGTCGCAAGATGGGCCTCGAGCCCACGCCGGCCGATCGCCTCGCGGCTGGCCGCCGGCAGGTCGAGAAGATCCCGGGCCGCCCTGGCGATCGCCTCCGGATCAGTCGGATCGACCAGGACGCCACAGCCGGTTTCCCGAACGATCCCGGCCATCCCGGGCAGGTCGCTCGCGATCACGGGCACACCGGCCGCCATCGCTTCGAACAGCTTGTTCGGAGTCGTCAGCCGGTGGTTCAGGGTCGTCGGCTGGATCGGCATCGCCACAACGTCGGCCGAGGCAACCCACTCGATGAGCTCGGTCGGCGGGACAGCCGGCAGCACATGGAGCCGGCCAGCCAGCCCGGGCTCAGCCGCGCGGGCCTCGAGCTCTGCCCGGAGCGGGCCGTAGCCGAGCAGGACCAGCGCCGCGTCGGGCAGCTTCGGGAGCGCGGCGATCAGCTGCTCGATCCCGCGGTCGCGCGAGAAGCCGCCCTGGTAGAGGACGACCCGAGTCTCCGGATCGAGGCCGAGCCGCTCGTGGAAGCGACGTGGATGGCCCCCGCCGGGCTCACGCCGGTAGGCGCAGTTCATGACGACCAGGGGCAGTGGAACGCCAAATCGCTCGGCCATCACCTCCGCGTACGGGACATTCACGGTCATCACCCGACTCGCCCGGCGCGCCCAGCCCCCCTCGATCCGGGCGAACAGTCGACGGGCCGGTTGGGGCAGCCGGGCCAGGTGCGCCGCGTCCACGTAGATATCCCGGGCGTCATAGATGACCGGCGCCGCGTCCCGCCGACCCAGGTCGAGTCCGATCGGGATCCCCATGTACGCCATCGCGTGGACCAGGTCAGCGGGCGGCGCGGTCCGATGGGTCGCCTGGCGCTGCGCTCGCACGGTCAGCGCGATCGCGAGCAATCGGTCGATCCCCCCCGCCGAACGCGTGGCCGGCGCCGGTCCGACCTGGCCGGTCGGCGAGCTGGCTGCCCGGGCGTGACGGCGGACGGCTCCGACCAAACGGCGCAACGGTCGTGGCAAGCCGGCCGTCGCCGAGACCGGGACCCGGAGGATCCGGTACCCGGCCGGGTGATCTTCGCTGGCCGGCAGCCCCGGGGCGAGCCGGGCCACGACGGTGACATCATGGCCGCGGCGGCTCAGCGTGCTGGCGATCCGGTAGGTCCGGGAGTCGAACTCGGCCGTCGATGGCAGGACGAGAACACAGCGCTGGGGGACGACCGGCAGATCGGTCACCGAGCGTGCTCGAGATCCGCATAGAGGGCGAGCAGCCCGCCGATCTCGAACTCCCAGTTCCAGCGATCGTGGGCCGCCCGCAGGCAGCGCATCCGCATGGCTTCCTGCTCCGCCCGTGGCAAATCCACGATCGATCGGATGGCCCGGGCAACATCGTCGACCGCATCCGGGCGGCAGACCGTTCCGAGGGGCCCGGACTCTGTCTCCAGGACGATCCGGTGCATCTCCGGAAAGTCGCTGACGACGACAGGCAGGCCGGCGGCAAGAGCCTCGAACAGCTTGTTGGGCGTTGACAGGCGGTGATTCCGAGTCGATGCCTGGATCGCCATCACCCCGACGTCGGCCGATGCCACCCATGGCAGGAGGTCCTCGGGCGGAACAGCGCCCAGGACGTGCAACCGGCCGCCGTAACGCGGGTCCACAGCCATCTGGTCGAGCATCCTCCGTTGCGAGCCATAGCCCAGGTAGACCGCGTGGACCTGCTCCAGACCGGGCCTGAGGATTGCCGCTCCGAGCTCCTCGAGTCCGCGGTGGGCCGAGAAGGCGCCGTGGTAGAGGGCGATCGGCGCATCCGCGGGGATTCCGGTCGTCGAACGAATGAGGTCGGGGCGCGGGATCGGCGGCTCCCAGCGGGCGGGGCAGTTGTGGACGACCACGGTCCGCCGGGGACGATATCGAGCGCCAAGATCCGCGGCCAGCGATTGGTTGACCGTCACGAGCGCATCTGCTTCTCGAATCCAGCGCCGCTCGCTGTGCTCGAGGATCGCCTTCAGGAAGCGCGGCCGGTCGGCGTTTGAGCCTGATTCGAGGAAGATCTCATGGCTGTCGTAGACGAGCCGGCCGCCAGCCCGCCGCCTGGCCCGTCCCGCCGCTTCAAGACCGCTCAGGTCGTGGCCGTGATAGACGTCGCCGGCGGGGGCCGCCTCGGCCGCGCGATCGGCCCAGCCGAGGACGACCCAGCGCCAGCGCACGAGCCAGTCGAAGGTTGACCCGCCTGGCGGCGTCGGCCGGCGACGAGCCCGCGCGTAAAACGGGGCACGGACGATCGCCCAGGGGATGGTCACGAGCGCCGCACCGACGAGGCCCGCGAGCTCGACGAGGCCGATCGGCAGCCGATGGAAGGCCTGCTCAACCCGGCCGGCCCACCAGCGCCGCATCCGCCACGGGTAGCTCAGCCAGGTCCAGTAGAAGCGCCAGCGCTGGGGGACCGGCACCCGGACGATTTCGAACCCGTCGCGTTCCTCGCGGTCGCCGACCGTGGCGGTGGGGTTGGTTGGACGAGCGACGATCGTCACCTGATGGCCGGCGGCCGTGAGACTCGCCGCCTCGCGCAGGACTCGCGCGTCGGTCCGGCAGTCGTTGTACACGAACATGACGACCCGAGTCACGAAGCCGACTCCCGACTCCCGACTCCTTCTTCAAGGGCGGCAACGATGGCCGCCGCCGCGCCGGCCGGCTCGAGGCGGAGGCCCGTCGCGCGATCCCGGGCGATGGACTCGGCGCGATCCGCGGGTGCCAGCCGGTCGAGCTCCGCGGCGGCCCGCGTCGCATCGAGCCCCACGACGACCATCCTGCCGCCCGAATCGGCGACTGCCTCGAGCCATTCGGTCGCGCTCCGCAGGACCAGGCAGGGCACACCCAGCCAGGCGGCCTCGCGCTGCACTCCGCCCGAATCGGTCAGGACGGCCGCCGCGTGGAGCTGCAGGGCCAGCGTCGTCCGATAGCCCTGCGGCTCGATCACCCGGACCGCCGGCGCGAGGCGAACACCGGCCGCATCGAGGGCGGCAGCGGTCCCCGGATGAAGGGCGAGGATGACCGGCCGCGCCTCGCTCGCGACCCCGCCGAGGAGCTCGGCCCAGGCACGGAGCGCGGCCGGTTGTCGGTTCTCGGCCCGATGGACCGTGGCGAAGAGGTACCTGCCGGGGCGGAGGCGGAGACCCGCGGACTGTGCGGCCAGGCGCAGCTCGATCGGGCCCAGGACCGCCGGGTCGCGGACTTCCGCGCTGAGGCGGGCGGCCAGGTCCTGCATCAGGTCGCCGACCAGGTGGACCCCCCGGGTCCGTCCTTCGGCCGCCAGGTTCTCGACGGCCGTCGGGGTGGGCGCAAAGGCCCAGGTCGCCAGGTGGTCGGCGATCACCCGATTGATCTCCTCGGGCATCCGCCGATCGAAGCTGCGCAGGCCGGCCTCGACATGGGCGACCGGCAGGCGGAGCTGCGCGGCGGCGATCGAACCGGCCAGGGTGGAGTTCGTGTCGCCGTAGACGATCACGACCTCCGGCCGCTCCGCCGCGAGGATCGGTTCGAGGCGGCTGAGCATCGCGGCCGTCTGTTCGGTCGCGCTGCCGCCCCCAACGCCCAGCTGGTAGTCGGGTGGGGCAAGGCCCAGCTCGCCCACGAACGCCCCGGCGAGGGCCTCGTCGTAGTGCTGGCCGGTGTCGATGAAGACTTCGTCGTGGCGGGCCCGCAGGAGCGGCTGGAGGACCGCCGCCTTGATCAGCTGAGGTCGAGTCCCGACGACGCTGGCAATCCGCATCAGCGGGCGGCAGCCTCCGCCGGCACGCGCGCCGCGGCAGGGACGCCGACACCGTGGTACCCGACCCGTCCGGGCAGGACGAGCGACCGCAGGCTGTTGCGCCCGTCGAAGAGCACCTCGGCCGCCGGGAAGAGTTCGAAGTCGAGGGTGCCGAAGAGCGGGTCGGCCGTCTGGGTGATGATCGCCCGGGCATCGCTGGGCGTCCCCCACTGATAGGCGTTGGCCGCGCTCCGGGCAATCTCTGCAGCGGACAGGAGCGGGTCGTACGCCGATACGATCGCGCCGTGAAAGGCGAGCCGCTCGATGAGCGGCAGCGCCCGGGAGTAGGCCAGCTCCTTGACCCCGTCGCGGTAGGTCAGGCCCAGGACCAGGACCGGCACGCCCTCGAGGCCGCCGAGGGACTTCTGGATGGTCCGGATCGCCAGCCCAATCTGACCGTCATTCACCCGGCGACTGAGCTCGACCAGCTCCATCTCCGGCGCCCGGCTGAGCAGGAAGTGCGGGTAGACGGGAATGCAATGACCGCCGACTCCCAGGCCGGGTTGGTGGATATGGCTGTACGGCTGGCTGTTAGCGGCCGCGATCACTTCCTGGACATCCACTCCCACTCGGTCGGCGTAGCGGGCGAACTCGTTGGCCAGGGCGATGTTCACGTCGCGATAGGTCGTGTCGGCCAGCTTGCTGAATTCGGCAGCTTCGGCCGAGCTCATCAGGACGACTTCCGCGTCGAGGACAGATCCGTAGAAGGCGGCCGCGCGGGCGCCTGACTGCGGACCGATGCCGCCGACGAGCTTGGGATAGGTGGCCAGGTTCGTAAGGGCCGAGCCGCTGTACAGGCGCTCGGGTGAGAAGGCGACGAAGAAGTCCTGCTCGGCGCGCAGGCCGCTGACCGCTGCCAGGCGTGGCAGGAACCGGCCCCGGGTGTCGCCGACCGGCAGGGTCGTCTCGAAGATGATCGTCGAGCCGGCGTGCACGCCCGGCGCGATCGCCGCGACGGCGGCGTCCATGTAGCGGTAGTCGGGCTGCTGCTCGTCGTTGAGCATGACCGGCACGATCAACACGACGACATCGGCGGTCGCAGCCGCGGCCGCGCCATCGAGCGTTGCCCGGAGACGACCGTCGGCGTGGGCCGACGCGACTCCCTCGGTCAGGCCCGGCTCCTCGGTCACGTGGTTGAGCCCGGCGTTGATCGAATCAACGACCGACGCCTGGACGTCGACCGCGGTCACGTCCCAGCCGTGGCCGGCGAACTGGACCGCGAGCGGCAGGCCCATCTTGCCCGCACCCACGACCGTGACTCGCCCCACGCTGCCCGCTTCGCCGGTCCACGGCGCGACCGTCCGCGGTTCCGGGTGATGGCAGGGGCGGATGGGCAGCTGGATCGAGCCGCCGAGCAGGCTGGGAGCGGCAGCGCTGGGTCGGTTGGTGGTGGTCATGCGACAGGTAGCCTCGCGGAGAAGTCGGATAGGTCAATTGGGCGGCCGCCGGCAGCGGCCTCGAGCAGGGATGTTGCGATCGCGACGGCCCACAGGCCGTCCTCGACATCGACGACGGGCCGGCCGCCATCCCGGATGACCGTCAGGAACGCGTCAAGCTCGGCGGCCAGCGGCTCGCCATTGGCGACCGGCAGCTCGACCACATCGCCAGCGAAGGTTGGCGCATAGCCGGCAATCAGGTCCGGGCCGCGAGTGTTGGCCCGGGTGAAGGTGAGCCGCTGGGTCAGGTAATCGAGCTCGAACATCCCCTCTTCGCCCACGACGGTCAGCAGGCGACGCTTGGCCGGGGTGAGCCAGTTGACATCGAGCATGCCGGTTGCCCCGGAAGGAAACCGGAGCAGGCCGAAGAGGAGGTCTTCGTGGCTGGCATGAATCCGCTGGGCGAGCTCGGCGTAGACCCGGTCGGGGCGCTCACCGGCCACCCACGACAGGATGTCGGCATCGTGGGTGGCCAGGTCGATCGTCACCCCGACGTCACGGATCCGGGCCGGGAAGGGTCCGGCTCGCCGGCTGGTGATCGCATAGATCGTGCTCAGCCAGCCTTCACCGAGGAGTCGTCCGAGCTCGAGGACGGCCGGGTTGAAGCGCTCGACGTGGCCGACCTGGACAGGCACTCCCCTGCGGCGCGCCGCGGCGAGGATCTCGAGGCCCTCGTCAACACTCACGGCGAGGGGCTTCTCGATCAGTACGGCCAGGCCACGCTCGATCGCGGCGATGGCCAGCGCCCGGTGGCTGGTCGTCGGGGCGGCGATCACGACGGCGTCGAGGTCCGCCTCGGCGATCATCGCCAGCGGTTCGGAGAACCCGAGCGAGTCCGGAGCGTCGGTGCCGCCGCCAACCGCCGCGGCCAGCGCCTCGGGAACCGGGTCGGCAACAGCCACGAGCCGGCAGCCTGGGCGGGCCCGCAGCACCCGAAGGTGGTTGCGGCCCATCGAACCCAGCCCGGCCAATCCCACCCGCAGCTCGTGCTCCGAGCCGACGGGCCGCCAGGCCCCGGCCATCAGGCGACCGTCTCGACGGCTGCTCCGGCATGGCGAAGAACTGTGGCTCGAACAGCGTCGACCACGGTCGTCTGTTCGGCCGGGGTCAGGCCCGGGAACATCGGCAGGGCGAGGGTCCGGGCCGCCGCCGCGTCGGTCAGCGGCAGGTCCGCGTGGAGGCCGCGCTCCATGATGTACGACTGGCGGTGGACCGGGATCGGATAGTAGACGTCGGCGCCGACACCGGCCTCGCGCAGGTCGGCCACGATCGCATCGCGTTGGCTGCCCACGTCGAGCGTGTACTGGTGGAAGACGTGGGTCCGCCCTTCGGGCGTGATCGGCGTCTTGATCGGCAGGTCGGCGAAGGCCCGGTCGTATCCCGCGGCGATCTCCCGGCGACGAGCCGTGTTTCGGTCGAGCTTGTCCAGCTGGACGAGCCCGATCGCAGCGTTCAGGTCGGTCATCCGGTAGTTGTAACCGAGCATCTCGAACTGGTAGCGGGAGCGCATGCCCTGGTTACGGTAGAGCCGGAACCAGTCGGCCAGGTGGTCGTCGTCGGTGGTGATGAAGCCGCCCTCACCGGTGGTCATGTTCTTCGTCGCGTACAGGCTGAACGCACCGAAGCCGAAGCTCCCCGCGCGGCGCCCGCGAAAGGTTGCCCCATGGGCCTGGCAGGCGTCCTCGACCACAGCCAGGCCGTGGCGGTCGGCCAGGGCCGTGATCATGTCCATGTCGGCCACCAGGCCGAACAGGTGGACCGGCACGATCGCCCGGGTCCGGGGCGTGATCGCGGCCTCGATCCGGGCGGCGTCGATCAGGTAGGTGTCGGGCTCGATGTCGACGAACACGGGCATCGCCCCGGTTGACAGGATCGCGTTGGCGGTGGCCGCGAACGTGTGCGAAACCGTGATCACCTCGTCGCCGGGCGCGAGTCCGATCCCGGCGAAGATCGACATCAGGGCCAGGGTGCCGTTGCTGGTGGCGATCGCGTGCTTCACCCCGCAGTAGTCCGCCCAGCGGGCCTCAAGTTCGGCGACCCGCTTGCCCTGAGCCAGCATCCCCGAGCGGAGAACGTCGCTGACGGCAGAAACTTCTTCGTCTCCGATATCGGGGCGGGCAATCGGGATCATGCTCGGACTCCTTGGTGCAGGCCGACCCGTTCGATCAGGGTGTCGGCTTCGGGGTTGTAACGGTAGTGCCGGTGGCACACGGGACAGGCGAGTTCGGGATCGGCCGAATAGACAGCCGGCTCGGGCGGCGCCTTGCGCCCCTCGGAATCGAGGAGTCGGGCGCCGCACGCACAGACCCAGCCGATCCGGTGGGCCGGGCTACCCGCCATCAAGGCGAAGTCTGCCACGTCGCGGGTCACGATCCCGCCCGCCCCGATCGTGGCGAACCTGCCGATCGTGATGCCTGCCACGACGACGGCGCCGGCCCCGATCGAGCAGCCGGTCCGCAGGAGGATCGGCGAGACCGTCCAGTCGGCGGCTCGGGCCAGCTCGCCGGTGGCCGTGATCGCCCGGGGGTAGCGGTCGTTGGTCAGGATCGCATTGGGGCCGATGAACACGCCATCTTCGACGCTCACGCCGTGGTAGATCAGGGCGAGGTTCTGGACCTTGACCCGGTTGCCCAGAACGACGCCTTCATCGATGAACACGTCCCGCCCGATCACGCACTCCGAGCCGATTCGGGCGCCCGTCCTGATCTGGGCGCGGTGCCAGATGCTCGTGCCGGGACCGATCTCGACATCTGCTTCGAGGTCCGCCGACGGATGTACCCGGGCTGCAGGATCTATCACGGGGTGCGGGACTCCAGTGCTCGGACCGGTGCCTGGCGGTGCTGTCCGCACCGACCGGTCATCCGATTGCGGAGTATACCGGAGGGCGGCTCCTGCTCAGCGCCGACGGTTCCGGAGGACGCCCAGGATGAGGCCGGCAGCGGCTCCGAAGGCCAGTGCGCCGCGCCAATCGAGGAGGGTCCGGACGTCGCCATCGACGTGGGCAGCCAGGACCAATCCGGCGCCCGAGTTCTGGCCGAAATGGACGCGGTTGGCAATCAGCGTTCGGACGCCAGCCTGCTCGAACCGGGCATCCCGGGCGAGGACGGCCCCGACCGCACCCTGGTGGACGTGAAGCTCGTTGGTCATGGCAGCCCCGACCATGCCCATCTCGACCGATACCTGCTCCGCCTGCAGCGCACCGATGCCGCCCTGCGAGACGGAGACTTCCGCGG
Source organism: Chloroflexota bacterium (assembly GCA_017881915.1). Classification (GTDB taxonomy): domain Bacteria; phylum Chloroflexota; class Limnocylindria; order Limnocylindrales; family CSP1-4; genus Palsa-1033. Next base: position 36,244 of record JADGQK010000008.1, on the reverse strand, counting down.
CACTGACCGCACCAATGCCACCCTGCTGGATCGTCAGCCGGCGGTCGTTGCCTGCCGGTTCGACGATGACCGGCACCGCCACCGGGCCTCTGGTGGTTGCCGCTGCCGTGGCCGCATCCGTTCGAGTGGCCGTGTCCGCCGACGCAGGCCGGCGGGCGGATGACGTGCCCGTCTTGATCCTCGTTGTCGGCGCGGCCGGCTTGGCCGCCGTCGTCGTCGGCTTGGCCCTGGCCTTCGCGGCTGACCTGGGCACGGCTGCGGTGGCATCGGTCGAAGCTGGGCGGACTGCCCGCCTGGGACGTGCGGTTGGCTGGTCGGTCATGATCGTTTCTCCGGCTGCGTCCCATCAGCCTACCGGTCTTTGGCCAAGAGGTCGTGGCTCGGTCTCGGGCTGCCGAGACTCGGCCCCCCGTTGCCTGGCAGGTGGGTGCAGTCAGAACATCAAACGGACGCTTCCAGGGCTCCTTCAGGACTGCGACTCGAGGGCCCAATCCAGGAAACGGCCGCCGCCGGGAACGAAGTCCGGCCCCGTTTCCCAGCATCGGCTATTCTCCGCCGCGTGATCGGACGGGGCAGATTGGGACGAGGACGCAGCCAGGGTCGGCGCGTCGGACTGGCGATCGCCTGTGCGGTCTGGCTGGTCGGCTGTTCGCCGACGACGCCTTCACCGATCAACTCTGCACTGGTCGGCCCGACGGCGAGTCCGTCGAGTAGTCCAGCGTCTGACTCACCATCAGCCAGCGCAACGACGGGCCTGCCCACGGCGTCGCCGACTCCGTCGCCCAGCCCGAGCCCGGTGCTCGTGCCCGCGCCACTGACCGGCAAACTCGTTAGCCCAGCCGCGGCGGCCCTCCATCCGATCGCGGTGATGCTCGACGACCTGAGTCCAGCGCGACCTCAATCGGGCCTGGGCGAAGCGTCGATCGTCTTCCAGGCCCCGGCCGAGGGCGGCATCCCGCGCTACATGGCGATCTTCGCGGAGACGGTTCCCACCGACGTCGGGCCGGTTCGCAGCGCGCGTTACTACTTCATCGCCTGGGCGTCGGAATGGCGGGCGCTGTACGTCCACGCCGGCGGCTCGCCCCAGGCGCTGACCACGCTCCGCAGCCAGGGCAGCGGGCAGCTGGTCTACAACGCCGATGAGTTCCGTTATGGGGGCTCATTTCGGCGGATTACCAGCCGCGTCGGTCCGCACAACCTGTACACGACCGGGGCGCAGCTCCGCCGGCTGGCAACGCTCCTTCGAGCGAGCGCGCCACCGAAGCCGATCTGGACCTTCAATCCCCCCGCGCCCCTGTCCGTCCGGCCGGTCGGCGGCCGGATCACCTTCGCCTACCCCCAGAACGCGATCCGCTATGACTACGACCGCGTCTCGAACACCTACCTCCGGACGGTGAGCGTCGAGGGCGCCCAGCATGACGCCGCATCCAAGGTCCGGATCGCCCCGACGAACGTCGTGATCATGTGGATGAAGTTCGGGCCTCTGAACGATCACGAACCGTACAAACACCGGCTCGAGGCCACGATCGTGGGCAGCGGGCCGGCCTGGATCGCCACGAACGGGCATACCATCAAGGGGACCTGGAAGAAGCGCTCGACGAACGGGCCGACCCTCTTCTTCGATGGTGCCGGCCACCAGCTGAGCCTGACAGTCGGGCAGACCTTCGTGAATGTCGTCACCTGGGGAACGCCGATCACCGTTCACGCTGGTTCCCCGGCCCCACCCCGCAACGGTCCGCCCTCCGACTAGAGCCGTCGGCGGCGCAAGTCGTCGATCCCGGCACCCATCGTCATGTCGCGCTCAGATGCCGGTGACCTCATCCTCGGGGGAGCGGCGCGCGCCGACGTCGGTATACACGACCCGGGTGGCCCGGGCCACGTCGGACCAGGTCGTCCGGTCCGGTCCGCTCCTCGTCAGGGCGTCGGCCCGCAGTCGAACCCACAGGTCCTCGTCAGTCCAGGCAGTTGCAATCGCCGTGGCGAGACGATCCGAGTCGCGCGGCTCGACGAGGATGCCGGCCCCGCCCACGATCTCGGGTAGCGCGCCGACTGCGCTGGCGATCACCGGCGTGCCGGCCGCCAGCGCCTCGATCGCCGGTAAGCCGGCCGCCTCGCTGATCGATGGCAGGATTGCCGCGCGGGCCCCGGCGACGAGCCCGGCCACTCGCTCAACGGCCAGCGTGGGCGCGTAGGCGAGGAGCTCGCCGACCCCCTCGCGGGCCGTCGTCCGGGCCAGCGCGGCTCGATCAGCGGGCGAGGCACCGATCAGCAGGATTCGCGGCGGCCAGGCGATCGGGTCGGCGAGCCCGGCAGGGCGACCGGCGGCCGCCAGGCGACTGAGCGCCCCGACCAGCGAGCCAAGGTCCTGGCGGGCATCGTACCGACCGGAGTACACGAGGTAGCGCTCCGGGAGGCCGAGCCGTGCCCGGTCGCTGCGCGGATCATGGGCTGGGCCGGCCGGCTTCGATGAGGACCCGGGCGCCCGGTCGGGCGCCGCCGGGCGGAATGCAGCGCGGGCCGCCAGCGGCACGACGACGAGTCGCTCGGGGCGAATTCGGAGGAGGTTATGGACGGCCCGCGCCGTCGCGTTGGTGCCCACGATGACCGACGCCGCGTCGCGCAGAATCCGACCGCGCAGGCGCTGGCCGAAGGCAGCGGCGGGACTGCGCTGGTAGACGCTCGGCATTTCCCATGGAGCCAGATCGAGCAGGGTGACCACCACAGGCAGCTGCGAACCGATCGGGATCGCATTGGCGGCGGTGTGGAACACGGCCCCGGCAGCGCCGCCCTGCTCGGCCCACCAGGACGCCCCGATTGTCGCGCCCCGGAGCAGGAAGGGGTCGACGGACAGTGCGCCCGAGCGGAGCAGGTAGCTGGGCGGCATCCGCCGGCGCGCGGCCACGTCGAGGCTGGCGAAGGCCTCGGTTGGATCAGGCCTGCGGAGGCCAACCAGGAAGGTGAATGATTCGCCATCGACCGGCTCAGCGTCATAGGCGGCCAGCAATTCGCCAAGGTAGATCGCGGTGGTCGGGCCGCGGGCTGGGTCCGCCAGCGGCCGAGTGTCCATGACGACACGCAGGCCGAGCGGGTCGGGGCTGACGCCGCGAGGTCGGTTGAGGGTCACGCCTCGGGGCGCATCGGGCGCGGACCTCGTCCGCGGAGCTCGTCCCAGCGGAGCTGCAAGACGACGATCAGGGCTTCGCCGATGATCCGCCGCGACATCTTCGAATGGCCTACCCGCCGGTCGCGGAACGTGATCGGCACCTCCCGGACCCGCGCCCTGAGCCGGCTCGCCCGATAGGTCATTTCGATCTGGAAGACGTAGCCCCCCGCGTGGATGCCGTCGAACGGGATCCCCGCGAGCGTCTCGGCGCGCCAGGCCTTGAACCCACCGGTCAGGTCGTGCGGGGCGAGGCCCAGCACGAGCCGTGCGAACAGGCTGCCGCCCCGCGAGATCACCCGCCGGGCAAGTCCCCAGTCGATCACCCCGCCACCTGGAACGTAGCGCGAGCCGATGACCAGATCGACTGCACCGTCGGCGATCGGGTCGATCAGCGAGGGCAGGTCGGCCGGGTCGTGCGACCAGTCCGCATCCATCTGGACGAGGATGTCAGCGCCGCCATCGATGGCAACCCGGAAGCCCTCGAGGTACGCTCGGCCGAGACCTTGCTTCGCCGGGCGATGGCGGACCCGGACCCGCTCGTCCTCGACTGCCAGCTGATCGGCCAGTTGACCCGTCCCGTCGGGCGACCCGTCGTCCACGACGAGCAACGTCGCGCCGGGCAGCTCGGCTAGGATCGCCGCAGCGATGCCGGGCAGGTTCTCGGCCTCGTCGTACGTCGGCAGGATGATCCAGGTTCCGGGTCGGGGATCGGACGACATGGGGCCAGTGTAGGCCGGAGGCGCCGGCCGGGGATCAGCGCAGGCTCAGGCTGCGCGGCCGGACCCCCATCCCAGCGACCCTCGGGGCCCCCGGCTGGGCCAGGGTGACCTGACCGTATGGCGATGGGACTGGCCTTCGGACCGCAGCGTCAGTGAGTAGCGTCATGTCACCACTGATCGCCCGCCCGAAGTGCTCGTTCTTCGTCGGGCTGATGGTCGCGTCGAGGTCGAGCTGGACGGTTGCCCAGCCGTTCCGGATGGAGGCCGACACCTGGACGTCGTTGTTGAAGGTCGGAGCGCCCTGCCACAGGTCGTTGATCGTCTGATGGGTCGTGAACAGCTGGCTGATGTACCAGCCGGCCATCCCCGACGAGTAGACCTCGGAGATGACGGCCCGGGCTCCGGTCCTCAGCCAGCCGGCGCCCATGTTGTCGACTCGCAGCCGCGCCTCGAAGAACGTTGGGGCCGGATTCTGGGGTTCGGAGTTCCCGGCCGAATAGCACAGGTGGGCGAGGATCACGACGGCGTTCGGGGCGAGCTTGATCGACTTGGCCAGCTCCGCCTCGCCGTGATACTCGGTCGTGCTGTTATTCGTCTTGTTGCCCGACGGATTCAGGCCCAGGCCATCCACGGTCGACGGGATCGCATTGATGTTGAAGACCTTGTGATAGGGACTCGTGTAACCGTTCCCGTGGCCCATGTAGACGACGATCGAGGCGCCCTGCAGGTCGGCGCTCACGGTGGCCCAGGTCGCGTGCGGCGTGTAGATCGTGACGACGTTCGAGCTGTACTGGCGAGCCGCGGCGGCGGCCACGTTCGCGTCGGCGATGTACGAGGACGTTGACGTGTCGACCGGGCCGACGATGATCACGACCTTGGCGCTCGACAGGCTCGAAGCCGAGGCTGCCGGAACGGCCAGCCCGACGCCGATCAGGAAGGCGAGGGAGAGAGCACTGAGAAGCTTGCGCAAGGGGAGTCTCCGAGCTTCCGCGGACCGGCTCGTGGTTGCCCCAGCGAACCGGAGGTGGAGGGCATCCCCAGACTCCCGGATGGGGATGCCCGACTCAATGCCGACATGGTCCCGGCCCCGAATGGGCCCATCGTCCGAAGTGCCGGTCGGAGCAGCCCGGTCGGGCGGACTGCGGTGGGGTTGATGGTGGTCGCCGGTGGTGCGCCCTCGATCGCCGCCGTAGCGAATTGCGGGGCGCCGGTGCACCGGCTCATCGGCGAAGCCGTTCGAGCAGGCCGGCCAGCGTTGGATTGGCCTGGTCACGCTCGGACAGGATCGGGCGGCCGTCGGGCGTTGGGCAAGCGGGCCAGGGGACACCCACGGCCGGATCATCCCAGGCGAAGCCGAGCTCGTCGGACCCGTCGTATTCGTTCGTCACGAGGTAGATCAGCTCGAGCGCCTCGAGCGCGAGGAAGCCGTGGGCAACCCCCCTGGGGATCGTGACCGTTCCCTCGGCGGCCAGCTCGCGAGTCTCGACCACGGCCGGGCCGGACCCGGCCGCTGCCGGCCGGACGTCGACCAGGGCCACGAGCGCGCGGCCCGATGCGACGATCCAATGGTCCAGCTGGCGGCGATGGTAGTGCAGGCCGCGCAGGACGCCGAGGGCCGAGGTCGACAGGTTCGCCTGGACGAAGTGGGCGTCGGGCGAGCCGGTCCAGCGCGGGCTGAGATCCAGGTTGGACGAAGCGCGCCAGAGCTCGCGGAATGACCCGCGCAGGTCGCCGTGCCGATCGATCGCACCCCACCTGACGCCGGGCAGGACCGAAGCGGCAGGGCGCGACGGGGCGGTCATCGGGCGATCACCGGACTGCGGCGCCGACGCCAGGTCGGACGGCTAGCTGCCGGCGGAGCGCCGGGAGATAGTCGGCGAGGGCCGCGGTCCACGGCCGGAGAGGCTCGCCGGAAGGCATCCGGGTTGGCTCGAGAACAGCCCACGCCGGCGGCGTTGACGCGCGCGTCCAAGTCGAGCCGGGGACCTCCATGATCGGGACGTCGATCGCCAGGCCGGCCAGGGCCGCCCGGGCCCAGGCGGCCCGAGTGGCGGCTCCACCGTTGACGACGTGGTGGATCCCCGCGAACCGTTCACCGCAGCCAATCAGCTCCACGATCGCGTCGGCCAGGTCGGCAGTGAAGGTGGGCGAGCCGGTCTCGTCGCCGACCACCCGGAGCGACTCGCCGGCGGCGCGGGCATGTTCGCCGGCCCGGGCGATCTTCTCGGGGAAGTCATTGCCAGGCGGGCCATACAGCCAGGCGGTCCGAACGATCGCAAGAGCTGGACCGCTGGCCGGCGACGAGCCATGAGCAGACGCACCATCGGGCGTCCAGGCGTAGGCCGTCGCGGCGGCCGCCTCGCCGGCGAGCTTGCTCGAACCGTAGGTATTGATCGGGTTCGGGCGATCATCCAGGCGATAGCCCAGGCCGTCGGTCCGACGACCGTCGAACACCTCGTTGGTCGAGATGAGAATGAGATCGGTTCCCGAGCCCGCCGCCGCCTCGGACAGCCGGACGACGGCCTCGGCATTGCGCCGCTGAGCGATTTCGGGCTGCCGGGCACAGCCATCGACGTCGGTCCAGGCCGCGGCGTGGACGATCACCTCGGGCTGGTCGCGGGCGATCAGGCGCGCTGCAGCGCCGACGTCATCGAGGTCATAGTCCGGCCGGCTCCAGGCCAGCGGGCCGCTGATCCCGGTGAATGGAGCGTCAGCCAGGGCAGCGAGGATGGCCCGGCCCAGACGGCCACTCGCGCCGGTGACCGCAATCCGCACGTCAGCCCGCCGGCCGGCCCGGCCCGGGCCCGGTGGGCGCGAGTCCCGCGGGTTCGGAGCCGGCCAATCGACGGCCGTACTGGCGATCGTAATAGGCGTCCCAGTCGCCGGCCTTGAGCGCGCGCCACCAGGCTTCATTGGCCCGGAACCAGTCGACGGTCAGGCGCAGGCCGTCGGCGAAAGCGACCCGGTTGCGCCAGCCGAGGGCAGCTAACTTCGAGCCGTCCAGGGCGTAACGCCGGTCGTGGCCGGGACGATCCTCGACCGTCCGGACGAGCGACCAGGGCTTGCCCAGGGCCTCCAGGAGCAGTCGCACGACCTCCCGGTTGGTCATCTCGGCCGAACCTGGAATGTTGTATGTCTCGCCGCTCACGCCGCGACCCAGGATGTGTTCGATCGCCCCGGCGTGGTCGGTCACGAACAGCCAGTCGCGTTGCTGCAGGCCATCGCCGTAAAGCGGCAGCGGACGGTCGTCGAGGGCATTGGTGATGAACAGCGGGATGAGCTTCTCCGGATGGTGGTATGGGCCATAGGTGTTCGAGCCGCGGGTGACCAGGGCATCGAGGCCGTAGGTCACGACGTAGCTCCGGACCAGCAGCTCACCGGCCGCCTTGGCCGCGGCGTACGGGGAGCGCGGCGCGAGCGCGTCCGTCTCGACCGAGCGGCCGGACTCGACCGAGCCGTAGACCTCGTCGGTGCTGACCTGGAGGTAACGCGGCGCCGGGCGAGGATCACCGCCACTCGTCCGGCGCTCGCCCGCGGCCAGGCGGGCCGCCTCCGCGCGGCAGGCCTCGAGGAGGACGTGAACGCCGATCACTCCGGTCCGCAGGAATGCCGCCGGATCGAGGATCGAGCGGTCGACGTGAGATTCAGCCGCGAAATTCAGGACTGCGTCGGCCTCGATCACGAGCGGGCGAACGATGGCCGGGTCGGCGATGTCGCCGCGGACGAAGCGGAAGCGGGCCGCCTGGCCGGGATCGTCCAGGACCAGCCTCAGGTTCTCCTCATTGCCCGCATAGGTGAGGGTGTCGAGGACGGTAATCCGGGTCCCGTCGTCGCGGCCCAGGATTTCGCGGACGAAGCAGGATCCGATGAACCCGGCGCCGCCGGTGACGAGGAGGTGTGAACCAGGCCCAAATTGCTCGTGGGTCATCGACACGGTCTCGGCGCAATCATCGGCCGGGCCGCTGGGGGGCCGGGCTGAGCCGACCAGCCGCGTCGTCGTCGGCCGCGATCGCCGCGGCCCGCAGCAGCGATGGCACGGTCCCGGCATCGGCCCAATGGCCACCGTAGACGCGGGTGTAGAGCCCGCCGTTCGGGATGTAATGGTTGAGCACGTCGGTGATCTCGAACTCACCCCGCCCGGACGGGGCCAGCCGGTCGATCACGTCGAAGGCATCGGCGCGCAGGAAGTAGACCCCAATCGGGATCAGGTCGCTCTTGGGCACGTCCGGCTTCTCCTCGAAGCCGACCACCTCGCCGTTCGGACCAAGCTCGGCGACTCCGAAGCGCTCGGGGTCCGGCACCCGATAGAGAAGCGTGCCGGCGCCGTACGATCCTGCCTCGAATTCGCCGGCCACGGCCGCCAGCGGGTCGCCCAGCAGGATGTTGTCGCCGAGGACGCAGCAGAAGGCCTCGTCGCCGACAAAGTCCCGGGCCAGGCCAATCGCGTGGGCGATGCCCAGGGCACCGTGCTGATAGCGATAGGTCAGGTCCAACCCGAAGTGGGAACCGTCGGCAAGCAGCTCCACGACGTCGCCGACGCTCTTGCCTCCGACGATCACCATGACCTCGCGAATCCCCATCCCGGCCAGGGTCGCGATCGGGTAGTAGATCATCGGCCGGTCGTAGATCGGCAGGAGGTGCTTGTTCGTGACGATCGTGAGCGGGAACAGGCGGGTCGCCGTCCCACCGGCGAGAACGATCCCCTTCATCGTTGGAAGCCTAGCGGTCAGTGGCCGGGCGCGGGTGACGGACTTGCAGTCACGCAGGGCTGCTCCCCCGCCGGCAGGGTGGCGCCACCGCTGGGGCACGGCACGGCCTGCTGATCGACGGGTGGCAGGCCGCCCTTGTAGTTCGTGATCACGAGGACATATTCGAGCTTGTCCAGGTTGACGGCCGGCTGGATGAACGCGGTCTGGACCACGGCATTTGCATCGCGCTGCACGTCGACGACGGTGCCGATCAGGAGGCCCTTCGGGAACGGCGACCGGACGCCGTTGCCGAGGTCGATCCCGGCGGTGACAACCTGGTCGTTGATCTGGACCCGCTCGGTCGAATCAACGTCCTCCATGACGAGTACGCCGCCGAGCTGGCCGATCACCGAGCCGGTCGCCTGGTTCGAGCCAAGCTGGCCGATCACGGTCGAGCTCGTGTCGTTGATCAGCAGGACCGTGGCCGAGCCACCCGCGACTGCCGTCACCCGGCCGGCCAGCGCGCCCCCGTCGGCAACCACGACGTCGCCGACGATGATCCCCCGGTCGGTGCCGACATCGATCGTCACGACCCGCCGGAATTCGGAGGTCTCGCGCCCGATCACGGTCGCTCCAACCGACTGGAAGCCGAGGCCGGACTGGACCTGGAGGAGACCGGTGAGGATCTGATTCTCGCGCTCGAGCTCCTTGGCCCGCGCATTCTCGGCGCTGAGGGTCGCGTTCTCGGAGGTGAGCTGGTCATTGGTCCGGTGGAGGGTGTCGATCTCGCCGATCGTGGCGACCAGTGAGCCCACCCCGCGGGCGACCGAATCGACCGCCGTCTGGACGGGCTTGAAGGCGAAGGCAACGCCCTTCTGGAGCTCCTGGACGGGCGGGCTGGAGGAGAACACCATGAGCCCCAGGCAGGTCGCCAGGAGCACCGCGTAGGTGATCGAGCGCCGACGCGTCCGACGGTCGTTGAGCAGAGCAGTCATCGCAGGCGACCCCGGCCGTGTCCGTCAGCGCGGGGTGCGAGCGTACGTGTCTGCAACCAGGACCCGCTGCATCGCCGGATTCGTGGCCAGCTCCTCGAGGACCACGCCGGTCCCTCGGGCCACGCAGGTGAGCGGGTCGTCCGCGATGTGGACGGGCATCTGGGTGGCCTCCGCGATCCGCTGGTCGAGGCCAGCCAGCAGCGCCCCGCCACCGGCCAGGACGATACCCTGGTCCATGATGTCGGCGACCAGCTCAGGTGGTGTCTCCTCGATCGTGTCCTTGATCGTGTCGACGATCTGCTGGACCGACGGTTCAATCGCCTCGCGGATCTGATCGGCGCCAACCTCGACGCTGCGAGGCAGACCCGTCAGCAGGTCGCGGCCGCGCAGGACCACCCGCTGCGCGTCCCACTCGCCGGGGTAGGCCGACGCGATGGCGATCTTGATGTCCTCGGCCGTCCGCTCGCCGAGGAACAGGTTGTATTCGCGCCGGGCGAAGGTGACGATGTCCTGGTCCATCTCGTCGCCGCCGATCCGGATGCTTCGGGCGATCACGATGCCGCCGAGACTGATCACGGCCACCTCAGTCGTGCCGCCGCCGATGTCGACGATCAGGCTGCCCGATGGCTCGCTGACCGGCAGGCCGGCTCCGATCGCGGCGGCCATCGGCTCCTCAATCAGGCGGGCCCAGCGCGCACCTGCATTGAGGGCCGCGTCGCGAACCGCGCGCTTCTCGACTTCGGTGACGCCGGAAGGGACGCCGAGCAGCATCCGCGGTCGCGGGATCAGGCCAACGCGGTCGTGGACCCGGTTGACGAAGTACTTGATCATCTGCTCGGTCACGTCGAAGTCGCTGATCACGCCATCGCGCAATGGCCGCACCGCGATAATCGATGCCGGCGTGCGGCCGACCATCCGCTTCGCCTCGGCCCCGATGGCCAGGACCTTCTTCGTCTTCGCCTCGATCGCCACGACGCTCGGCTCGCTGATCACGATTCCCCGGTTTCGAACGTGGACCAGCGTGTTGGCTGTCCCGAGATCGATTCCGATATCCCGTGAGAAAAGGCCGAGGAGGCGGTCGAACATGATTCCGGCGGTTCCTTCGTGCGGAGCCCGTGTGCGCCGGGGCCCGCGATGAGATGGGCGCGCGCCGCAGCGGATCGCGTGGGCTGAGAGGCGGACGTGGAGTATACCCGCACGGGCGGGCAAACCCGATAGCGGGCCTAGCTCTCGACGTCGGCGACGAGGGCGATCCGGATCCGCTTGTTGATCCGGCCCTTGGATTCGTAACCGGTCACCCTGATTTGTCCGACCTCACTGGTGTTTGCCACGTGGGTGCCGCCGTCGGCCTGCAGGTCGAGGCCCACGATCTCGATCGTGCGGATGTCGGGGATCCCGGGTGGCAAGAGGTTGATCTTGGTCCGGATCAGGTCGGGGATCGCGAACGCCTCGGCGCGAGGCAGGACGTTGACCCGGATCTCGTGGTTGCGGGCGAGCTCGACGTTGACGGTCGTCTCGATCGCCCCGACGAGATCCACGTTCATCCGTTCGAACTCGAAGTCCATCCGGCCGCTGCCTGGTTCCATGTTCCCGCCGGTGACCTGGGCCCCGTAATCGCGCCAGACAACCCCGCACAGGGCGTGCAGTGCCGTGTGGGTCCGCATCAGGAGGTGCCGGCGGGGCCAGTCGAGCTCGACCTGCAGGCGATCGCCGACCGCCGGCGGCGCGCCGCTCTCGGGCTCGAGCTCGTGGACGATCTCGCCGCCATCCCGGCGCGCTGTCCGCACGGTCCACGTCCGACCACCGGCGGAGCGCAGGAGCAGCCCGCGATCGGCCGGCTGGCCGCCGCCGCCCGGGTAGAAGACGGTCCGGTCGAGCACGACGAGATCCCCGCCGCCCGCACCGCGCGGGCTCGTCGCCACGACCGTCGCCTCGATCCGGGCGGCGTAGCTGTCGCGGTAGCAGAGCGCGTCGGTCATCGGAACCCCGGGGATATCCGCGGGCGCTCGGGCCGCCCGCCCTTACCTGGCGACCAATGTGCCGGTCATATTGGCATGGACCGAGCAGGTGAAGGTGTACGTGCCGGCGGCCAGCGACGGGACGTCATAGGTCGTCTGGCCGGGGCCGGTGATGATCGCGCCCTGGAAGACGGCGGTTCCGCTCGCATCCTTGATCCAGACGTCGTGCGGGACACTCGCGTCCTTGTTGTCGAAGAGCAGGCTGAACGCCTTGCCTGCCGGCGCATCGACCGACGTCTGTTCGAAGGCGATATTCAGGGCGCTGATCGTCACGTCGGCGGTTCCACCGCTGGGGACGGCCGAATCGCTCGGGACGGCCGAACTGCCGGCCGCGGGTGAGCCGCTGGCGGCTGCCGAAGCAGCCGGGGTTGGCGTGGGCGACGGCGGAGGGGCGAACGTCCAGCCGGCTGCTCCCGGCGAAGCGCAGCCGGCCAGGGCCAGGCAGGCAAACAGCGCGATGAAGGCGGCCAGAGAGGATCGGGCGTGACGCATCGCGGGGACATCTTCCTTTCGTTCGGCCGGCGCCGGTCCGGAAAGGACCACGGCGTCGAGCGCGCACGGCGGATGATCGGTTTGGTGGTGCCCACTCTACCGTCAGCTGCGTGACCATGTCCTCGAGGCAGACCGGGGCGTCCGATAGCCGGCCTCGCCGATGGTGCCACGGCGCACTGACCCAAAAGTACTGGTACCTTCGTCCGGCTTGGCGATGGCTCTTTCGGCGCGTAACCTCGGTTCCCGATCGCGACCGGCGCGCGAACGGCACTCCAGGTCTCGCCGGCAAGCGGAGTCCATCCGGATGCTCGATCGAATCAAGGCTCGCGTCTGGCTGCTCGGGGTAACCGTGCTGCCCGTGGTGCTCGCCCTCGTCGCTCACCCGCTCGGCCGCCGCTGGTCCTGACCCGTTCGTCAGCGCGGACCGGTGCCCCGGCCCGCTTGACGGTCCCGGCAGTGGCACAGCGACTCCCTCCACCTCGCTGGAAACCACGGCCACAGGCAGCAGACCCGGACGTCCTCCGTCCGGGTCTGCTGCTGTCCGGCGCTGATGAGCCGGCTAGCGGGCCTCCCGTACCATGAGGCGCATGGTCATGCCGGCGCCGACGCCAAATCGCTCGCCTGAGGAGCAGCTCCGGCAGCTGCGCTTCCTGCATCGGGTTGCCCGGCTGGCCACGACGGCCCGAACCTGGGACGAGCTCCTCGAGACGATCGTGGACGAAACCCGCGACGCCTTGCACGCCGACGTCAGCTCGCTCTACCTCCTCGACCGCGACGGAAGCCATCTGACCCTGGCCGCCACGAACGGCCTGGACCGCTACCAAATCGGGCGCGCCAGGGTGCCGCTCGGCGAGGGCGTCACCGGTCGCGTGGCTGCCAGCCAGAAGGCGATGATCGTGGCCGACGTCAAGCAGGATCCCCATTTCATGTGGGTCCGCGGGATCGATCAGCGACGCTACGTGGCGTCGATGCTGTCGGTGCCGCTGTCGTGGCATGACCAGATCGTCGGCGTGCTCAACGTCCAGACCGAGGTTCTGCGCGACTTCGACCCGGTGGATGCCGCCCACCTGAGCGCCATCGCCGACCTTCTCGCCGGGATCGTCCAGAAGGGCCGCGAGCAGCGCGAGGCCGAGGCCCAGGTCGTCGCTCTGCAGCGCCTCGACGAGGCACGCACCGAGCTGATCGCCCTGGTCACCCATGAGCTGCGCACGCCACTCGCCGTCGTGCGAGCCTACGCCGACCTGCTCGCCGACGATCCCCCGCTCGAGGGCCGGCCGAGCCGGGATCCGGCCCGACGGGCTCAGCGCGAGGCCTGGTACCAGGGCACGATCGACCAGGTTGACCGGCTGGATCGGCTGGTCGACTCGATCCTGGCGTCGATCCGGCCGAATGCCGAGGGTCCCGTGGAAGTCGCCCCGATCGACGTCGGGGCGCTGCTCGAGGACCTCGTCGTCGAACTCAAACCGCTTCTCCGCCAGCATCGGGTGGAGCACCACGTGGAGGTCCGCCGCCACGCGCTGGCTGATCCGCGGCGCCTGCGCCAGATCATCGAGCACCTGATCGAGAACGCGGTCAAGTACGCACCGCCGAACACGACGATCACGGTCGACGTCACGCTGGTCGAGGGCGTCGTCCGGCTGGGCGTCGGCGACGAGGGGCCGGGCATCCCGGTCGAGTGGCGCGAACGGATCTTCGAGCCCTACGCGCGGCGCGATACCCACACGGCCCGGGGCTCGGGGATCGGCCTGTACGCGGCCCGCCGGCTGGCCGAGGCGATGGGCGCCCGGCTATGGTGTGAGCCGGCGCCAGGCACTGGGGCCCGATTTGTCCTGGCCTTGCCCGCTGCCGTGGCTGTCTGAGGAACCTGCCCATGCCCAACGTCCGCCCGCTCCGGATCCTCGTCGTCGACGATGACCCTGCGATGGTCGGAGCGATCACCGCCCTCGTCGGCCAGGACGGCCATCAGGTGATCACCGCCTATGACGGCCTGACGGCCGTTCGGCGCTTCCGCGAAGAGTCGCCCGACCTGGTCCTGCTCGACCTGGCCATGCCCGGTCCGGACGGCTTCAGCGTGGCCGGACAGATCCGGGCCGCCGGCAACGTCCCCATCCTGGTCGTGTCGGGCGAGAGCGGCGAGGGCGCCAAGGTCCGGGCGCTCGAGATTGGTGCGGACGATTACCTGACCAAACCATTCGGCCGGCAGGAGCTTCTCGCCCGGATCGCCGCGGTGATGCGTCGGGTCGACGCCGCGGGCGGCTCGGTTGGCGGCGGGGCAGCACTGCAGGCCGGCGCACTGACGATCGAGCCGGGCCGCCACGAGGCCCGGGTCGGGGGAACGCTGCTGCCGCTCACGGCAACCGAATACCGTCTGCTCGAGACCCTCGTGCGGGCCGGCGGCGACGTCGTGCCCCATGCCCGACTCGTTCGGGCCGGTTGGCCGTCGGAACCGAATCCAGACCTGCTCTGGCTCAAGCCCCACCTGGCCCGGCTGCGGGCGAAAGTCGCGGCCGTCGGCGGGCCCGCGGTGGTCGCCGTACGCTCGGTTGGGTACCGCGTGGAAGTCGACGAGGGGCGAACCTAGCCTGCGCCGGCGGGACTTCGTACGACTCGGGCGGCGGTGCCGAGCCCGGGCGCTGCCCCGAGGCTGGGCGCCGTCCCAAGTTCCGGCAGGCTCCTCGGCAGCTCAGCGTGCCGGCGGGCCAGGCCAGGTGAGCGCGGCCCGGACGAGGTGCGACCCTGGCCCGACGACTCAGCCCGCAGAGCGGGCGACGATGGCCAAACCGTGGATGTCGTGGGCCAGGCTGACACACTCGACCCGGCAGCCGCGAGCATCGCGGCCGGTGCTCCCGGGAAAATGGCGCCACGACTCCTCGAAGGCATCCACCTTGAGGCGACAACCACAGGACGCACAGGTCGTCGGACCCGAGGCCGGGTCGGCCCGGCGAATCGGCCAGGCGGACTGGTTGACCGGCTGGATCATGGGAGACCTCCGCGGAGACTGAAGACCAGTCGCAGACAAGCCGCGACACTGACTTCACTGTAGTCCTCGAGGCAGACCGGCGGCGAGGCCCGACTGGATGCAAGAGGGTTGCAGTTTGGACGCGGACGGCCAGGCCCGATCGAGGGCCCGCCGCGAGTGAGGTCCTCGGCCGGGCAGGACGTCGTGGCCGGCGGGTCAGTGCGGGTCGGTGAGTCCGAGCCGGATCGCCACGGCGGCCGCCTCTACGCGGCCCGAGACACCGAGCTTCGAGAGGATGTTCCCGACGTGCACGCCAACAGTCTTCTGGCTGATGAACAGGCGCTCGCCGATCTCCCGGTTCGTCCGGCCCTGGGCAAGCTGGACGAGAACCTCGCGTTCGCGACGGCTCAGCCCAAAGGTGTCGCCGGGTGGCGGCTCGGCCGGTCCCACGAAGGCCTGGGCGAGGCCCGGCCGATCATCGGCTCGCGGAGTCGTCCCAGCCGGGCCCCAGTCCGGGCCGCCCTCAAAGGCCGAGTCCGGCACCTGGCGGGTCGCCCCGAGCGGGACTGCGCGCGAGTCATTGATCGGCAGGCGCGCCTCGACCTCCGGCGCGTCGGGCCTCTCGACCGCCTCCGGCAGCGGGATCAACGCCCGGCCCGCGAGCTCCTGAAGCTCGCGCAAGAGCGGTCCTGCGCCAAGCTCGCGGGCATACCGGACGGCCTCCAGGAGGGCCGCCTTCGCGGCGGGCCGACCTGCGCGGCCGTCGCCGGCGCCGAGGGCGGCCTCAGCCTGGCGCCAGCGAGCGCGAGCCACCTGATACGGGCGCTCGAGGGCATCCCAGGTCCGGGCCAGCGAATCCCAGGCGGCGGGATCGTCACGGCCCTCGATCCGGGCCCGATAGGCACGGGCCAGGGCAAGGTGCGCATCGGCCTCGCGGCGCGATCCGAACGCCGGGGCAACACCGGCACCGTGGACGGCCGCTTCTGCCTCGGCCAGGACCACGGCACTTCGACTCCGGGCCGCCGCAACCGTCGATAGATCTCGGCCGGCCCGAGCGTCGCTGATCGATGCTGCGTCCACCTCCAGGACGACGGCCGCCATCCGGGCCACGAGAACCCAGTCCTCCGTTTCGCGGACCCGGCTCCAACCCAGGCCAACCACCCGACGTGCATCCTCGAGATCGCCCCGCCACAGGGCGAACGAGGCGGCGGCCTGGTAGGTCGGGACCGAATCCTGGGCATCGGGCACGGTCTCTAGCTCGAGCAGGAGCCGCCCGAGGACTCGAGCGGCGGCCTCGCCGGCCCGTGTCTCGATCTCGACGATCGCCAGGTTGGACAAGGCATTTACGAGGTTGACCCCCACCGGACTCCATTCGAGGGCGGTCTCGACGAGCGCCCTGGAGGCGGCCCAGTCACCGAGCAGGAAGAGCGAGTCGGCGCCGTTGCCCCGCAGGAAGTTGCCGAAGACCGCCTCCTGGCCGGCCCGCTGGGCCGCCTCGATCCCGGCCCGGGCCACCTCGACGGCCTCGCGTTTCCGGCCGAGCAGGTCGAGCGCCGTCGTCAGATTGGCCGTCGCCCGGAAGACGTCGTCGAACCGGTCGAGTTCGGCGGCGATCGCCCGGGCCTCGAGCAGGAGGGCCAGGCCGCCCTCCGGATCCTCGCCCCAGACCCGGCTGATGCCCAGCGTGCAGGTCGCGTGACCTTGCTCGCCGAGGGCGGCGGGCCCGACCAGCCGGGCCACCCGGATCGCCTCGTCGGCCAGCCGTTCGGCCTCCTTGAACTTGCCCTCCAGCATGCGCACCTGGGCCAACGCCGCGAGGACGAGCGCCCGCTCGCGCGACGGTTTCGTCGGCACCAGCTCGACGGCCCGGGAATGGGCGAGGATCGAGCCTTCCTGGTCGCCAGCGGTCCGGCGGTAGCGCCCGAGCCGCTCGAAGAGGAGGCCCATTCGGAGACGGTCGGCACGCTCGTCGAGCCGGGCGATCGCCGACTCGGCGTATGCGGCAGCACGGGCCGGCCGACCGTCGGCGAAGGCGGCCTCGGCGGCTCGCTGCAGGAGGTTGGCCGGCGCCGCCGGATCGGCCTTGCCCCCGGATGGCTCGGTTCGATCGTCGATCTCCAGGGCCAGCTCGAGGTGGGCCAGCGCATCGGCCAGCGAGTCGACGTTCTCGGCCAGGGTCGCCGCCTCGATGGCTGCCGAGCGGGCCGGCCCGAGCTGGTGGGCGGCGAGCCAATGACGCGCGCGCGATCCGGGCCGTTCGGCGAGTCCCTCGGCCAACGCCGCATGGTGGCGGCGGCGCTGGCCGGGCAGCAGATCGGCCTCGATCGAACGGGCGATGAGCGGGTGACGGATGCCGACGACCGCGTCGGCCGGCAGGGCAGCGACCGCGGCGTCGTCGAAGGGATCGTCGCTGTTGAGCGTTTCGAGTCGGGCAAAGCCATGCTCGAGCGCTTCAGCGAGGCCGTGGCCCAGGTCGGCCTCGAGGATTCCCCCGCCGCGCCGGGGCGATGAGCTGGAGCGCGGAGCCGGGCGATCCGCCTCACGCTCGAAGGCGAGCGAGGCGGTGGACAGCTGCTCGAGCGTCAGCGGCTCGCCGGCTGGGGCCAGCAGACGCAGGACCCGCCGGCATTCGGTCGAACGGCCGGCCAGGCGAGCGACGACCAGCTCGTCGAGAGAGCCAGTCAGCGACCCGCCCGCCAGCTCGCGACGAGCGGCGAGAAGCTCCTCGGCCACCAGGGAGTTACCCCGTGATCGCTCCGACACGAGGAGCAGGACCGAGGCCGACGGGCGTTCTCCCTCGATCGCCTCGATCAGGCGAGCGAGCTCATCGCGATGGAGCGGCTCGAGCAGGAGCCGTTCGGGTGGCCGCGCGGCATCGGCCATCGCGCCGAGCGTGTCGTGGAGGGGATGCCGCCGGGTCAGCTCGTCGGGCTGGTAGGTGGCCATCACGCACAGCCGGCCGGGACGGGACACCCGGGCCAGGAATGCGGCAAGGGCCCGCGTTCCAGCATCGGCATCGTGGAGGTCCTCCAGCATGAGGACGACCGGCGTTGTTTCGCCCAGACGGGTGAGCAGGCCCAGGATCGCCTCGAGCATCCGCGTCTGGCGTCGCTCAGGGTCGATCGTCGTCCGGCGGGCAGACAGGAGCCCCAGCGTTGCCAATCTCTCCTGGACGCCCGGCACCAGCCGGACCAGCTCTTGCGCCCCGGTTTCCAGGAGCGCCGGCAGGCCGGCATCCGGAATGCGATCGAAGAGCCGCGCCAGGGCCACGCCGACTGGAGCGTAGGGGTCGCCCGAGCGTCCCGAACGGGCCCGGCAGCGAATCACCTGGAAGGGCTCCGACAGGCCGGCCAGTCGCTGGCGGGTCTCGGTCAGGAGGCGTGAGACACCCACGCCACCCGCGCCGGCGATCAGAAGGGTGGTCGAGCGCCCGGCGGCTGTTGCCTCGATGGCGGTCGCGATGCGGGCGAGTTCGCGCTCCCGCCCCACGAAGCGCGCGCTCGTGAACTTCGCCGCCATGTGCCGAATTCTAGGGGCGCCGTCCCACGCGAGGAACGGCTCCGTTGTGCACCGGATCGCAACCTCTGCCCCGGCCGCCCGAATCAAGGGCAGAGAACGGCACACGACCGCGACCGCGTGACCCGTATATGTCGCCGTGCCCTTGCGGACCCCCGGTCCCTCCCCGGGGGTCCGTTCTTGCCCAGGCTCAACCCCGTTGAGCGGGTCGGGTGCTAGCCGGCGGTGCACGCCGACACCGCGTCGGTCGGTCTGGGGTGGTCCGGACGGGCGGCTGGTCAGGCTGGCCTGGGCTGGCTAGTCCGAACTGGTCATGGCGCCGGAAGGCGGCGTCGGAGAGGATCCGGACATGGAGGTCATCCGCGCCCATACTCGTCGTCGCCCGACCCCACGGGCACTGGCGATTGCCCGGCTGATCGGTGCCCTTTACGTCGTCACCGGCCTGTGCCTGGCCTACCTGACCCTGGCCACCCCATTCGTCGAAGTCTTCGCGGCGCATGGCCGGGCGGTCTCCAACGAAAACGCATTTCACGCCCTCGGCTGGCTGATGGCCCTGGCCCTGCCGGCCATCTGCCTGGTCCTCGGCACGCACCGGATCCTCGATTTCACTGAGCTCCAGAATCCCCTGAGCGCGCGTCGAGACCCGCTCGCCGGCCTTGGATCGACCCTGGGCCAGGATTACGTGGCGGTGCGCGACCTGATCCTGCCGGGCGGGCGGGCGGTTGGGACCCTGATCGTCGGACCACACGGGATCGTCGTCCTGGGCCAACTGCCTTCGGCCGACGTTGCACGCCTGGTGGACGGCCGCTGGGAAGCCGTGGCCGACGGTCAGTGGGTCGCCATCGAGAACCCGCTCGAGCGGACGGCTCGTGACGCCGAGGCCGTCCGACGCTGGCTCGCCTCGGACGAGCACGGTTTCGTGGTCAAGGTCTATGCGGCCGTGGTTGCCGGGGACGACTCGGTCACCCGGAATGCCGCGACCTCGGTCATCGGCCGAGGCCAGATCCCGGCGTTCCTCGCGTCCCTGCCGCCCCATCGGACGTTCAGCAGCGACCGGCGGCGCCAGATCCTGGACCGGATCCGGGCGATCCTCGACTGACCCCGGGCCCTCGCGCAGTTGCTCCAGGGTATCGGGATCGGCCTGGGAGGATTTGGTAGGGGAGCCAGGATTCGAACCTGGAACCAGCGGGATATAAGCCCGCCGCTCTAACCGTTGAGCTACTCCCCCGTTGGCATCGTAGCACTGGGCAGGCCCGTCTCCCCGGGCGGGGCTAGCGTGGGATCTCGACGATCACGTTCGTCGACTTCACCACGCAGACGACTTCGAGGCCGATCGTGATGTCGAGCTCGTCGACAGCCTCGGCTGTCATCAGGCTGACCAGCCGATGCGGTCCGGCCAGGACCTCGACCACGGCAGCAACACCGTCGCGCTCGACCCGGGTCACGATGCCGACGAAGCGATTGCGAGCCGACTGGGCCACGATCGGCCGATCGGTCGTGCCCCGCCGGCGCTCGGCAAGCAGGCGGCTGACCTCGAGGATCGGGACGACCCGCTGCCCGCCAGCCGTCCTGATGACCCGCAGCTTGTGGCTCGTCTCCCAACGCCGGAGGGTGTCGATGCCCACGCCGAGCAGCTCGGCCGCCTGCCCGATCCGGAGCGACTGCTCGCGCTCGGGCTGGGTCGCGTCGTCTGGCCCGGAGGATCGCCTGGAGGAAGCCATCGCGCCCATTGCGCCACGTTCGGCGACAAATGTCTAGGGTCCCGCTCCGAAGGGACCGAACGAGCCTACTTTCGGCCGGCGCCGAAGATGCGTCCGAGGCCGCGCAGGCGAAGCGGCCGGCCCTGGAGCCCGCCGTGACTGATGCCGTTGCCGTGACTCGGGCCGGCCGAACCGCCGCCGGCTGAACCGGCTGTGCCAGCCGCGGCACTTCCTGCCGCCGAACCGGCGCCGACCGAGCCCGCTGTGCCAGCCGCGGCACTTCCTGCCGCCGAACCGGCGCCGACCGAGCCCGTTGCTCCAGCCGCAGCACCGCCGGCGACGCCAGCCTTGCCCGCCTTTGGGGCTCGAGCCTTACGCTGGCTCTTGGCCCTGATTACCGGAAGGATCGTCGGCGCCCACGAGCTGCCCATGAGCTGGAGCACCCGGGACGCATCTTCGTCGCTCCGATCGGCCTCGAGTGGGAGCTCGTCCGGATCGAACGGTCGCGGAAGCTCCGCCACGGGCCGCGGCGGACGCGCATAGGCAGGGCCACCGAACAGGTGGGGCAGAGCGACGTGCTGCTCGTCGGACACGAAGAACCTCAACGGTTGGATCGCAGCTTGGCGGTCCGTTCCGGATGATAACCACGGCAGGGTAGCGCGGAAGAGTACGAAAGGACTAGGTCGGTTCGTGCGTGCCAACCCCCAAGACGGCGCGTCTGCGCACCACTTCTGGGGCCTGACGAGTCACCGTCAGGTCAGCAACGGCCGAAGAATCTGGCCCTCGACGACGAGGACAAGGTACGCAATCGGGACCGCAGCAAACAGGCCCAGTGCCGCGCTCCAGCGGCTCCGGCGACGGGCGTTCCCGGAGCCGGTTGGCTGCGGGACCACGAGGTAGGTGATGAGGCTGCCGGAGATCAGGACGGCCACGATGAACAGGGTGACCGCGAGCGTCCTGAGATCGCCGCCCGGCAGGGCTGCGCCCTGGCTGAGCCTGACGTCGTACGCGAGATAGGCGAACCCGAGGGCCGTCGCCACGACCAGCGAGCTCATGACTGCCCGGAGGATCGGCCGGGGTGGATTGCGGAACTGGTGCCAGCGGACCTCCACCTCGGACCGGCGCCGGATCGGCACCGGCGCGAGCGGCGACCCGGCGCGCGGCTCGCCCAGCGCAGGCGGGGCATCGGCCAGTGGCGGGGCGGCCGACGGAGGCGGGGCGTCGGGCGTCATGGCCCGTCGAGGAGGGCCAGCGTCCGGCGCGGTGGCATCGATTCGGGAGTGTGGCCCGCCAGATCGGCGAGCAGGCCCAGGGCACGTTCGAGCTCCTCCTGGGTGTTGAACCAGCCCACTGAGAAGCGGACGGCATCCAGATCCTCGATTGTCCGGGCAATCACAAAGGCGCGGGCGCCAAGCTCGTCGATGATCGCCTGGGCCGACCAGCCGGCGACCCGGAAGGTGACCAGGCCGGCCATCACCTCGAGCGGTGTGAGCAGCGTGACGCCGGGCATCGACGCCAGGCGCTCGGCGGTCAGCCGGGCGAGCGCCGCCCCCCGCCCGAGGGCCCAGTCGATACCTACGAACATCGACAGCCAGCCGCAGCTTCGGGCCAGGCCCACGATGAGTGAATGGTTGATCCCGCTTGTCCCCTCGAAGCGCCGGGCGGTCGGCCACGGGCGCGCCGAACCGAGCAGGTCCTGCTGCTCGAACGACCAGAACGAGGCATAGGTCATCCGGATCCGTTCGATGGCCGCTGGGGCGACGTACAGCGCCCCGGTGCCTTCCGGCCCCAGGAGCCACTTCTGGCCGGCGATCGCGTAGACGTCGGCGCCGAGCGCGGCCACGTCGACGGGGATCGCGCCGACGGCCTGCGCACCATCGACCGCGAGGAGCGCTCCCCGAGCGTGGGCGAGCTGGGCGATCCCGGCGATCGGCAGGACCGCGCCGGTCGCGTATGAGACGTGGGCCACGCTCACCAGCCGGGTTCCTGGCTGGATCGCGGCGTCGAGCGCGGCGAGCACCTGATCGTGGTCTCCGCCGTAACCGACGTCCACGAGATCGAGCTCGATCCCGAGCCGGTCGCGGATCGTATACAACGCGCTCAACCCGCCAGCGTGTTCGAACTGGCGGATCGTTACCGCCCGGTCCCCGGGGTGCCAGTCGATCCCCCAGGCAGCCACGTTGAGCGCCTCGGTGGCTGAATGGGTCAGGGCGATGTCACGAGTGTCGGCCGCAATGATCGCGGCGATTGAAGCGCGGGCCTCCTCCATCCGCTGAAGGACGTCGAAGTAGGTGTCCGGCGATGCTCGTCCGAGGCGCAGCTCCCAGTCCGCCAGCTCGGCCATCGCGGCCGCGGTCTCGGCCGGCAGCGGACCACACGTCCCGGCATTGAGGTAGATCCCGGCCGACGTAGCAGGCAACGCCCGGCGCAGGGCGGCAACCTTGGTGGCCTCGGCGGAAAGCGCGCTCACAACGGTCCCTATGATATGGGCGCATGGCTGGTTATCCCCGCCCCGAGATCGTGGCCACGACCGAGTGGCTGGCCGAGGGTCTCGGCCGGCCCGACCTTCGGGTGATCGACGTCCGCTGGCGCCCGGATGGCTCCGGGCGAGCCGTGCACGGGGCCGGCCATGTTCCGGGTGCCACGTACCTCGACTGGGTCGTCGAGCTGGTCGATCGGGATGACGAGACCGGCGTGTTGCACCTGGCCGACGCCGATCGAGTGGCGGCCGCGCTTGGTCGGGCCGGGGTCGGAGCCAGTTCGACGGTTGTGCTCTATGACGACGTCGCCGGTCTGTATGCCGCCCGGACCTGGTGGAGCCTGCGCGTCTACGGTCTCGATTCGGTGCGGATCCTGGATGGCGGCTATCGGGCCTGGACGGAGAGCGGCGGCGAGGTATCGAACGCGCTCGTGCCGCCGCCGGCTGCCAGGTTCAGCCCGACCGTCCGTGCGCGCTTGCGCCTGGCCACCTCCGACGTCCGGGCATTGCTCGGCTCGTCCGGCGTTCTCCTCGTAGACGCTCGTGCGACGGCCGAGTACCACGGCTTCGAAGGCAACACCCGTCGGCTCGGCCACATCCCGGGCGCCGTGAACCTGCCTGTTGCCGGCCTGACCCAACCGGGTACCGGCCGATTCCAGCCCGGCGACCGACTGCATGACCTGCTGCTCAAGGCGAACATCACCCGCGGGCGGCGAATCGTGTGCTACGACGGCTCCGGTGTGGCGGCCGCCAAGCTGGCCTACCTGCTCACGCTGGCCGGTTACGACGACGTCGCGGTCTACGACGGAGGCTGGGCCGAGTGGGGCGACCGGCTCGACCTGCCGGTTGATCGCTAGCTGTTGAGGCCCGCCCAGGGATCCACGACGCGGAAGGGCGCAAGGACCTGGGCCCGGGACTGGTTGAAGGCCAGGAGGGGCACAGTCTGGCGGGCCTCGCCGACCGTCTCGGACCAGTAGGTCGCATCGGTGACCGGCAGGAAGCGAGCCTCGAGCTGGCCCAGCGCTTCGGCCAGGGTGCGTTCTGGCAACAGGTGAATCCGGCCGCTGATCCGGAACGGCGGGATCGAGATCAGGGCTGCCTCGGGCACCTTGATCGTGCGCAGCTCGGGGGTCGGATCGACCGGGACGTTCGAGACGGCGAAGAGGACCGTCGCCAGGTTCACCTGGGCGAACTCACTGCGGGTAGCCAGCTCACGCGAACCGTACTCATCGACGGTGGCGTCGCTCAGAACGAGGAAGTTGTGCTCAGGGTCGCTCAGCACATCGGTGACCCGCTTGTAGCGGGTCATGATCGTGCCCTTGATGATGAACGAGTCGGTGTAAAGGGTCAGGTCGAGCGGCTGGCCCGCCATCTGGTTGAACACGAGAACAGGATACCGGTCCTACCCGGCGCCGACCACGGTTTCCCGAGCGGTGAGCCGGCCCGCCCGCTAGCCGGCCGGGCCTTCCCGCCCGCCCCGTTCGTGACCGGCGGTAACGAGCTGCTCGGCGCCGTGCTGGAGACCGCTCCAGACGGCCTCGACCGTGGCCGTCGTGTCGATCTCGGCCGGGTCCTTGTCGGGCCGTAGCCGGGCGATCCGCGGAAAGCGCAATGAGAAGCCCGAATTGTGCCGGTTCGAGCGGACGATGACGTCGAACGCGACTTCGACCACGACGGAAGGCTCGACCGTCCGATAGCGACCGAAGCGATCCAGCGTGTGAGCCTCGAACCACGCGGTCATCTCGGCGATCTCCACATCGGTCAGGCCCGTGTAGGCCTTGCCGATCGTTAGCAGTCGGTCGGTTGCTTCATCCCGGACCGCGAAGGTGTAGTCGGACAGGACGCCATGGCGCTTGCCATGACCGAGTTCGACGCCAACGACGACGCAGTCGAGGGTTGCCAGGGCCTTCTTCATCTTCAGCCAGCCCAGGCCGCGCCGGCCCGGCGAGTAGGCACTTGCGGGGTCCTTCACCATCAGGCCCTCGTTGCGCCGCAGTCGCGCGTCGTTGAAGGCCCGCTCGAGTGCCGCGGCCGAGTCGACCGACACGAGGTGAGACAAGGCGAACGATCCGCCGACGTCGGCCAGCGGCAGCGCCAGTGCTTCGAGCAGATGACGACGCTCGGACAGGGGTCGGTCGAGGAGCGCCTGGGCCCGTGGTTCGGCCGCGGTCACTGCCGGATCAGCCAGCGCCAGCAGGTCGAATGCGACGAAGACGACCGGGACCTCGGCCTGGATCGCCGCCGACGGAGCCTTTCGGCCGAGCCGTTTCTGGAGGGCGACGAAGGGCATGACCAGGCCGTCGCGATAAGCCAGCACCTCGCCGTCGAGGATCCCGGTCCAGGAGAGGTCGCGGGCACCCGCCACGACCTCGGGAAACTGGCCGGTGATGTCGTGCAGGTCCCGACTGTACAGGCGAACCTCGCGACCGGCACGGTGGAGCTGGGCCCGGATCCCGTCGTACTTGTCCTCGACCCAGGCGGTCGGGCCGAGCCGCGCGATGATCTCGGTGGCATTCTCGGCTGGCGTGGCGAGCATGAACTTGAGGGGGTGGAACAGGGCGATGACTGCACTGTCCAGGCGATCCTCGCGGGCCAGCAGCGCCGTCCGGCCGATGTCGCCGGTCAGCATCCCGGCCCGCTTCACGGCGCCGATCGGGCGCTCGAACGCCTCGGCCAGGGCCGCCTCGAGCAGGCCTTCCTTCAGCCCGATCCGAAGCTCGCCGGTCAGGATCTTCACGACATAACGGGCGGTCAGCGGATCGCATCGGGCCAGCAGGTCGGCGAAACGGTCGGCCTTCGCCGGGGCTCCGCCAGCCGTTTCGATTTCGGCAAACGCCGTGGCGACAGCAGCCAGGTTGGGCGGCTCAACCATCGGCTCGGGGAGCCCCCTGGCGCGGCGGACCTCGGCGGCCTGTTCCAGGACATCGGCGACCGCGAGACCGAGGTCCGAGGACCGATCGTAGGCCTCAGCGAGCGCGTCGGCCGGCAGCCTGGTCAGCGCGGCGACGGCCCCCGAGATCGTGGCCCAGCCCAGGCCGGTGGTCCGGCTGTCGACCTCCGCGAACGGTCGACCGGCGAAGAACACGGCGGCGATCGGCAGCTGCCCGGCCTCCAGCGTGCTGAGGTAGTCAGCCAGGAGGTGGGTCTTGACAGAGGTTCGCGTCGTGGCCGAGACCCGCTCGGCGACCTCGCTCCAGCGGCGCATGGCGGCGATGGTATACCGTCCGCCTCGATGCTCAAGCGCAGCTGGTTTCCCGACATACTGATCGGCGACCGGGTCGTCCTGAGGCGGCATGTCTCGGGCAACCTTGCGGCCTTCATGCGCTGGTATGCCGACCCGGAAGTCTCCCGCCTCACCCGTTACCAGGATGGGCCGATGGCCCGACCGGAGATCGAACGCTTCTTCCAGGCCCGGGTCCTGGGTTCCGATTCGCTGGCAATGGCGATCCACGAGCGGGCGACTGATCGACTGCTCGGGACCTGTGCCTTCAGCCAGCTCGACGGCGAGAACGGATCCGCGCTGTTCCACATCACGATCGGCGAGAAGGACGCCTGGGGCAAGGGCTTCGGGACCGAGGCCACCCGGCTGATGGTCGAGCATGCCTTCGAGCGTCTCCAGCTCCACCGGATCGGGCTGAGCGTATTCGCCTTCAACGAGCGGGCGATCCGCTCGTACCGGCGGGCCGGCTTCGTGATCGAGGGGCGAGCCCGCGAGGCGATCCGGCGTGATGGGCGCTGGTGGGACGAGGTTGAGATGAGCATCCTGGACAGCGACTGGCGGGCCCAGCTGGCGGCGGCTTCGGCTGCCGCTCGGGCTGGCGCAGGTGGTGCAGGCGCGGCCGCTCCCGACGAGGAGGCGCCGCTCACCGACCCGGCGACCGGGCGCCCAGCCGACACGCCCTCGATTGAACGGATCCACTGACGATGTCGACGATCCCCAGCGCGGGCCCCGCCGCCGACGCGGCTCGCGCCGGGTTCCGGGTCGAGCTCGAGGCCAAGGGCCACGCCGTCGACAACGCCCGGGCGGCCGCGGCCGGCCTGGAGGCCTCTTTTGCTTCCGGGGCGCTGGTGCGAACGCCGCTCCTCGACCAGATGCTGGGCGACCTGGGCAGGGCCCTCGAGCAGAACGACGGCCAGAAGCTCGGCGGCAAGTCCGCGGAGGCGGCGCGGTTCATCCTCCGGGCCATCTCGCGCGAGCTGGATCACGCCTGAGAGTTCGCGCGACTGGCCGTCGGGGAGTGGCCTCGCGCCCTCAGCGGCCGTTAGCGCGATCGATTCTTCGTCCATGGTCGCTGCCAGCACAAGGCGCGGCGCCAAGCGCCTGCGAGCGGCCTTCGGTCGGCTGAGGCACGCTCGGTCGAGCGTGAGCTGAGCGCGAATCCTGGTCCAGCGCTGGCGCAGCGCTCGGACGAGGTCTTGACGGTCCCGCTTGCGCTCACCGCGACCATGCACGAAGAACGCCAAGCTTCAAGGGAGGCCCAGCCTGGGCGTGCCCGGTACTCGCTGCATGAGCATTCCCAAGGCAAGGCGTGCCCTAAGTGAGGTTCCACCAAGCCCCCGAAAGCGGGCCCGCCGGGATCGCTGGAGGGCCGGATCGGGGGCCGATGGGTGTGGCTGCGCACGGAACCTGGCCTTGCCTCGATCGCGGGGGTCGGCTCGCTGTGTCGGAGCCGGGTGCCGACGGCCTGGCCAAGCCAATCAGCGGGATCGGCCATACTTAGGGCTCCCCAGCCTGCCCCAGCGGAGACAAAATGCCTGATCTCAAGTGCGGAATCCTGCTCTGGAGCCAGGCCGCGAGCTGGCCCGAGATGCTCGAGGGGGCAAAGCGGGTCGACGAGCTGGGCTACGACAGCCTGTGGACGTGGGACCACATCTACGCGATCTTCGGCGACCCCTACCAGTCGATCTTCGAGGGCTGGTCGACGCTCGCGGCATGGGCCATGGCGACGAAGAAGACCAAGCTCGGCCTGCTGGTCGGGGCGAACACATTCCGCAATCCGGGAATCGTGGCCAAGAACGCCGCCACGCTCGACCACATCAGCAATGGGCGGGCGATCCTGGGCATCGGCGGGGCCTGGATGGAGCCCGAGCATCAGGCCCACGGGATCGACTTCGGCTCGGGCTTTGGCCAGCGGCTCGACTGGCTGGACGAGTCGGTAGGGGCGATGCGCAGCCTGCTCGATGGCAAGACGTTCACGTCGGCGCCGGGTGGCCACTACGCCTTTGACGAGGTCCGCCACCATCCCGTCCCGCTCCAGGGCCACCTGCCGATCATGATCGGCGGGAGTGGCGAGAAGAAGACCCTGCGGACCGTTGCCAAATATGCCGACCAGTGGAACGCGATGGGCACCCCGGAGTTCATGGCCCACAAGGTCGAGGTCCTGCGCGGCCACTGCGACGCGGTCGGCCGGGACATCTCCGAGATCGAGTTCACCCTGGGCGTGAAGCTGACCATCCGCGACAGCCAGGCCGAGGCTGAGCGGGTGATGCACGCGGCACTCGAGCACAACCGCACCCCCTGGGCCAATGTCGAGGACGACGACACGTTCTGGAACGGGACGCCGGCCCAGATCGCCGACAAGCTGGCGCCGTACGTCGAGCTCGGCTTCAAGACCGTGATCTCCGAGCAGCCCGCGCCCTACGACGCCGAGACGTTCGAGCGGTTCATCGGCGAGGTCAAGCCACTCCTGGCCGGGTAGCCTCCCGGGGCCGACAGGTCAGAGGTTCGATACATCCTCGAAGCCCCTTTCGAGTGGACCAAGCAGGTCGAAGGCCCTGTGCGACAGTTGGGCGGGCCTCACCGTCCGCCGCGCGGTCGCAATGCGAGCCGGTTCATGCCGGGGATGACTTCGGCTATCGTTCCGGAACCTGCAGCAAGGGGTCGCCAGGGGCATGGAATCGAGCGCCGGTCGGGCCGCCACGGTCGAGTTCGATCAGGTCAGCAAGAGGTACGGCGGGTCTGCCAAGGCGGGCACGCCGGCGGCCGTCAACGACCTCTCCCTGTCGATCCCGGCGGGCAGGATCTGCGTTCTGGTCGGACCCTCGGGCTGCGGCAAGACCACCTCGCTCAAGATGGTCAACCGCCTGATCGAGCCCACGTCCGGGCGGATCCTCCTCGACGGAGTGGACGCCGCGGGCCGGGAGCTGACTGAGCTCCGCCGCGGGATCGGCTACGTGATCCAGCAGACCGGCCTCTTCCCCCACCAGACGGTCGTCGAGAACGTGGGCACCGTGCCCCGCCTGCTGGGCTGGTCGGGCGCCCGGATCAGGGAGCGCTCCGAAGAGCTCCTCGGACTCGTGGGCCTGGACCCGGCGAAGTATTCCCGGCGCTTCCCCAGCCAGCTATCGGGCGGCGAGCGGCAGCGCGTCGGCGTGGCTCGCGCCCTGGCCGCAGACCCCCCGATCATGCTCATGGACGAGCCCTTCGGCGCGGTCGACCCGATCGTCCGGGAGCGCCTCCAGGACGAGTTCCTCCGACTCCAGGAGGAGCTGGCCAAGACGATCCTGTTCGTCACCCACGACATCGACGAGGCGATCAAGATGGGCGACCTCGTCGCCGTCTTTGAGATCGGGGGGAAGGTCGCCCAGTTCGGCACCCCGGCCGAGCTACTGGCCAGCCCGGCCTCCGACTTCGTGGCCCGCTTCGTCGGGACGGACCGCGGCCTCAAGCGGCTCGCGCTGAGCCGGGTGGCCGACCTGACCCTTCACGCGGCGCCGACGGCGGTGGTCGGCTCGGATGCCGGCGAGGCACGCCGCCGGGGCCTGGCCGCCTCGTTCCAATTCGTCCTCCTGACCGATCCGGCGAACCGGCCGCTGGGCTGGATCGACGCGGCGACGCTGCCCGAATCCGGGCCGCTGACCGAGGCCCTGGCCAACCCGACGTCCCCGTTCGTCAACAAGCGAACCACGCTCAAGGATGCCCTGTCGTTGCTGCTCGACAGCGACGTCCAGGTGGGCATCGTGACCGACCGGACCGGGGCGGTCCAGGGGCTGGTGACGGTCGACATGATCGCCGAGCGGATGCGTGAGGGCCACATCGCGCCGGCCTACCTCGTCGACGCGCCGCCCGGTGCGCCGGCGGATCCGGCGGAGTAGCCCGATGCTTCCCGGTCAGCAGCTCATCGACTTCAGCTGGATCGGCGATCACCTCGGCCAGATCGCCGAGCGGATCGGCCAGCATCTCGAGCTGACAATCCTGCCCGTCGCGATCGGCTTCCTGATCGCCCTCGTCCTGTCGATCTGGGCCGTCCGCCAGCCAATCGTCTACGGCCCGATCACGGCCGTCACTGGCGTGCTCTACACGATCCCCAGCCTGGCCGCCTTCGCCGTGCTCATCCCGATCACCGGGCTGTCGCTCGTGTCGGCCCTGATCCCGCTCGTCAGCTACACCCTGCTGATCCTCGTGCGCAGCATCGTGGCGGGCTTCCGCGGCGTAGCGCCCGAGGTTCTCGAAGCCGCCGAGGGAATGGGTTACACCCGGACCCAGCGGCTGATCCGGGTCGAGTTCCCCCTCGCCGTCCCGATGATGATCGCTGGCCTGCGGCTGGCGACCGTCACGGCGATCGGCCTGGCCACGGTTGCCTCGATCATCGGTGGGGATACGTTCGGGGGCCTGGGCCAGCTCATCACCGAGGGGCTCCAGACGTTCTTCCCCACGAAGTACCTCCTCGGGGCGGCCCTCTCGGTCGTGCTCGCCGTCTCGGCCGACGTGCTCTTCGTCCAGATCGAGCGCTGGATCACGCCGTGGGCGAGGGCGCCGGGGAGCGCAGGCTGATGGATAGCGTCGTCAACTGGTTCCTGGACCCACTGAACTGGCAGGGCTCCGCCGGGATCCCCAACCGCCTCTTCGAGCATGTCTCGCTGTCGGGGGCTGCCCTCCTTGTCGCGGCCCTGATCGGCCTGCCGATCGGCCTGTTCATCGGCCACACCGGGCGGTTCGCGACGGCGGTGATCAACATTGCCAACATCGGGCGGGCCATCCCTTCGTACGCCGTCCTGGTGATCATCCTGCCGGTCTCCCTGCAGATCTCGCCGGAGTACGGCCTGAACGTGATCCCCACGTTCCTGGCGATGACCCTCCTGGCGATCCCGCCGATCCTGGTGACCACCTACGCCGGGATTCGAGAGGTTGATCGCGACCTGGTCGAGGCTGCCCGGGGGATGGGCCTGCGCGAGCCCCAGATCCTGGGTCGCCTGGAGATTCCCCTGGCCACGCCGGTGATCGTGGGTGGCTTCCGCACGGCGACCCTCCAGGTGATCGCAACGGCGACGATCGGCGCGGTCGTCGGCGGGGGTGGCCTGGGTCGATTCATCGTGGACGGCTTCAGCAACCCGAGCCTGCCGGCCCAGCTCT
This sequence comes from Chloroflexota bacterium, assembly GCA_017881915.1. GTDB lineage: Bacteria > Chloroflexota > Limnocylindria > Limnocylindrales > CSP1-4 > Palsa-1033. The sequence continues at coordinate 5,162 of JADGQK010000008.1, read as the reverse complement.
ACGCCGGGGTGATCCTCGTGGCCGGCCTCGCCATCGGGCTGGACATCGTGCTCGCCTTGATCCAGCGCCGGATCACGCCGCGCGCACTGCGAGGTCCTCTCGATCGATGGGCCGGCCCGGCGGAGCAGGCGTCTCCGGCCGACAGCCCGGGGATGGGCTGAGCGATGGACGCAACCCGAATGCCGCAGCTGGTCAAGCCACTTGCGCTGGTATGGTACGCGGACCGTTGCCGCGCCAAGGCCAGCGGACCATGGAGAAGGAGAAACCCATCATGCGGATGAACCGCGTGCTGGCCCTCGGGGCGGCGATGCTGGTGCTGTTCAGCGCCTGCTCGTCGGGTGGGGGCAGCACAACGGCACCGAGTGCCAGCGCCGCAACCGCGCCGAGCGCGAGCACAGCAGCAGGGCCCAGTGCCAGCGCCGCAACCGCGCCGAGCGCGGCCAAGCCCACGATCAAGATCGGTTCCGACGGCTTCTATGAGTCCGCCCTGATGGCGGAGATCTACGCCCAGGTGCTGGAGCATGCGGGCTATTCAGTCGAACGTCACCTGAAGCTGGGCAAGCGCACGGCCCGCCAGCCGGCCCTCGAGAGCGGCGCCATTGACCTGGTCCCCGAGTACGTCGGGTCCGGGCTCGCGTACTACGACCCCACCAAGGACAGTGGCGATGGGGAGGCCAACCGGGCAGCGCTCCAGACGATCCTGTCGACCAAGGGCGGCGGGATCACGGTCCTCAATATCGCCCCGGCCCAGGACGGCAATGCCTTTGTCGTCCGCAAAGACACCGCAACCACCCTGAACCTGTCGAAGATGAGCGACCTGGCCGCTGTCCAGACCCAGCTCAAGTGGGGCCTGCCCCCCGAATGCGATACGAACAACGTGTGCAAGGGCGCGCTCGTCAAGTACGGGATCACCTACCCACCGGCCCAGCGCCAGGCACTCGCTGCCTGTGACGTACCGATGGCCACGGCCCTGAACGGCAAGGCGATTGATATCGCCGAGCTGTGCTCGACCCAGCCGGCCATCGCGCAGTTCGGCTTCGTCACCCTGACCGACGACCTCAATACCCAGCCGGCCGAGAACATCGCCCCGCTCGTGCGCAACGACTATCTCGCCAAGGTCGACGCGACCTCGTTCGAGGCGCTGCTCAACGCCGTGTCGGCCAAGATGACCACGCCCGACCTGACCACCCTCGGCGTTGACATCGCGGTCAACCAGAAGGACGTTGCCGTTGTTGCCAAAGATTGGCTGACCAAGGCCGGCCTGCTCCCGTAGCTCCTTGCGGCGAAGGTCAGAACCCCCGGCAGCACGCCGGGGGTTCTCGATTCACGCCCGGAGCTGACGGCATTTCGATGCCGGCCGCCCTCGCTGGCCGGCTCGTCCCCTTCAGCGGGCCGTCGCAGCGAGCTCGAGGGAGGCGGCCCGGACGGCGTCGGTCACCGTCCGCAGGTAGTCGAGGACGGTGCCTGCCTGCTCTGTGGTCAGGCCGGCGGCGATCTCGTCGAGTCGCTGGTTGCCGTCCCCGTAGATCTCCGTCAGGCGTGCGAACCCGGCGGCCTCGATCTGAACCCGCCGCGCGTCGGCGGCGTCGGGGCGGCGAACGATCCAGCCGGCCTTCTCCAGGCGGACCAGTACCCCGGTCATCGTCGCGGCGTGGATGCCCGTGCGACGAGCGAGGGCCGTGGGCGACTGCGTTCCATCTCGGGCCAGGACATCGAGGACGGCCAGGTCTGAGTCGTTCAGCCCGGCGACACTCGCGACCCGGTAGGTGTTGATCGCCAGCTCGACCCGCAGGACCCGAAGGGCCGTTCGCAGCTCGAATGCCGTGGCGTTGATCTCGACCATCTCGCGTTCCGTGATGCCTGGCGTCCGCGGGTTGCTCACGCTGGATTGGCCACGAGCCTGCGGACGGCCCCGCGATCAGATCGTGGGGCTGGCGTCGTGACGACCCGACTCCCCTCCGTTGCGTGCCTTTGTTCGTGGGCCGGCGGCCAGGTGGACCTCACCCGGACGATCGGTCCTTCTCGACCATCGTGATGAGCACGACGGTATCTCCGAATGTTTGGTCGGCTTTGAGGCGTCCCTGCAGACGGCTGATCCACGGAATGATGTGGATCCGTAGACCGTACTTCACGCGGATCTTGGCCTGGACTTCGTCGAACAACGGACCCGATTGGACGATCTCGGCGCTGCCCCCGAGGATCGGGTCCGTCGGCCGGGTCTTCCCTCGGGCGGTGCATGCCTGGATCGTGACGCGCGGGTTATTGCGTAGGCGCTTCCATTTTCCCGTCCCGGCACCGGTCCACATCCCGATGCGGCCGTCACTGACCGGAACAGTCCAGACGGGGGTCGAGACACCAGCGCCACTCTTGCGGAACGTCGTAAGCAGCATGTGCGTTCCAGCGGTAATGGCGATCGTCATCGTTGTGCCTCTCGGGCGGTTGTGTGTCTCGGGGATCCGAATGAGCGTCGCCAGCGCCCGCGGTGCGACGGGCCGGAGGGGCCTCCGCGGCAAGATCCTACGAAAACCATAGTATCTGTCAAACGGCCCAGGGACAAGACGGCGGAGGGCCTCCTGAGACCTGCTGCGAATGCTCACTGCGCCTCGCAGGCTCGCGTCGGTGAGGGCGAGCGCAAGGCCCACCTGGAGGCTGGGCCGGATCCGTTCCTCATTCGCAGGGTGGGTCGGGTCGCGTCCGGCCGCCCGCCGCGTCTTCAATCCTGCAGCTGTGTGCTCTCAGTACATCAAATCGGCGATTCAGGGCGCGAAACGGGACCGGCGGCCGGGGGCTGCGGCCGCGGCGTCCTCCTCGACCCGAGAATCGGCGAGTTCACGCTCGGCCAAGCGTGCGGCGGGAAGAGTTCCAGGCCGAGGAGCGCCCGTCGACCTCGCCAAACCCTTGGAATCGGCGGTTTGGTGTTCTGAGCGCACATTCCGGCAGGAGCCGGAGTGAAGGACCGGCGCGGCGGCTCGGCGTCCGGTGCGGAAGCACGCGGTACGCGGCCGCGAATTAGGGAATCGCGTCCGGATCGGGTGTGCCGGCGACCACATCCTCGACTTCCCGGACGCTGCTCGTCCAGCCCAGCCGGAGGAACGCGACGGAGCCGGCGACGGAGGTCAGGACGAGGACCGAGGCATGTGCGAGGAGGGCCAGGGCGAACGCCTGGTCCGTCGGGCGCCCAAGCGCCTCCGCGATCTTCACGGCCGCCAGCTCGTACGTCCCGAGATAGCCCGGTCCGGACGGGATCGCCGTGGCGAGGGCCACCCCGGCGGCGAGCAAAGATGCCTCCCCGATCAGCAGGTGCAGCCCAATCGCCTGGCCGATCGCGGCGAAGGCGACGACCGTCGCACCCCAGGCCGCCACGCTCAGGAGGAGTGCCTCGGCCAGGGTCCGCGGCCGGCCCGCCACCGCCAGCCCGTCGCGCAGCTTGCGAGCGGCCCCGGCCACGCTCGGCCAACGCTCGATCAGCACGACCAGCCGCCGGGCACCTGGCAGCCGATGGGCGGCGATCCCGACCGCGAGCGCAACGACGAGCAGCCCGGTGACCGCGAGGCCAACCAGGATCGCGCTGGCGACGACGCCCCGGACGTTCAGAACGAGGATGGCCAGGGCGGCGATCGCCACGACAACGGCGGTGTCGACGACCCGTTCGACGACGACAGTGCCGAGCGTGGACGCCCGGCTGATCCGCTCACGGTCGCCCAGGTAGTGGCTCCGGACGAGCTCGCCCAGTCGAGCGGGCAGGACGTTGTTGGCGAGATAGCCGACGAGCAGGTAGCCCAGGATCGGGCGATAGCGAACGCGCTGGATCGGCAGGATCAGCCGCTGCCAGCGCAGGGCTCGGATCAGGACGTCGGCCGACAGGCAGAGCAGGGCAAGGGCGAGCCAGGCCGGATTGGCACCTCGGATGATCGCCCAGGCTTGGCCGAGGTCAACCTCGCGCAGGACAAACCAGATCGAGAAGATCGAGATCGCCAGGCCGATCCCGACCCGCAGGATCGCCCCGTTCCGGCCGCGCACGCCGTCAGCCGGTCGCGCGGCCGCGGGCGGTCAACTTGGCCGAGCGCCGGATCCGGGTCGCGTGGAGGATGTAGCTAATGACCACTCCGAGGGTCTCCAGGCCATACACGACGCTGCGCTTGAAGCCCACCGAACTGGCCTCCTCGAAGTAGCGGGTCGGTACGCCGATCTCGCCGATCTTGAACCGGCGGGCTGCGACGACCTGCGCGATCAACTCCTGGTCGAACACGAAATCATCGCTGTTGAGCTCGTACGGGATCGCCTCGAGGAGCGCCCGGCTGTAGGCCCGCAGGCCGGTGTGGTACTCGGACAGGCGCAGCCCGAAAACGAGGTTCTCGACACCGGTCAGGAAGCGGTTGCTGATGTACTTCCAGCGGGGCATCCCGCCGGCCAGCGGGTTGCCCAGGAAGCGGCTGCCGAGCATCAGATCCTTGTCGCCGGCGACGATCGGAGCGATCAGCTCGGGGATCCGGGTCGCGTCGTACTGGTAGTCGGGATGGAGCATCACCACGACGTCGGCGCCCTCCTCGAGGGCCGTCAGGTAACACGTCTTCTGGTTACCGCCGTAGCCCCGGTTCTGGCGATGGACCACCACCTGCAACCCGAGATTCTTGGCGATGTCGACGGTCTCGTCCTTCGACACGTCGTCGACCAGGATGATGTGGTCGACGACATCGAACGGAATGTCGGCATACGTGCGCTCAAGCGTCTGGGCGGCGTTGTAGGCGGGCATGACCACGATGACCCGGGGGCGCCCAGCCAGGGCTTCGCGATCCGCCGAGCCGGCCGCTGGTGGTGTGGGGTTCACGAGGCGGTAGCCTAGCGCATCTGCGGTCAGGAACCTATTCCCTTGAAGTCGGCGATCCGTTCACAATGGGCCTGATCATCATCACGCCGATCCTGGCCGATCTCGCGCAGGGCGTATGGGTCAACTGGATCGCTGCAGCGCTGGCGGACCGAGCAAGCTCCAGGAGTGACCCATGTTTGAGCGCTTCTTCGGTGGAAAGTCGAACGACCCGGCGATTGCCGAGCGGATCCCGCCCGGCCAGTACCGGACCGAGAAGTTCCCGGTCCTCCACTACGGCTCCACCCCGAATACGGACCTGGCCAGCTGGGACTTCAAGGTCTTTGGCGAGGTTGAC
>JADGQK010000098.1 GCA_017881915.1 Chloroflexota bacterium | reverse complement strand
AAGGGCGAGGTCACCAAGCCCGAGACGATCAACTACCGCACGCTCAAGCCGGAGAAGGACGGCCTCTTCGACGAGCGCATCTTCGGTCCCACCAAGGACTGGGAGTGCTACTGCGGCAAGTACAAGCGGATTCGCTACAAGGGCATCATCTGCGACAAGTGCGGCGTGGAAGTCACCCGCAGCAAGGTCCGCCGCGAGCGGATGGGGCACATCCAGCTGGCGTCGCCGGTCAGCCACATCTGGTATTTCAAGGGGACCCCCAGCCGGCTCGGGATTCTGCTCGACATCAGCCCGCGCAACCTCGAGCGGATCCTCTACTTCGCCCTGTACATCGTCACCCACGTCGACGAGGACGCCCGCCAGCGCGCTCTGCGCCAGCTCGACGAGGAGGCCGAGGGCCGCGGCGGCCGGGGCGGCAAGGCCCTCGCCGAACGCGAGGACGAGCTGAGGGCCGGCTTCAATCGCCAGAAGGATGAGCTGAACCAGGCCCTCGCCGCCACGCGGCTGGACCTCGAGGCCCAGCGCACTGAGCGCACCGAGCAGACCGCCGCGGCGGCCCAGGCCGTCGAGGCTGCGCTGGCTGCTCTGAGCGGTGGACCGGCCGAGGCGACGATCGCCTTCGAGCCGACCGGCGAGGTCGTCGTCGCGGCCGGCGACAAGGGTGGCCGCGAGGCGACCGCCCGGCTGCGCAAGATCGCGGCGGCCGAGATCGAGCGGATCAGCGACGAGCTCAAGGGCCGCGACGCAGACGAGGAGCGGGCCACGGCCGGCCGGATCGCCGACCTGGAATTGACGATCGACGCCGAGCTGGAGGCCGAGCGCGAGCGATTGCGCCTGGAGGCCGATGGCCTGAAGGACGAGATCCGCAAGACGCGCGACGAGATCGAGCGCCTTGCCCCGATGATCACCCTGCCCGAGACGTCCCTGGACGGCTGGAACTTCCGCGATCTCGATGCCAAGTACGGCAGCGGAGCCCGCGCCGGCCGGATTCTCCACGCAGGCATGGGCGCCGAGGCGGTCCGCGACATCATCCAGCGGATGGATCTCGATGAGCTGGCCCGTTCGCTCCACGTCGAGGTCCGCACCTCGTCCGGCCAGCGCCGCAAGAAGGCGATCAAGCGGCTCCGCCTGATCGAGGCCTTCCGCCGCTCGGGCACCCGGCCCGACTGGATGATCCTGTCGGTCCTGCCGGTCATCCCGCCGGACCTCCGGCCGATGGTCCAGCTCGACGGCGGCCGCTTCGCCACCTCCGACCTGAATGACCTCTACCGCAGGGTGATCAACCGGAACAACCGGCTGAAGCGCCTGCTGGAGCTCGGCGCACCTGAGATCATCATCCGCAACGAGAAGCGGATGCTCCAGGAGGCGTGCGACGCCCTGATCGACAATGGCCGCCGCGGCCGGGCGATCGCGGGCACCGGCAATCACCGCCTGAAGAGCCTGTCCGACATGCTCAAGGGCAAGCAGGGCCGGTTCCGCCAGAACCTCCTCGGCAAGCGGGTCGACTACTCGGGCCGCTCGGTCATTGTGGTCGGGCCGGAGCTCAAGCTCTACCAGTGCGGCCTGCCCAAGAAAATGGCCCTCGAGCTGTTCAAGCCGTTCGTCATGCGCCAGCTCGTCGAGAAGGGCTTCGCCCACAACATCAAGAGTGCCAAGCGGATCGTCGAGCGCGTCCGGCCCGAGGTCTGGGATGTCCTCGAAGAAGTGATCAAGGATCACCCAGTCCTGCTCAACCGTGCCCCCACCCTCCACCGGCTGGGGATCCAGGCGTTCATGCCGGTCCTGGTCGAGGGTTCGGCCATCCAGATCCATCCGCTCGTGTGCACGGCCTTCAATGCCGACTTCGACGGCGACCAGATGGCGGTCCACGTGCCGCTGTCGACGGCCGCCCAGGAAGAGGCGCGCACGATGTTGCTGTCCACCGCCAACCTGCTCTCGCCGGCCAACGGCGAGCCGATCGTCTCGCCGACCCAGGACATGGTCCTCGGCTGCTTCTACCTGACCATGGATAATCCCCTCGCGTCGAAGGGCGCGCCGCGCCTGTTCGCCGGCGAGGATGAGGCGATCCTCGCCTACCAGCTCCGGGAAGAGACAAAGCTCACCCTGCACGAGCCGATCATCGCGCCGGTCAGGGTCTGGGACACCGAGGCGGATGCCCTGGTTACCCGCACGATCACGACCACCACAGGTCGGATCATCTTCAACCAGGTCCTGCCCGACCGGCTTCGATTCAAGAACGTCGCGATGGTCCGGGCCACCCTCCGGGAGCTCGTCGACGAGTGCTATCGCCTCCTTGGTGGCGACGACACGGCGCACCTGGTCGACGGCGTCAAGGCGGTCGGCTTCGAGTTCGCCACCCGCGGCGGGATGACGATCGGCCTGTTCGACATCGAGGTCCCCAAGGACAAGGCCGCCCGGCTCGTCGCCGCCGATGCCGAGGTGGACGAGATTGACAAGCAGTTCCAGCGTGGCCTGATCACCGACGACGAGCGCTATGAGCAGGTCGTCTCGGTTTGGCAGCAGACCACCCAGAAGATGTCTGACGCGATGATGGCCAGCCTCGATCCGACCGGCGCCGTCACGATGATGACGGCCTCGGGCGCCCGCGGGAACAAGGGCAACATCGGCCAGCTCGGCGCGATGCGCGGCCTGATGGCCGATCCGTCGGGCCGGATCATCGACGTCCCGGTCCGCAGCAACTTCCGGGAAGGGATGTCGGTCCTCGAGTACTTCATCTCCACCCATGGCGCCCGCAAGGGACTCGCCGACACCGCCCTCCGGACCGCCGACTCGGGCTACCTCACCCGGCGCCTGGTCGACGTGGCCCAGGACGTGATCACCCGCGAGGATGACTGCGGCACTGAGGAGGGCAGCTGGATCACCCGGCTGGAATCGGCCGAGATCGCCAGCAACGAGAAGGGTGCCTTCGCCCGCCGCCTCGTCGGCCGTCTGGCGGCAGCCGACGTCATCGCCCCTGCCGCCCTGACCGCGACCGACCCGGCTGAGGCCAAGCCACGCTCGAAGTCGAAGAAGGTGATCGCCCCGACGGAGACGGTCATCGTTGCCCGCAACGAGCAGATCACCGAGGCGCTCGCCCACGTAATCGACGAGGCCGGGATCGACGAGGTCGTCGTCCGCTCACCGCTTACCTGCGAAGCTCGCTACGGCGTCTGTCGGGCGTGCTACGGCCGCAACCTGGCGACCGGTGAGCTGGTTGGCGTGGGTGAGGCCGTCGGGATCATCGCCGCTCAGTCGATCGGCGAGCCGGGGACCCAGCTGACGATGCGGACGTTCCATACCGGCGGCGTCGCCGGCCTGGACATCACTGCCGGCCTGCCCCGGGTCGAGGAGCTGTTCGAGGCACGGGTGCCCAAGGGCAAGGCCGAGATCAGCCACATCGACGGGATCGTCGAGATCATCCGGGATGCCCAGACGAAGGTGAAGGTCACCAGCCGGGAGGCCTACGACACGTCGATCGCCATCCCGGCCGGCGCCGAGATGCTGGCCGCCCCCGGCGACGCGGTCGAGGTCAACCAGGCCATCGCTCGCCTGGAAGGCCAGGCCGACGTCCTGTCCCCGGTCAAGGGCTTTCTGGCCCAGGAAGGTGGCGAGCTCGTCGTGCGGGCCGAGGACGTGGTCGAGCGCGAGTACATCATTCCTCACCACGCCAAGCTCAAGGTCGACAACAACCAGGCGATCCGGGCCGGCGATGCGATCACCGACGGGCCGATCAACCCGCAGGAGTACCTCGACACCCGGGGCAAGGACGCCGTCCAGCGCTACCTGGTCAAGGAGGTCCAGAAGGTCTACCGGAGCCAGGGCGTCACGATCAACGACAAGCACATTGAGATCATCGTCCGGCAGATGCTGCGCAAGGTTCGCATCGACCAGCCGGGCGATGTCGACCTGCTGCCGACCGAGTTGATCGATCGGCTCGAGTTCGAAGAGGCCAACAACCGGGTCCTGTCCGAGGGTGGTGAGCCGGCCACGGCCCAGACCGTCCTGCTGGGCGTGACCAAGGCTTCGCTCAACACCTCGAGCTTCCTCGCCGCCGCCTCCTTCCAGGAGACGACCAGGGTGCTGACCGAGGCCGCGATCAACGGGGCGAAGGATCACCTCATCGGGCTCAAGGAGAACGTGATCATCGGCAAGCTCATCCCGGCCGGGACGGGCGCGCCGCAGAACGTCGCGGCGGCTCGCGAGCGTGCCCGTCGAGCGGCCATCGAGGCCCTCGCCGGCGAAGCGCTCGAGGGACTCGGCGCGGAGTTCGAGCGCAACCCGTTCCTCGAGGATGGCGCCGCCCGTCCGGCCGACGACGAGACCGCCGAGATCGCCTCGTTCCTCGCCGCCCGTCCGGCCGACGACGACACCGACGACGAGGAGCTGGCCAAGGTCTTCCTGGCCGGCGACCACGCCGACCGGCAGGCCGCGGCCGATGAGCGGACGGCCAATCCCTTCCTGGCCGAGGACGACAAGGCCGAGGAGCCTGAACCGGCCTGAGCGAACTGGGCGGCGGCTTCGATCGGCGTTTGACACTCGATCGAAGCCGCTGATATCCTGCCATTTCGTGGCCCTCGAGGGTCGAGCGCCGTTGTGTGCGCGTTCCGGACCCGCGCAGCCTCACGAATCAAGTATTCCGGTCCCCGCTCGGGCCCGACCCGGGCGCCGGTTGACCCGGAGCCTGCCAAGCAACCGACGTGAAGGGAGTCTCGTCTTCGTGCCGACGATCAGCCAGCTCGTGCGTCATGGGCGCAAGCGCAAGATCTCGAAGGTCAAGGCGCCTGCCATGCGCAAGAACTGGAACAGCCTGAAGCAGCGCCAGGAGTCGATTCCGGGCGCGCCGCAGAAGCGCGGCGTCTGCCTCCAGGTTCGGACGATGACCCCGAAGAAGCCGAACTCGGCTCTCCGGAAGATCGCCCGCGTCCGGCTCAGCAACCAGATGGAGGTCACGGCCTACATCCCGGGCATCGGCCACAACCTCCAGGAGCACTCGATGGTGCTCGTCCGGGGCGGTCGGGTGAAGGATCTCCCGTCGGTCAAGTACCACATCATCCGGGGCACGCTCGATGCCGCCGGCGTGCGCGACCGCAAGCAGGGTCGGAGCAAGTACGGGGCCAAGTCCGCCGGCGTACCGAAGGGCAAGAAGTAGATGCCACGCCGAGCGAGCATTGCCCGCAAGACCAAGTACGAGACGATTCCGCTCAACCGGACCACCGCCCGTTTCAGCGCCAAGCTGATGCACGACGGCAAGCGGATCCTGGCTGACCGGATCATCCGCCAGGCCCTGGCTCGGGCCGAGGCCCAGGCCCACCGGCCAGGGATCGAGGTCCTCGAGGCGGCCCTGCGCAACGCCACCCCGATCATCGAGGTCAAGCCCCGGCGGGTCGGCGGCGCCACCTACCAGGTCCCGGTCGAGATCCGCGGCGACCGCCGCCTCTCGCTCGGCGTGCGCTGGCTGGTCCAGGCCGCCCGCAAGCGGACCGGCAAGAGCATGGGCGAGAAGCTCGCTGCCGAGTTCGTCGATGCCATGAACGGTCTCGGTGCCGCCGTCAAGCGGCGCGAGGACACCCACAAGATGGCCGAGGCAAACAAGGCCTTCAGCCACTTCAAGTGGTAGTCAGTACCACCACCCGGGAGAACAAGACCACCGTGCCACGCCTCGTTCCGCTCGCAAAAACGCGGAACATCGGAATCATCGCGCATATCGACGCCGGAAAGACGACCGTCACCGAGCGGATCCTTTTCTATACGAAGAAGATCTACAAGCTTGGCGAGGTCCACGAAGGCGCGGCCACGATGGACTGGATGCCCCAGGAGCAGGAGCGGGGGATCACGATCACCGCGGCGGCCACGACCGCGTTCTGGGGCGACCATCGTATCAACATCATTGATACGCCCGGGCACGTGGACTTTACCGTTGAGGTCGAGCGCAGCCTGCGTGTCCTCGACGGCGCGGTCGTCGTCTTCGATGGCGTAGCCGGAGTCGAGCCCCAATCGGAGACCGTCTGGCGCCAGGCCGACCGCTACGGCGTGCCTCGCTTCTGCTTCATCAACAAGCTCGACCGGACCGGCGCCGACTTCTGGCACGGCGTCGAGTCGATCCGCGAGCGGCTCGGCGCCAACGCCGTGCCGATCCAGATCCCGATCGGGCGTGAGGACGGCTTCCTGGGGATGATCGACCTGGTCGAGATGAACGCGGTCTACTACCGCGACGAGCTGGGTAACCAGATCGACGTCGAAGAGATCCCGGCCGAGCTCCGGGCCGAGGCCGACAAGCACCACCACGCGATGATCGAGGCCGTCGCCGACATGGACGACGCGCTGACCCACAAGTACCTCGAGGGCGAGGCGTTCAGCGTCGACGAGATCAAGCGCGGCCTGCGCCTGGGTACCCTGAGCAACCGGCTGATCCCTGTCCTGGGCGGCTCGGCTCTGCGCAACAAGGGCGTTCAGCGGATGCTCGACGCGGTGATCGATTACCTGCCCTCGCCGCTCGACGTGCCCCCGATGGTCGCCCTCGATCCGCATACCGGCGAGGAGCTGGTCCGTCGTCCGGATGACTCCGAGCCGTTCAGCGCTCTCGCCTTCAAGATCGCCGCCGACCCGTTCGTCGGCAAGCTGGCGTTCTTCCGGGTCTATTCCGGGACGCTCAAGGCCGGCTCGTACGTCATGACGATCAACGCCAAGAAGGGTGTCCGCCGCGAGCGGATCGGCCGGCTGCTGCAGATGCATGCCAACCATCGCGAGGAGCTCGAGGAGGTCTACGCCGGCGACATCGCCGCCGCGGTCGGCCTCAAGGACACGTTTACCGGTGACACCCTGGCCGATCCGGATCACCTCGTGATCCTCGAGTCGATGACCTTCCCCGAGCCGGTCATCGAGGTCAAGATCGAGCCGAAGACGAAGGCCGACCAGGACAAGCTGACGATTGCCCTGCAGCGCCTCGCCGAGGAAGATCCCACCTTCCGGGTGAAGACCGATCCCGAGACGGCCGAGACCCTGATCGCCGGGATGGGCGAGCTCCACCTCGACGTCCTGGTCGACCGGATGGTCCGCGAGTTCAAGGTGGCCGCGAACATCGGCAAGCCCCAGGTCTCATACCGGGAAACGATCCGGCGGGCCGCCGAGGGCAACGGCCGCTTCGTCCGGCAGACCGGCGGCAAGGGCCAGTACGGCCATGCGGTCATCAGGATCGAGCCCCAGGAGAAGGGCGCTGGTTACGAATTCGTCGACAAGATCGTCGGCGGCACGATCCCGCGCGAGTACATCAAGTCCGTCGACGCCGGCATCCGCGAGGCGCTCGAGACGGGGATCTACGCCGGCTTTCCGGTCGTCGACGTGAAGGCTACCCTGATCGATGGCTCGTACCATGAGGTCGACTCGTCAGAGATGGCCTTCAAGATCGCCGGGTCGATGGCGGTCAAGGATGCCTTCCACAAGGCCAGCCCGGCGATCCTCGAGCCGATCATGCGGGTCGAAGTGACCACCTCGGCCGAGTTCATGGGCGACGTGATCGGCGATCTCAACAGCCGGCGTGGCCAGGTTGAGGCAGTCGACCAGCGCGGCGCCACCGAGGTCATCCGGGCCTTCGTGCCGCTGTCGTCGATGTTCGGCTACGTCACGGACCTGCGCTCGATGACCCAGGGTCGGGCGACGAGCTCGATGGAATTCAGCCACTACGCAGAGGTCCCCGCGAGTCTCGCGGCGGAGCTCGTCGCGAAATCGAAGAACTAGCGGCGCTCGGGTAGAGGAGCAAGACCACGATGGCGAAGAAGAAGTTCGAGCGGACCAAGCCGCACGTCAATATCGGCACGATCGGTCACATCGATCACGGCAAGACCAGCCTGACCGCCGCGATCACGA
>JADGQK010000097.1 GCA_017881915.1 Chloroflexota bacterium | reverse complement strand
GGGGATCTCGCCGAGGTGGCGGAATCGGTAGACGCGCTAGCTTCAGGAGCTAGTGTCCGCAAGGGCGTATGGGTTCAAATCCCTTCCTCGGTACCAGCCCTCGTCAGCGGGATCCCTCAAAGGCGCGGAACACCTGCCCAGGTGGCGGAATTGGTATACGCGTACGTTTGAGGGGCGTATGAGGCAACTCATCCGGGTTCAAGTCCCGGCCTGGGCACCACGCAGCTGATCCCTGGAACGGGCGGTCCATGCGGACCGCCGTTCTGGATTCCCAGGGCCGTCATCGGTGAAGCGTGGACGGACGCCCTCGGGGTGGCTGCCCGGCCCCGCGGCCCCACGCGGGCCCGCCTCGCTCTTGGCGTGGGCCCACCCGACCCCAGGACGACCCGCCTCGCCCCCACCGGCTTCCGATTCTTCGTGCATGGGCGCTGCACGCACAACGAAGGCCGTAACGATCTCCCGGGTTCGATTCAATGCCTCCCACCGGACGATCGACGACCTCGATCACGCTGGAGTCGGGCCCCTGGTCTCCCCGCCGACCGGTCGCAACTCCCTTAGGGCAGAGCTTCCCCTGGCAGCGACCATGCACCAAGAATCGAATCGCCTAAGGCATGGCCAGGGCGGTGAGTGATCTTGCTGGCTGGGCAGTGATCTGGCTCGGCTGGGCGAGCCGGATCAAGCTCCCGGTGGGGCCTTTTGGGCGGGTCGGTGCTCGTTGCATGAGCGCGGCGCGCTTCCAACGGTCCAGATACGGGGCCCTGCACCACGGTCCGAAGCGGAGAACAGGTCAATGGCTGCCCCGGTCCACGCCTGGTCGCGGCCGCGAGCTCACCGCTCGGCTCGGCCCCGGGCCCTTACGCGGCCAGCACCCGGCCAGCACCCACCCTGGCCCGCGGCCCCTGGCACCCGGCCAGCACCCGGCCAGGCCCCGGCACGAGGCCGGCCCGCGGCCAGCACGCGGCCAGGACCCTCCGGCGCGGCGTGGGGCGGTATCCTCGGGCCAGCGGGCGGTTAGCTCAGTTGGTCAGAGCGCCTCGTTTACACCGAGGAAGTCACTGGTTCGAGTCCAGTACCGCCCACCACGATTCGCGGACGGCCGGTCGGACTGGCTAGAGCTTCGCGGCGATTTGCTGGGCGACTGCCTCGACCTTTGGCTCGAGATCGGTGCCGGCCTGCGCAGCGACGCTGGCCGAGACGACGACGATCGTCCCGCTCTTGGCAAAGGCGACCGTGGCGTCGTGGTCGGACACGACCTTGCCGGCCGCATCGCCGAGCCCGCTGATCGCCTGCATGTCGCCGCTGGTGCCCTCCTGCTGGATCGCCGCCTGGATTGCGGCCTGTTCGATCCCGCCGGGCACGGATTCGACCCAGACCGTGACGTTGTCGCCGCTATCCGTTGCGTACGAGGCGAGGCTGATCGGCCCAAGGTTCATGCTGCCGGGCTGAAGCGTGGGCGTTCCGCCGATGATCGCGGCGGCCACATCGGCGGTAAGGATCGTGCTCGCGTTGACGGTCGTCGTGCCCCCGCCGAGGTCCAAACCGGAGGGCAGGGCGAAGCTCGAGCCGGCACCGGCGTTCGAGCCGGCCGATGGGGCCGCGGTTGCCGATGCGCTGCAGGCGGCGAGCGATAGCAGGGCGGCCGACAGGATGCCGCCGATCAGGAGTCGTTTCGATGAAGCCACGCCAGACCCTCCGTATACGTGCCAAAGGCCGGGCATGCGCCTTCCTCCGGTCATGAATGTCCAGAATCTAGCGTGGACGGCGGCCGGCTGCCTGCCACTCGCCCGAACGTCCTGCGACCCGCCCGGGCCGAACGTACCGTCGTGGCGGCCGGGGGCGTGCCCGTTCGGGCAGTGATCCGGGCACCGGGCCACAACCATCCGGGGATCCGGCGCCTGGCTGTCGAACCTGATGAACCTTTCGAGACCGTCGCTCGTCGGATAGGGTGACGGCGAGCCGACGGCGCGCCGAGGAGCCTGAACGAAGGGAGGTTGGGTGGAGTCACTGGTGGCGGTCGACGTACGAGGCCAGCTCGCTCGACGAATCGAGCTCGAGCTCGACCGATCCTTTTCCCTCGCCCGGGCCATCCTGCTCGACGACCGCGAGGCCGAGGATGCCGTCCAGGACGCCTGCCTGATCGCCTGGCAGCGGGCCGCTACACTCCGCGATCCTGATCGATTCGGGGCCTGGTTCGGACGGATCCTGGTCAACGGCTGCCGGGATCGGCTGCGGCACCGGCAGCGCCAGCGGGTGCGCGCGATTGCGCTCCAGGCCGATTGGCGAGAAGAGGCCGGCGGGCCCGATCCGGCCGCTTCGATCGGGGGGTCCGACCGGGATCTCGACGCGGCCTTTGATCGACTCGATTCCGATCACCGCATCGTGGTGCTCCTGCGGTTCTGGCAGGACCTGAGCCTCGAAGAGATTGCGGATCGCCTGGACATCCCTGTGGGCACCGTCAAATCGCGGCTGCACTACGCGCTGCGGACGCTCCGAACCGACCTGGAGGCGACCGATGGACGAGTCTGAGCTCGAAGCCCGACTGAGCCGTCGGCTCCACGAGCGGTTCGACGGAGGGGTCGCACCGAGGGAGCTGCGCGACGCGGTGTACGAGTCGATGACGAGCCCGAATGCGGCCGGCGTCCGGCGCCTGACGCGCTCCTCGCTGTTGGCCCTGCCTCGACAGCTTCTGGCCGCCGCGGCCGTGGTCGTCATCGTGGTCATCGCGATCGTCGCCCTGGCCGGTCGCCAGGATTCGGTTGGCGTGGCGCAGCCATCGGCCACGCCGAGCGCGATCCCGTCCCCGTCCGGCTCGACCCCGCCTGCCAGCTCGACGCCCGGTCCGAGCCAGCCGGTGAGCACGGTTCCGCCCATCTCCACGGCGGCGTGGTCCGGGCTGAACGTCCACCAGCTCGTCGGCGCGCCCGCGATCTCGATGATCGTGCCCTGGTCGGGCGGCTATGTCGCGATCGGCCAGACGAGCACGGCAGGCCCGCTCGGGGCGTGGCTCTCGGTTGACGGTCGGACGTGGACCGAGCTTCCGGCCGCGACGTTCGGACTCGATGACCCCACGGGCAACACGTTCGTCGTTGCCGGGACGGCCTGCGCTGCCGGCGTTCTCGTGGGAACCGAGGATGCATCCGGCCACGACTTCCTGTGGGCCTCGAGCGACGGCCGCACCTGGAGCCACGCCGCCGCCCCCTGGGGCGGGCGCGTGTCGATGGCCGGCGGGTCGGGCGGGGCCGTGGCGACGACCGGGAGTGGGCCGGCAATCGAGTTCACCTCGGATTGCGCTTCCTGGCAGCGGGTGACGCTCGCCGGACCCAGCACCGTCCAGGTGACCGCCGTGGCCGCATTCGGCCATAGCTACGTGGCCCTGGATGCCTCAAGCCCCGACACCAGCCAGCCGCACGCCTGGTGGTCAACGGACGGCCAGCACTGGTCCGCAGCGACCGTCCAGCACGCGCCGGGTGACGAGTTCACGCAGGTCTGGGCGGGCGCCACCGGCCTGGCCGCAATGAGCCATGCCGGGGGCACGCCGGGCAGGGAAACCATGTGGACCTCGAGCGACGGGCAAGCCTGGAGCATCAGCACGGCGGACCCGTTCGGCGTGCGCGCCTCGGGTGAAGGCGTCGGTGATCCGGCCGGATCATTCACCGGCGATGGGACCCGACTCCTCGGCTGGGGCACGAATGGCGATGCCGTCGGCCCGGCTGAGTACTGGCTGTCCTCGGATGGCCAGCACTGGACGAAGCTGGCCATCGCCGGGAACGGGCCGACGGCATCGGTGGGGGGCCTCCAGGGATTCGTGATGCGCGACGGGGTCCTGTTCAGCACCGACTCCGGCAGCTGGTTCGGGGACGCGGTCACAAGGTAGCCGGGCGGCGGCAGGACCCTCCGCCCGGCACCTCGGGCCGCATCGTGCGCAGGCACTGCTAGACTTGACCGGATGCGGCTGCCGCACAGCGGCCATCACGAGCGAGGAGAACCATGAGCCCAGGCCTGATCATCCTGATCGTCGTCATCGTGGCGCTGGTCGGATTCGTGATTCTCACCTACAACGGTTTGGTCCAGCGCCGGCTGCGCGTCGACGAAGCGTTCTCGCAGATCCAGGTCCAGCTGAAGCGTCGCTGGGACCTCATCCCGAATCTGGTCGCCGCGGTCAAGGGCTACATGGACTTCGAGCAGGACGTCCTGACCAAGGTCACCGATGCCCGGGCCAACGCGGTCGCCGCCGGGGCCCAGGGCCCGGCGGCCCAGGCCCAGGCCGAGAACGCCCTCACCGGCACGCTGCGTTCGCTGTTCGCGGTCGTCGAGAACTACCCGACGCTCAAGGCGAATGAGAACGTCCTCAGCCTGCAGGAGCAGCTGACCACCACCGAGAACCAGATCGGGTTCTCCCGCCAGCACTACAACGCGACCGTGCTCGATTTCAACACCGGAATCGCAACGTTCCCGGCGGTTCTCCTGGCCGGCCCGCTCGGCTTTGCAAAGCGCGAGTTCTTCGAGGCCGAGGAGGCCGCGCAGGCGGTTCCCCAGGTCCAGCTCCGCTAGCCCTCCGGCTGGACGTTACCGCTCCGCGTTCGAATCGCCATGGCCAGCGCCACCTTCTACAGTGAGAAGGCAGCCAACCGCCGGAACAGCGTGTTCCTGGTCGTGCTCGTCCTGCTCCTCCTGGGGGTCCTCGGCGGCGCCATCGGCTATGCCCTGACCGGCTCCCAGGCGGGCATGGTCGGCGCGATCCTGGTCGCGGTCGTGATCGGCGGGCTGAGCTCGATCGGCTCGTATCTCGTCGGCGACAAGCTCGTCCTGGCGGCCTCTTCGGCCAAGCCCGTCAGCGAGGAGGAGGCGCCCCAGCTCTACAACGTCATCCGCGAGCTGACGATCGCGGCCGGGATCCCGATGCCGGCCGTGTACGTCATCCAGGAGGACGCGATGAACGCGTTCGCCACCGGACGCGACCCGAACCACTCCTCGATCGCGATCACGACCGGCCTGCTCAACGTGATGAACCGGGAGGAGCTCCAGGGCGTCCTCGGCCACGAGCTGTCCCACGTCCGCAACTTCGACATCCGCTTCTCGCTGCTGGTGGGCGTGCTCGTGGGCGGCATTGCCCTGCTCTCGAGCTTCTTCCTGCGCTACACGTTCTGGTTCGGCGGAGGCCGGCGTTCCAACAACGACAACAACGGCGGGGGAGGTGGCCTCCAGATCATCGTCTTCGTGATCGCGATCATCCTGGCGATCCTCGCCCCGATCTTCACCCGGCTGGTCCAGCTCGCCGTGAGCCGCCAGCGCGAGTACCTGGCCGACGCCTCGTCGGTCGAGCTGACCCGCAACCCGCATGGCCTCGAGAGTGCCCTGGCCAAGCTGGCCGGCGACCGGACCGTGATGAAGGAAGCCAACCCGGCCACCCAGCACCTCTACTTCCACAACCCGCTGATGAAACTGAATGCAAACCCGAGCGCGCTGTTCTCGACCCACCCACCGCTCGTCGACCGGATCAACCGCCTGCGCCAGCTGACCGGCGAGGCGCCGCTCGGTCCGGACGCCAGCGGCTCGCTCGGTGCTGCCAGCTAGGGCCCGCAGGCGCGGGCTCTCCCGCGGGCGAGCTTGTCCGCCCCACCCGCAGCCCGTGGTATTCTCGGCCCGCCGACGGGCGACCAGCCTGGTCAGGCCATCGGGCCGAGATAGCTCAGTTGGTAGAGCACGCGACTGAAAATCGCGGTGTCGCCAGTTCGATTCTGGCTCTCGGCACCAGAGACCGGGTGGTCCGGCGGTACACGAGCGGAAGTGGCTCAGCTGGTAGAGCGCAACCTTGCCAAGGTTGAGGTCGCGGGTTCGAACCCCGTCTTCCGCTCCAAACATCTCGTCAAGCGCCCGGTCGGGCCGAACGGCATCCCGTCGGCGGTGCGACCGGTGCCCCTTCGTCCAGTGGTAGGACAGCGGACTTTGGATCCGTTAACCGAGGTTCGAATCCTCGAGGGGCAGCCACTCCGGGCCGTGGCCCGGCGATGCCGGGCCCCTTCCGGCAACTTCTCGAGGCGACGTACCCAAGTGGTTAAGGGGGAGGTCTGCAAAACCTCTATGCAGCGGTTCGAATCCGCTCGTCGCCTCCACTTTCCCCGCACGAAACGTCCTCCTGATGTGGCGCGTCCACGCACCGGAATGCGCCGAAAGTACCGTCAGTGATAGGACGAATGTAAGGTCGCGGCCCTAGGCTACCTTCCTCGCACGAGATGCGAGCACAAGTGAGGCGATGCTCAACGCGATGAAACTTCAAGGTCGCGCCCGACGGTCACCGACTCCTCGGTCGTTCCGCTCCACAGGCCAGCGAATCCGTGGCCAGGCGCTGGTCGAATTCGCCATCGTCTTCCCGATCTTCCTCATCGTGCTGACCAGCGTTCTCTACTTCGGCTTTCTGCTGTACTCCAAGATGTCGATCATCAACGCAGCCCGTGAAGGAGCCCACTACGGCATCCTCCTCGACCCGGCCGATGCGGCTTTCGACAGCAAGGTCGGCGACCAGGTTCAGGGAGCGGCGGGCGCCGGGCTGAACCCGGCCTCGGTCACGACGGTAACCACGGGCTTCAAAGTCGACACGACCACCCACCTGGTGACCTCCACGTCCTGCACCTGGGGCAGCACCTGCCAGGCGGGCGATGCCGTCACGGTGACGGTGACCTACCCCTTCGCAAACCCGGTTCCGCTGCATCTCGCCCTGCTCGGGAACGTGATCATCGATCTCCCCAGCTCGATCGACCTCACCTCAACCGTCCAGATGATTCACGAGTAGTGGTGCGTTGAGATGAAAGACTGGTTGACCCGACGAACCCGAGGAGCTGAGATGCTGCGCCGAAGGAGCGGAAAAGGGCAGGAGAAGGGCCAGATCATTGTCCTGTTCGCGCTCGTCCTGGTGGTGATCCTCGCATTCGCCGCCATCGCCGTCGACCTCGGCGTGCTCAGGAACAACAGGCAGATCCTGCGGAACACGACAGACGGTGGGGCCCTTGCCGGGGGCACCCTGATGCCGGTCGACGGCTCGGTACCGGGGGCCGCGACCGCTGTCGCGACGCTGGTCAACAGCACCATCCAGACCAACTACCCGGGCCTTCGCCACTCAGGGACGGCGATTGGTGCTCGATGCGTGGTCGGCGTCGACGACGCGAGTATCGCGGCCGGGGCCTGCGACTACACCGTCAGCTTCCGGTGCCTGATCGGCGCGGACTCCAGCGGGCCCCTGGTTGCCAGGGATATCCCGGCGGTCTGCGATCCCACCCACTCGCTCGGGGCGAGCAACCTCGCCTCGAAGTTCACCGGCGCAGGGCCGACGCGTAGCTCCAGCTGCAATCCCTTCGCCGGCGACACGTGCAACGTGGTTGTCGTGACCGGCAGCTCCACCACCCAGTACGCCTTCGCTCCGGTTGTCGGGATCTCGAACGGAAACTCGGGTGCCGTCTCGTCGGCCGCCTGCGGCGGTCCGTGCGGCACGGCGCCAGCGATCCTCAACGACGTCGAGCTCGTCATCGACAAGTCGGGCAGCATGAACAGCAACTACTCCGGCACCCCTTCACAGCCGCGCATCTACTGGGCGAAGCTCGCGGCCAACCAGCTGGTCACGGACCTCGCGAGCAACGGCGGCATCGGCGCGACCGGAAACCAGGTCGGGATCACGACCTTCAGCGGGACCACCGCCAACGCCCTTGGGACATGGACATCTACGGCAGCGGCGCTCGCAACGACGATCAACGGGATCAGCGCGAACGGCAACACGCCGACCGCGCTCGGGATGCAGACCGCTACGGCGGATCTCATCGGGAACGCCAGGAATCTCGTTGGTGGCACGGTCAAGCGGGTTGTCATCTTCCTCTCGGA
>JADGQK010000041.1 GCA_017881915.1 Chloroflexota bacterium | reverse complement strand
CCCCTCGGGGCCGTACATGTGGGTGTCGCCGAAGAGCGAGGCCTTCCAGCCGCCGAACGAGTAGTAGGCCACGGGCACAGGGATGGGCACGTTGATCCCCACCATGCCCACGTTGCAGTCGAACTGGAACTGCCGGGCAGCCCCGCCGTCGCGGGTGAAGATCGCCGTCCCGTTGCCGTACTGGTTGTCGTTGACGAGCGCCAACGCCTCGGCGTACGTGTCCACGCGGACCACGCCCAGCACCGGGCCGAAGATCTCGTCGCGATAGCAGTCCATCTCCGGCCGGACGTCATCGATCAACGACGGCCCAAGGAAGAACCCGTCGCTGCCGAACGAAGCATCGCGACGCCCGTCAACGACCAGGCGCGCGCCCTGGGCCGGCCCGCTCTCCAGGTACCCCGCGACACGATCGCGGTGCTCGCGGGTAATCAGCGGGCCCATCTCCGACGAGTCTTCCGCGCCCGGCCCAACCTTGATCCTGGGCAATCGGGCCGAGATCGCCGACACAAGCGCGTCGCCCACGCCACCCACGGCGACGACGACCGCGATCGCCATGCAGCGCTCCCCGGCCGAGCCGTAGCCCGCCGACACGGCGGCGTCAGCGGCCATCTCGATGTCCGCGTCGGGCAGGACCACCATGTGGTTCTTCGCCCCGCCCAGTGCCTGGACCCGCTTCCCGTTGTGGGTCCCGGTCTCGTAGACGTAACGCGCGATCGGCGTGGAACCCACGAAACTCAGGGCGGCGACATCCGGGTGTTCGAGCAACCGATCAACGGCCACCTTGTCACCCTGCACGACGTTGAAGACCCCGTCAGGCACGCCGGCTTCGTGGAGCAGCTCGGCCAGCAGGAGTGATGCGGAGGGATCCTTCTCGGACGGTTTCAGGATGAACGTGTTGCCACAGGCCAGGGCGTTGCCGAACATCCACATCGGGACCATCGCCGGGAAGTTGAACGGCGTGATCCCGGCCACGACGCCCAATGGCTGGCGGATCTGGTAGACGTCGACCCCAGTCGAGACCTGCTCACTGAAGCCACCCTTGAGGAGGTGCGGCACGCCGCATGCGAACTCGAGGTTCTCGAGGCCGCGGGCGATCTCGCCCAGGGCATCGGAGGTGACCTTGCCATGCTCGGCGGTCAGGAGGGCCGCCAGGTCCCGGCGATGCGACTCGACCAGGTTTCGGATCCGGAACAGGATCTCCGAGCGCTTTGAGAGCGACAGCGCGCGCCAGGCCGGGAAGGCGGCCGTGGCCGCGGCAACTGCTCGGTCAACGTCGGCGACCGATGCGAAGTCGACGCGTCGGGCAACCTCGCCGGTGGCCGGATTCCAGACGGGTCCAGATCGTCCCGAGGTGCCCGCGACGCGTGCCCCGTTGATCCAGTGGTCGACCTGCCGGGACTCGGTCGCGGCGGACGTTGGGCGTGGCTCACCGACCTGGGTCATCGTGCGTCCTCTCGTGGACCCGGCGAGCCTGAGGCGCCCGACGGGCCGGCCGGCGGAGCGCCGCTCGGCGTCGTTTCAACGATGGTAGCAGGACGCCGGAGGACCACACCACGAGAAGCGCCGTCACCGCGAGGAGCGCGACGTCGAGGAGTTGCTCGGCCCGCAATGGGCCGGCCACCGCAGCGTCACGCCAGGAGAACGCGACGATGAACCGGACGACGGCCCAGCCCCCAAGTGCGACGAAGAAACGCCCGCCTACGCCAGTCCGGAACGGCCCGACCCGCCCGAGGATCACGACGGCGGCCAGGATAAGGGCATCGCCGAGCGCCTCGTAGACCTGCGCGGGATGCGCCGGAAGCTGGGGACCCAGGACGCCCCATGGCCCGGGACCGACATAGGCGGTCGCCCAGCTCACGCTCGCGATGACGCCCTGTCCATTGCCCCCCAGGGCCTCGGCGAGCTTGCCCAGGCCCAGGCCGATCAGGAGCGCGACCGCGCCGACGTCGAGCCAGCGTCCGATCGGTGCCTCGAGAAGCCGGGCAACGTAGACGCCGGTGAGCGTGCCCAGGACGACCGCCCCGGTGAGCGCCAGCCCACCGCTCGATGGATCAGCGATCAAGGCCGGGTTGGCGAGGTAGTAGTCGAGATGGAACAGGACATAGGTGAGGCGCCCGCCGAACACCGCGCCGGGAACGATGCCGAGGGCGATGAACAGGAGGTCGTCGCGACGCAGGGATCGCCCATCGACAGAGACGGTCGGGTCACGAGCGGCAGCCGCAGCCGCCACGAGCAGCGCCAACAGGATGACCGCGGCCACGGCCAGTGTCTCCCAGCGGATCGCCTGGCCGCCGATCCACAGGTACGGATCGAAGTTCAGCTGGATGACGGCGAACGGCACGGTGGCTTCAGCGTACCAAAGCGCCGGCGGCAGTCGAGCTGTCGGCCACCCGACAGTCCGGCTGTCGGGTGGCTGCTCGCGCAACGCTCCACTGGGCGCGAACCTCGCCCGGGGATGCGATGACGGACCGGCGCCCGGCTCCAATCTGGGGGGCGGGCCGAACGCCGGCCCGCCAACGCGTCAGAGCGCTGCCAGCTTGGCCACGAGTTCGCGAACCGCAGCCGCGGAGTGGTCGAACGCGGCCTGCTCGGCCGGCAGGAGCTCGACCTCCAGGACCCGATCGAGGCCCTTCGCGCCGAGGATCGCGGGCACGCCCACGAACAGGCCGGTCGTCCGAAACTCGCCCTTGAGCAGGACAGCGCAGGGCAGGACCCGTTTGCGGTCGCGCAGGATCGAGTCGACCATCTCGAAGGTTGATGCCGCCGGAGCGTAGAAGGCCGAGCCAGTCTTCAGCAGGGCGACCACCTCGGCGCCCCCGTTGGCCGTTCGTTCGCACAGGGCCGCGACTCGCTCCGGGCTGAGCAGCTCGGTGATCGGCACGCCGGCAACCGTGGAGTGGCGCGGCAGCGGCACCATCGTGTCGCCATGACCGCCGAGAACGAACGCATGGGTGTCGACCACGGACACGCCCAGCTCCTCGGCGATGAATGCGCGGAAGCGGGCAGAGTCGAGGATGCCGGCCATTCCGAGGACGCGTTCCCGGGGGAAGCCCGAAGCCTCCAGCGCGACGTGGCACATCGCATCGAGCGGGTTCGTGACGATGATCAGGACGGCCTCCGGCGAGTGGGCCGCCGCCTGCTGGACGACCGAACGGACGATCGCAGCGTTCCTGGCCAGGAGGTCGTCCCGGCTCATGCCGGGCTGCCGGGCCAGGCCGGAGGTCACGACGACGATGTCGGAGCCCGCCGTGTCGGCGTAGTCGTTCGTGCCGCTGATCCGCGCGTCATGGCCGATGATCGGCGCCGCCTCGGCCAGGTCGAGGGCCTTGCCCTGGGGCAGTCCCTCGACGATATCGATGAGAACGACATCGGCGAGCCCGGCCTCGACGATCCGCTGGGCGGTCGTAGCTCCGACGTTGCCGGCGCCGATGACAGTCACCTTGTGGCGGCCCATCCGCGGTTCCCTCCTTCCGTACAGTCTGCCAGCCCGTCGGTCGATTCAGTCGTCCACCCGTGGACCGGCGGCACGAATGCCGGGGGCCACGCCATCGGCGTACGCCTCGAAGTTCGTCGCGAACATCCGGGCGAGTCTGGCAGCCGCCTGATCGTAGGCGGCCCCGTCCCGCCACGTGTCGCGCGGTTGGAGGAACTCGGAAGGCACGCCCGGGCACTCGACCGGCACGGCGATCCCGAAGCGCGAATCGACGACCGTGGGGATATCGTTGAGCTGGCCCTTGAGGGCAGCCCGAACCATCGCCCGGGTGTGGTTGATATTCATCCGCTCGCCCGTTCCGTACGGACCGCCGGTCCAGCCGGTGTTGACGAGCCAGACGGGCACATCCCAGCGGGCCAGGCGTTCGACCAGCAGAGCCGCGTATTCACCCGGGTGGCGGGGCATGAACGGCGCCCCGAAGCAGGCCGAGAAGGTTGCCTTCGGTTCCTTCACCCCGATCTCGGTGCCGGCCAGCTTGGCCGTATAGCCGCTGATGAAGTGATAGGCGGCCTGGTCGTGGGTCAGCCGCGCGATCGGGGGCAGGACACCGAACGCGTCGGCGGTCAGGAGGACCACGTTCTTCGGCTGGCCGGCGATGCCGGTCGGATCAGCATTGCCGATGAACTCCAGCGGGTACGCACCTCGGGTGTTCTCGGTGAAGCGGTCCGAGTCGAGATCCAGCTCGCGGGTCGTCGCGTCGAGATCGACGTTCTCGAGGATCGTGCCGAAGCGCCGCGTCGTCTGGAAGATGTCAGGCTCGTACATCGGCGACAGCCGGATCGTCTTGGCGTAGCAGCCGCCCTCGAAGTTGAAGACGCCCGCCTCGCCCCAGCCGTGCTCGTCATCGCCGATCAGGCTGCGTTCCGGATCGGCCGACAGGGTCGTCTTGCCGGTGCCCGACAGCCCGAAGAAGATCGCCGGGTCGCCGCCGCGGCCGACGTTGATCGCCGAGTGCATCGGCAGGATCCCCTGCTCCGGCAGGAGGTAGTTCATCACGGTAAAGGCACTCTTCTTGATCTCGCCGGCGTACTCGGTGCCCACGATGATCACCTCCATCCGACGGAGGTGGAGGAGAATCGCGGTCCCCGTCCGCGTGCCCTCGGTGGCCGGGTCGGCCTTGAACGACGGCACGTTGATGATCGTGAAGTTTGGCGCGAACCTGGCCAGGTCGGCCGCCGACGGCCGACGGAACAGGTTCCTGGCGAAGAGGCTCGCCCAGGCCGTCTCCGTGTAGACCCGCAGCGACCGCTGATGAGCCCGCGCCGCGCCGATGAACAGGTCCTGGGCGTACATCGGTCGCCCGGCAACGTAGGCCATCAGCCGGGCGCGGAGTCGCTCGTAATGTTCCTCGGCGATCGCCCGGTTCACGGGCCCCCACCAGATCCGGTCCTCACTCGACGCTTCCCGGACGATGAACTTGTCCTCCGGCGAGCGGCCCGTGTGGCGGCCGGTCCGGACGACCAGCGGCCCCCCGGCAGCGATCAGGCCCTCGCCGGCCCGGATCGCATCTTCGTAGAGCTCGGCTGGTGAGAGGTTCGAGCGCAGGACGCTGCCGACCGAGGTCGTCGACCTGGGAGATGACTGGGTCGGACTCACGATTGACTCCCCGTGTTCGGCGGCAACCCGCATCGACCCCGGCCGATCACGCAACCGGCAATGGTCGACCGGCCGCGCGTGCCTCGGCCGCCGCTCGAGGCGGTGCCCAAGGAGTCGGCTTTCACAGTCTGGCGAATGCTACATCGTCCAGCATGGGGTTGCCATCAGGTTGCAGACGTTTCCGGCGCGTTGCACAGCTCCTGGGCCTGGCCGCCTACGGGGCGTAGCCGACATTCGTGACCGAGATATAGCCCTGCACGTTCGGTTGCCAGCTCAGCCCTGTACCGACCGTGCCGTACAGGCTGCCCTGACCAACCAGGAAGATCGCTGGGGGGTCCTGCTGGGCCAGGACGGCGATCTGGCGCAGGATCGCAACCCGGGCCGGGCTGTAGTCGTCGGTCGGCAGGCCCGCCTGCTGGTTGACCAGGGCGTCGACCTGGGCGTCCTTGTAGCGGCTCAGGAAGCCACCCGAGTAGATCCACAGGTAGAGCTCGGTGTTCGGGTCGACCGGGAAGCCCAGGCGAGCGCCCCGCAGCGGGTTCGTGTCGCCCTTGCTCCAGGCGTCATTGAACTGGGCCAGCTCAGCCGGCTTGAGGGCGACCTGGACGCCGATGTTGGCGAGCATGCCCACCACCGCCTCGTAGATCGCCGAGTTGTCGCAGGTGCAGGTGTCCATGTTCACCGAGAACCCGTTGGGATAGCCCTGCTGGGCCAGGATCTGCCTGGCCGCGGCAGGGTCGAAGGCAATTGCCGGCAGGGTCGGGTCGTAGCCCTTGTCGCCGCTGACCCACAGCGAGTTCATCGGCTCGCCGTAGCCGTCGAGGATCGTCGAGACGAGGGTCTTCCGATCGATCGCCATGTTCAGGGCGCGACGTACGGCCGGGTTCGCCAGGGCCGCGAGCGCGCCGGCCTGGTCACCCGGATTCCTGGCCAGGTTGCCGCCCTTGTCGGTGGTCAGCCAGATCGCCAGGGAATGGGCGTCCGACAGGTAGACCGCCCGGCCACCAGCCGCCTTGACCTGGCTGGCCTGGTCCGGCGGAAGGTCTTCCATGATCTGGATCCCGCCGGTGGTCAGCTCGCTGATCCGGGTGGCTGTGTCCGGAATCGGCCGGAAGACCACCTTGGCAACGAGGGCCTTGCCCCGGGGGCTGTTCCAGTAGTCGGGATTCGCGGCCAGGGTCACGTGGTCGTCCTTGACCCATTCGACGAACTTGAAGGGTCCCGTCCCGACCGGCTTCAGGGCAAAGCCGGCGTTGCCGACCTGGGCGTAGTACTGCGGGGGCACGATCTGGAGCGTCCCAAGGTTGCCCAGCAGGCCGGAATCGGGCCGGTTGAGATGGAGCCTGACGGTCAGCGCGTCGACCACCTCGACATGGTCGAGCGAGCCGTAATTCGAGGCGAAGGCGGAGTTCAGCCGGTGGCTGTCCCCCACCGGGTAGGGCTTGTTCGTCGTGGGGTCGATGTCGGCGATCCGGTCGAGCGAGAAGCGGACGGCCGCGGCGTCAAATGGCTCGCCGTCGTGGAATGTCACCCCCGGGTGGAGCTTGAGCTCGAGCGTCGAGCCGTCGGGCGACGACCACGAGTCGGCCAGGCCGGGTCCCAGCGTTCCGTCGGGGCCGATCGTCACGAGGGTGTCGAAGATGGCGTACATGATCGAGAAGCCCGCGTTCTGGTAGACCCGGTACGGGTCCATCGACTCGGCATCGGCCGACAGACCCACGGTCAGGGTGCCGCTTGGGCCGGACGACGCCGGGCTGGCCGGCGAGACGCTGCCGGAGGTCGCGCTGGCCGGCAAGGAGCTGCCCTCCGCGGGCGAACCCGAGGGTGCCGGGCCACACGCGGCCAGGAGCAGGACGACGGCGACGAACGGGGACAGGATCCTGGACGGGCGTGCCGGAACCAGCGGAAGGTGGCTCGGATCCATGGTCGGGTTGGTCATTGCGCCACGTCACCTCGATGCAGGTTTCGGGGCAGGTCCAAACCGTCACGGAGGCGTCCCGAATGGACGCGCGGCGCCACGGCCTTCTTCCATCCGGACTGTAACCGTCGGCTCCGTCATGGTCGCCGTCGTGCGGCCACCATCGGATCTGCTGGCACCCGTCCATTGACGGGCCGCTCGTGGGCTCCCCGCGTCAGAAACGCAGGACTACCACCGGTCGGGAATCACACCCTGCCCCGAAGGCCGTCCCAAATCTACCACGTGTCGGGGCGCGGGCCGGCGCTCGCCTCTTCGACCGCCGCCAGGCGATGGAACGCCGGGGCGAGGGCCGGATAGAGGTCGACGTAGATCGCGTAGACCTCGTCGTAGATCGCCTGGGCAGCCGGATCGGGTTGGAGTCGCCGTTCGATTGCGACCATCCGGCGGGTCGCCGTGGTCACGTCCGGGTGGGCGCCGATTCCCGTCGCCGCACTGATCGCCGCCCCGAGCAGGGCGGTCTCGGGTACGCGTGGCACCGCGACCACGAGGCCGGTGACATCGGCCTTCAACTGGTTCCAGGCAAGGCTCTGGGCCGGACCGCCGCTGACCCGGAGCTCCCGGATCGAAGCGCCGGCGGCGACGATCGGGCTGATCACCTGGCGCAGGGCGAGGGCCGCTGCCTCGACCACGGCCCGGGCGAGGTGGCCGCGGGTATGGCCAAGGGTCAGCCCCACGAACGCGCCGCGGGCGTCAGGATCCCAGATCGGGGAGCGCTCGCCGGCAAGGTAGGGCAGGAAGATGAGCCCGGCAGAGCCGGGTGGGATGAGCGCGGCTTCCGCGAGCAACTCCTCGATCGAGAACGTGCCGTCGATGATCGCGCCGCCGAACCAGTCGAGAGCCTTGCCCGTGGCGTTCATCGCCCCGCCGAGGACCCACAACCCGGGCACCGGCGCCGGTGCACAGAACGAGCCCGCGATGCGCAGTGCTCGATCGGCGTAGACGGCGAAGCCACCTGAGGTGCCCCCGGTGTCGACCGCGTCGCCGGGTTCCAGCAGGCCCGCCCCGAAGAAGCTGGCATAGGCATCGACCGTCCCGGCGACGACCGGGGTGCCGGCAGCCAATCCCAGGTCCGACGCAGGACCCGCCAGGAGTTCACCCAGATGCTCCCCGGCCGCCACGACCGGCGGCAGGCGATCGGTCCGGATGCCCGACCCGGCAACGTCCGACGGATCGGCCCGGAGCTGGCCGGTGAGGCGGGTCTCGGCGGCGACCCCGGTCATCCGGCAGGCGATTGCCTCCCAGGCGTTGAGGTACCAGCGCGCCTCTCCGAGGGTTGCCGGGTCGTTGCGCTCGAGGTGCAGCGCCGCAGGCAGGACCCCCAGTTCCCAGCTGAACCGGCCGGTCATGGCCGCCAGCTCGTCAACCTCGATCGCGGCCCGGGTATCGAGCCAGGTGATCGCCGGACCCGTGGCCCGGCCCGCGGCATCGGTGGGGACGAGGGTCGGCCCCTGGCCGACGCAGCAGATCGCGACGATCTGCGACGCCCGCGATCGTTTCGAGGAGCCGCTGTCAGCCGCGAGCTGGCGGGTCGTGCTGGCCAGGGCCGTCCACCACGCCGCGGGGTCTTGCTCGGCCACGCCGTGGCCGTTCCGGTTCGTTGGATAGCCGGCGCGGGCAAGCCCGACGAGGCGTCCGTCAAGGGTGAACAGGCCGCTCTTCGCGTCGGTCGTGCCCAGGTCGATCGCCAGGATCAGGGGCCCGTCCGCGGCGTTCTCGCCGCTCATCGGCCAGCCAGCCGGGCATCGGCCGAGAGTGCCCAGGGCATGGTCCGGAAGCTGGCCGGAAGGAGCGGCCGCCAGGCTCGAAAGCCCGCGCTGAGCCAGGCCGCCACCGCCCGTTCGCGCCGGCCCCAGGGGAGCCCATAGCCGGTCCGGATCCGGGCCGGCAGCAGGTCGATCGCCGGCCACAGGGTCCAGGCGTACAGGCTGGCGGGGATCCGGGCGAGGATCGGATGGAGCGGACCGAGTGGCGGACGAAGAATCGCGCCGGCCAGCTCGCGGGCGGTGGCTCCGACCTTGATCGGACCGTCCGGCCCGATCATCGCCTCGATGTAGGCGTCGAAGGCGGCCACGTCGGCCGGCAGGAGCTGGTCCGGGACGCCGAAGGCACGCCCGATCGGACGGGACTCGCGATAGAAGGCGGCCCGCCTGTCCGCCGTCAGCCGCCCGATCCAACGCTCATGGGCGACCAGGGTCGCGTCGATCAGGGTGGCGTGGACCCACAGCGAGAGCACAGGATCGCGGGCGGCGTACGAGGCACCAAACGTCCGGGCGGCGTCCGGGTCGCGGATCGGGCCGGTCACGTGGCGGTGGAACTGATTCAGCCGGCCGATCTCGGCCCGGGCCTCGGCCGTCGTGCCGTAGATGATCGTCAGGTAGCTTCGGAGCGTCGCCCGGAGCCGGCGCCACGGGTCGTCCCGGAAGTTGCTGTGCTGGGCCACGCCCTCCGCGACGAGCGGGTGGGCAATCTGCATCAGCAGGGCCCGGGGCCCAGCGCCGAGCAGGAGGGTCGCTTCGCGGTTCAGGCGCCAGCCCTCGCTCTGCGGACCGAACAGACCGAGAGCATTCATCCGAACCGTCTCCTGGCGCGTATCGGCGACGTCGGTGCTGGGCAGGGCTGAGAATCGGGCGAACATCGCCAGCATCGTAACGGCCACCCGGCGCTGCGTGGAAACTGGCCCTGGTTTGCAGCCGCGGGCAACGGCGCCGGCGCGCGGAATGGAGGAGCTGGACATGGCAGGTACCGACGAGCCGGCGGAGCGGAGCGCCCGGCGCGGAGTTCGCTGGGGCGCTGATTTCGAGCCGGATCGCCTGGCCCTTCTCGAGCTTCGGATGTGGAAGGCGTACTACCGGCGCCAGCCCGCCCGGCTGTTCGGGCTGCTCATCCTGGCACTCCGTGAACAGGCTGCGATCTCGTGGCCGCGGGCCGTCTACGCTGCCGGCCTCCTGACGAAGGCAGCGGTCGGTTTCGCCCGATCGACGGGCGATTACGACCGCTTCGCCCCAGCTGTTGCCCGCGGCTATCGAGCCCTCGGCCTGCCCGCCTCGGTCGATCTGGATACCGTCGCCCGGGAGGAGCTGCGCTGGTGGGTGGTCCGGCGCGAGATTGGCCTGGCCGCCGGGACCGCCGCCGGCGAGTCGATCGCCAGGTTGTACGCCGCGCTGTATGCCGTGCCGCTCGAAACCGTGAGTGAGGCCGGCCGCCTGCGCGGTGTGGCCGCCGAGGTCCGCGATCGCGGCGCAACAGCCGATCCGGACGGCCCGAAGGGCGAAGGTCGGGCGTACTGGCCCGAGGTGGCCGGCCTCCTGCGCGATTCGTATCGGAGCCTGAGCAGCGCCGTCCGGGACTAGATCGTCGGAGCTCCCGGCGGTCGCGCACCGGTCGGCGACCGCCGGCCGGGGTTGTCGGTCGCGCGTCTAGGAGGCGCCGGCGTGATGGCGCCGCTGCTCCTCCACGGTGCGCTCGGCAAGCGGTTCGGCTTCGAGTCGTTCGTTCGGGATCGCGACGCCGCTCTCGATCGATCGGCCGTACGCGCCAGCGGCGATCCGCTCCTCGGCCCGCTGGACGGCCTCGAGCTCGTGACGGAGGTCATCGACCAGGGCCGCTTCGACCATCCCGCTGGCGAGCTCGCTGGCAGCGTCCGAATCACCCGTTTGCTGGCGCTGCTGATCTCGTTCGGCGCCGAGCTCGCCGGTCAGCTCAAGGAGTGCGGCTTCGATCCGCCTGCGCTCGACCGCGACGAGTTCGCGCGCGCGTTGATCGTCCACTGGGTCCTGACCCTCAGCGCTCGGCCGGCCGCCGGCCGACGAGCCACCAGGCCGCCGGGAAGAGCGCGGCCGCAGCCAGGATCTTCAGGCCATCGCCGAACAGGAATGGGCTGACGCCATTGGCGATTGCGCCACCTGGCCCGAGCCCGGTGGCGAGCATGAGCCAGGGCACCCCGAAGGCGTAGATCACGAGGTTGCCGACCACGAACGCAGCGACTGCGCCGAGGAAGTTGCGGTCCCAGCCCAGCTCGGCAAGCCTGCCCACCAGCGCCGCGGCGAAGACGAAGCCAATCAGGTACCCGCCGGAGACGCCCATGCTGAGATGGCCACCCGATGATTCGAGAATGTGCTGGATCCCCTGGGCGTGATCCGCATAGACCGGCAGGAAGAAGCCCATCACCACGTAGAGCAGGGTCGAGAAACCGCCTCGCTTCGTGCCCAGAGCCCCGCCGACGAGCAGGACGCCGAGGGTCTGGCCGGTGATCGGGACCGGGTCTCGCGGGATCACGACCTGGGCGGTCAGGGCGATGAACAGGGCGCCGGCTACCATCAGCGCGAGATGCCGGGCCCGGGTGCTGATACGCTCGCCGAGGCTCACCGGTACGAGGAAGTCCCCGATGGTGATCCCCCGCTCGGCGGCGGGCAATCGGTTGAGGCGCGGGGTCACGATCAACGTCCAGGTCTCCACGGCGTCACCGGCTCGGCGGCGACCTATCGTCCGAGTCTAGCAGGCGCCCGCGCTGCGATCCGCGCCTACTCGAATTGGACGGCCCGCACGATCGAGATCCGGCTCGCAATCCGGGCCGGCTGGAAGGCGGCCAGCATCGCGATCCCGATGCCGAACGCGGCGGCCAGGCCGATCGTCAGCCACGGGATCGTCGGAGCTCCGCTGGCCCATCCGAGTCCGGCCACGCCGCCCAGGGCGAAACCGAGGACGACGCCGGCCAGGCAGCCGAGGAAGGCACCCACGACGCCCATGATCCCGGCCTCCACGACCACCATCCGCCAGACCTGGCGGCGGCTCAGCCCGACGGCACGCAGGATCCCGATCTCGCGGACGCGCTCGTAGACGTTCATGGTCAGCGTGTTGACGATCCCCAGCCCGGCGATCACGACGGCCAGCAGCGCCAGCGCGTCGAACAGGCCGAAGACCCGCCCGAATGCGTCGCTGATCGCCCCCTCGATCCCCGCCAGGGGCGTCGGCTCGAGGGCCAACCCCCGGGCGGTGGCGGCCAGAGTTGGGCCGGCATCAGTTGCCCGATTCGGCGCAAAACGAATCGCGAACGCGTCGGCACCCAGGACGCCGAACCGGCCAGTGGCGTCCGGCCACCCGAGCAGGACCGCCTCGCCGGACTGGCCGGGCATCCCCCGCGCAACGATTCCCACGATCCGCTCGGCGACGGCCTCGCCACCCCCGACCGGGAACTGGAGCGTGTCGCCGACCTGCAGCCCGAACTCGTCGGCAATCGCCCTGGGCACGATCGTCGAGCCGCCGGCATCGAGGGCCGTCAGGGCGGCCCGGCGCTCGCCCGCGACGAACGTCAGCCGGCCGTCGGTCGCGAGGTCGCTCCCGGACACGGCCGCCGCGTCAAGGCGGACGCCACGAAACGCGACCGCGAAGCGGGCGATCGGGCTCACCCGCGCCACCCCGCCCACTGCGGCGAGTTGCTGGGCCACACCCTCGTCCGCGCTGATCGGCCGGATCGACGTCGCTACGAGGTCACCGGGAATGACATCGGTCAGCCAGGCCTCGGTTGCCGCCCGGGCGTTGCCGGCGAGGCTGCCGAGGGCAACGATCATGGCCAGGCCAATCGTCAATGCTCCAACCGTGAGGGCGGTCCGCTTACGATCGCGAGCAAGGGATCCCCGCGACAGACGCGTTTCGGCTGGCAGGAACAGGGCGAACGGCAGGCCCGCCAGCCGGCCGAGCGGTCCGAGGATCAGCGGAGTCAGCAGGGTGACGCCCAGCAGGACAGCGTAGACCAGCAGCGGCCGGGCGATCGTCGCGCCCGGGTCGGCTCCGGAACCGGCTGGTCCGAGCCCAATCGGCCACAAAGCGAGCCCGGCGACGCCCACGGTCACGACCACCGCGACCAGCCAGCGCATCTGGCTCGCGATCGAGCTGCGCCCGGCCACGGGCGGCCGAAGTGCCTCGATCGGTGAGATCCTGCCGGCCTGGATCGCCGGCTCGAGGGCCGCGGCGAAGGTGACGAGCAAGCCGATCACGGCCGCCAGCACGACGCCCGGAAGCGGGACGACCGGACCGTCGATCGGCACCCCTTCACCGAGCGAACCGACCGTCCCGGCGATCAGGATCGACAGCCCGAAACCGAGGAGCAGGCCGAGGATCGAGCCGGCCACGCCCAGGACCAGCGCCTGGCAGAAGACGAGGCGCTGGATCTGGCGCCGGCTGGCCCCGGCCGCCCGGAGGAGGCCGATCTCCCGGACCCGTTCCGACAGCGTCATCGACAGGGTGTTGAAGATGAGGAACGCACCCCCGAACAGGGTGACCGCGGCGATCAGTGCCGTCATCGCCTGGAAGCCGGCGGTCGAGGCCTGCAGCGTGGCCGCCAGGTCGGCCCGGTCCGACAGGACGTATGGTTCGAAGGTCAGACGCTGATCAAGTGCGGCCGCGACCCCGTCCACGGTGTAACTGCCGGCGAGCGTGACGTCCACCCAGCTCACCCCGCGCGGGCCGAACAGAGCGGCGCTGGCGGCCAGCGGGACGATGATCGTCCGTTCGCCTGTCGTTGGATCCGGCCCTTTGCCGGCCAGCAGGCCGACCACCTTGAACGAGACCGGCCCGTTCACACCGAGCAGCGTCACCGAGCCACCAAGCTCAAGGCCCAGGTCATGGGCGAAGGCCGCAGGCACAAGAGCCTCGGCATCACGCCCGGAAGGCAGGCCGAGGCCCGCGGCGAGGCGAACCTCGTGGATCCCGCCGACCGCCCCGTCGATCGCCGGGTCGAGGGCGATGACCGCAACCGGCGCCAGGTACGCGTCGGCGCTTGCGGCCGACGTGGCGAGCGGGTCGCGCTGGAGGTAGGTCCGCTGTTCGAGCAGTGGTGCCGCCACGGCCACCCCCGGGGTCGCCCGAATCGCGACGAGGCTGGCCTGCGAAAGACCATGTTCCTCGAATGCCCCGACCCGCAGGTCGGACCGGCCCATGACATCGTCGACCGTCCGGCCAATGCCCGCCTCGATCCCTGCGTTCGTGGCCAGGGCCGCAAAGAGGACGGCGACCCCGAGGGCAATGCCAATGACCGACAGCGTCGTACGGAGCGGCCGCGCCCAAAGACTGCGCCAGGCGAGCCGGTCCAGGCCCGTCATCGGTCGAGCACCTGGGCACCCGCGGAGCCAACCACGATCAGAGCCCGAGCTGGGCGAGGCGGGCGATCAGCGGGGACGCCGCGTGGTCGGAACGCCGGCCCAGGACGATCTCGTCGCGGATCACGCCGTCCTGGACGACCTCGACCCGGTCCGCGTATGCCGCCGCCTTGGCATCGTGGGTGACCAGCACGATCGTCTGGCCGCGCTGAGCGCAGGACCGCCAGAGCGCCTCGAGGATCTCGCCGCCGGTCGTGAAGTCGAGATTGCCGGTCGGCTCGTCGGCCAGCACGATGTCCGGACGGTTGACCAGGGCTCGGGCGATTGCCACCCGTTGCTGCTCGCCAGCCGACAGCTGGTCGGGTCGATGGCGCTCCTTGCCGGCCAGGTCGACCAGCCCCAGCACGTCCCGGATCCGGTCCGCAGCCTCGCCCCGGCGGGGATCCTGCCCGGCGATCGTGAAGGGCAGGCCAATGTTCTCGCTGGCATCGAGGAGCGGGATCAGGTTGAAGAACTGGAAGACGAAGCCGGTCCGATCGCGGCGCAGGCGGGTCGCAGCATCGTCATCGAGATCGCTGATCGTTTCACCGCCGAGGATTACCTCACCGCTGGTCGGCCGGTCGAGCCCACCGAGGAGGTGGAGCAGGGTGCTCTTGCCCGAGCCGCTGGCACCCATCAGGGCCACGAACTCGCCGGGCTGGACGGTCAGTGATACGCCGCGCAGGGCGTCGACGGTGGTCTGGCCCAGGGCATACCGCTTGGTGAGGTCGCGTGCTTCGAGGATCGGTCCCGCGATCGACATGACCGGGGGCCGTCAGTTACCGAAGAACAGGCCGGCGATGCCCGCTGCAATCGATTCGAGGAGTCCCTGCGAGGCGGTCGAATCGGCGACCCGGAGCGAGCCGCCCGGGGCAACGGCTACCTCGCCGGATGGAACCGGCGTTGCTCCCAGGACTGCGCTCGGCGTCGGCACGGGCGTCGGCGTCGCGATCGGGCTCGGCGTCGGCGTTGGCGCCGGTTTGGCCGGCGGTTTCGGCTTCGCCGGCGCCGGCTTGGCCGGCGGTTTCGGCTTCGGCTTCGTCGGGCGGGGAGTGGGCGCGGGCGTCACGGAACCGCATTTGTCGGCGAAGACAACCGCCCACATCTTCTTGCCGTCGGGGCCCTTGTAGGCACCGATCCCAACCACGTCCCAGGCCGGGCCGAGGATGTTCTGCCTGTGACCGGACGAGTTCATGAACATCGTCTGAATCGCGCTCGTCGCCTGGTCATCGGGGTAGTTGTTCCAGCCGATGTTCTCGCCGGCGAGGTTGAAGCAGTACCCGACGTTGCTCATGACGTCGAAGACCGTGTGGCCATCGGGCGGGATCTGGTGGGCGAAGTAGTTCCGGACGATCATGTCCTTGGCCCTGGCCCGGGCCAGCGTGGCGAGGCGGGCATCCCAGTGGAGCGCCTTCCGACCGGCCGCGGCTCGGGCCTGGTTGGTCAGCTGGAAGAGCTGCTGTTCGGAGGTCGAGCTGAAGGCGTTGCTGCCCCAGGCGAAGGCGGTCACCGGCAGGAGCAGCGCCAGGCCGATCGCCAGCGCGAGCGCCGCGAAAGGGAGCCGGAGCGTCGGGCGGGTCGAGAGCACGATGGGGGTCCTCGGTGTTCGAGCCGCGGCTGGGGCCCCGCGACAACCCTGACCCTACGTCCCGGCAGCCCGATTCGTGACCCGGGCGATCGTCCGGGTCCACCTGAACGGGGGTACCGGTGACCGTGCAGTCATAAACGGCGTGGTGGACTGCGGTGGCACGAGCAGGCATCCTATTGGGGCCGATCAGGTGCGCCCGTGCACCGCGCCTGGTTCGAGTGCGGGCCAGCCTTGGGTCGAGCGCAGCGGGCAGCCGGCCGGCCGGTTTGACAGGACCACCGCTCGAGCGCACTGTGGGGAGGAGCCCTGATCCGGTTGAGCACATCGTTCGACGACACGGGCGTGCCTGGCTCGATGTTCTCCCCCGCTTCGGCGACTCGCCGGATGCTGCTGCTGTCAGGAGCGTTCTGATCCGAATCGCCTTCGCGTCCACGTATCCCCCGCGCCGATGCGGCATCGCCTCCTACACCAGCGATTTGGGCCGCGCCAGCGGCAACCGCGAGATCGTTGCGCTGACGCCGCCCGAGCACGAGACGCCCTATCCCACCGAGGTCCACCATCGGATCCGGCGCGATATTCTCGAGGACTACGGCCGGGTGGCACGGGCCCTCGACGGCTGCCGGGTCGACGCCGTCTCGATCCAGCACGATTTCAGCATCTGGGGCGGTCCCGACGGCGAATTCGTGCTCGACTTCGTGCGTGCCCTCAACCTCCCCGCCGTGGCAACCCTCCACGCGATCAGTCGCCGGCCGACGGCCAACCAGCGCCGGATCGTGAGCGAGCTCGTTGGATCGACGGCTGCCACGGTGGTGATGTCGCAGGCAGCTGCCGGCCTCCTTGGGCGGGCCTACGGGATCGATCCCGGCCGGGTCGAGGTGATCCCCCACGGGGTGCCCGACCTGCCCCTCATCGATCCGACTCAGGCCAAGCCGGGCCTGTCCTTGGGCGAGGCACCGTTCCTGCTCAGCTTCGGCCTGCTCGGCCCGGGCAAGGGCTACGAGCTGGCGATCGCGGCAATGCCGGCGGTCGTGGCGGCCGTTCCCACCGCCCGCTACGTCATCCTCGGATCGACCCACCCGGACGTGCTCCGGCGCGAGGGCGAATCCTACCGGCGGTCTCTCCAGGACCAGGTCCGGGCGCTCGGCCTGGGCAACCAGGTCGAGTTCGTGGATCGGTTCGTCGGGCGGACCGAGATCGGTCGTTGGCTCCAGGCGGCGGACGTGGTCGTCACTCCATATCCCAACCTCGAGCAAAGCGTGTCGGGCACCCTGTCGCACGCGATGGGTGCCGGCAAGGCGATCGTCTCGACGCCGTTTTCCTATGCCGCGGAACTCCTGGCCGGCGGTCGGGGCGTCCTGGCCAAGCCTGATCCAACCGCACTCTCGGCTGCCTTCATCGCCCTCCTGGGTGACCCGGCTCGGCGCGCGGCGATCGGCGCCCGGGCGCACGCCTACAGCCGGCAGATGCTTTGGCCGGGCGTTGGGCAGCGCTACCTGCAACTGTTCAAACGGGTCACCGAGACCCGGCCGTTGCCCACCCGACGATCCGTGCTCGAGTCGGCGAACGCCTGAACCGGAGCGGGCGCGAAGCCGGCCGGGCTATACTCCCGCTCGCTCGCCTGACCACCCAGCGTGACCGGCGGCCGATGGTGGCCTTAGCTCAACCGGCAGAGCATCGGATTGTGGATCCGAAGGTTACGGGTTCGACCCCCGTAGGCCACCCCAGCTCCCTGCCGCCCGATTTGCCGCGGTGCGCAGGAACGCCGGGATCGAGACCGCCCAAGGTTGCGCCGGTCTGACCCGCGCGTAGGATGACCCCGTCCAGGCGCGTCCACGGGGGAGTCCTTCATGAGCGTTCTCGCGCACGAAGACGCGCTGAATGCTGGGCCGGTCGATGCCCCACCGATCGCCCGGCCCACGACGGGCTGGCGATTGCCGCCCGAGATGGACCCGTCATGGCGGTCACGACGATGGCCCCGCCGGCATTGGCGGCCGCTGCTCGCGCTGGGCCTCGGGCTGGTCGTCGTCATTGCCCTGGCGATCCCGGCGAGCTCCCTGTTCCGGTTGGAGGTGGACCTTGTCAATCGCTCCGGCGGTAGGATCACCAGCGTGAATTTCGCATCGATCAACGGCCGGACCACGTTCGACATCTACGCCGCGGCGGGGATCTCGGAAAGCGCCGGGCTCGACCTCGCCTGCTCGGTGGTCGGGCCGGTCCTGGCTCAGGACGGCTATGGCGAGGCGTCGTTCTTCGTGCTTGATCGCGCCGGCGACGTGCTGGCTACACAGTCCAGCAGATGTGCCGCCCCGACGCCGGGTCCGTCGATCAACCCCGTGACGTGACATTGGGGCCAAGTCCCAGCGGCGATCCGAGGCACCCTGCTCCGTGATTGAATTCCAGCCACCACCTCGAGCCTGTCCGGCCTGCACGGCCGAGAACCTGCCGTTCGCGACGACCTGCAGCACCTGCGGCGTCGATATGCGCCAGGTCGCCGCGGGCGGCGGTCCGGGGGGTCCATCGGGGTCGGCCGTCGGCCGGCCGCGCGGTGGGTCGCTGAAGCTCGCGGCCGTGATCGTCGTCCTGATCGTGATCGGCCTGGCTGCCCTGGACCTGACCGGAATCATGGGCCTGCCCCACGGCGCAGCCCCCAGCGTGCCCGCGGTGAGCGCGCCGGGGTCCGTGGCGCAGGTCGGGTCGGCCAGGCCGTCGAGCAGCGCGCCGGCCATTTCGAGCCCGGCAGCCAGTCCCAGTGCGGGTCTCGTCCGGGTCGGCCAGCCTGTCGAGCTGGCCGGGGTCGAGAGGCACACGGTCCTGCGGGTCGAGGCCTGGCCGGGCCTGAGTCCTCCCGGGCCCGGGCAGCGCTACCTCGCCGTCGAGATCCAGGTCACGGCCTTGCCGGGCCAGACAGCCCGCTTCGACCAGCTCTACTACACCGTGGGCAACGCGGCCGGCATGCTCCGCAACGCTCCCCAGGTCGGGCGCCAACCGGCCCTTGCCTACGGCAGCGTCGGACCAGGTCAGAGCGTCGTCGGCTGGGTCTCGTTCCTCGTGCCCGACCCGGGTCCGTTCATTCTCAACTACCACTACCCACTGGGCACGAATGGCGAGACCGTCAACGAGGTGGTCTCACTCCAGCCGATCCTGCCACCAACACCTGAGCCGGTCCTCCCGGCCAATCCCAGTCCGGGCTCCGCGGCGCTGCCCAACTTCGGCTATCCGGGCGCCCTGCCCTCGAGCAACTATTCCGGTTATGGAGCGCAGCTGCCGGGCAAGGCGATCTCGGCCGTGTCGGGGTCATGGGTCCAGTCCACGGCCCATTGCGCCAGCCGGGAGAGCAGCTCGGTCGCTGCCTGGGTCGGCATCGATGACGGGGGCCTGCAGGACTTGGAGCAGCTCGGCACCGAGGTGATCTGCCGGCCCGGTTCGACCCGCCCGGTCTATCGCGCCTGGTACGAGATGTATCCCCTGCCCCAGGTCGCGATCCCGATGGCAGTCCGCCCTGGCGATCACTTCAGTGCCTCCGTGACGAAGCGCGGCACGACCTGGACGCTGGCCATCAGGGACACGACCAGCGGCGCTCATTTCACGATCAACCAGACTCGCAACTCGGCCGCGATCCAGGCGCTCTGGGTGGTCGAGGCTCCGGCTCGTTTGCTGGCCGACGGTGACCTCCAGATCGTGCCGTTGACGAGCTTCGGCCGGATCACCATGACCGCCTGCTCCGCCGTCGCCGGAGGCGTTCGCCGCACGATCGTCGACTCCCATTGGGCCCACTATCGCTTCGACATGCGGACCACCTCGAACACGGCCAAGGCGCTTACGAGCAGGCTGACCGGCGGCGGGAGCGCCTTCTCGTCGACGTGGCAGCACCACTGAGTTCGATCTTCGGCGGGTCCCGGCGATGACCCACCTCGAGCGCCCGGCCGACCTGGTCCTGACCGGCGGGCGCGTGCTGACGATGGACGCGGACCAGGGCGCGACGAGCGAGCCGGCCGACTCGGTGGCCGTCCGCGCCGGTCGGATCGTGGCGGTCGGCAGCGTCGCCGATGTCGAACGCCAGGTTGGCCCGCGGACACGCCGGATCGACCTGGCCGGACGAACCCTGCTGCCGGCCTTCCAGGATGCCCACGTTCACCCGGTGATGGCCGGGATCAGCCTGACCCGCTGCCCGCTCCATGACCTGCCGGTCGATCCGGCCGCCTATCTTCAGGCGATCCGGGCCTACGCCGAAGCGGACCGGAATCGCGCCTGGCTGGTCGGCGACGGCTGGGCGATGTCGGCGTTCCCCGGCGGCACGCCGACCCGCCAGGACCTCGACCTGGTGGTCCCGGACCGGCCCGCGTTCTTCGTCAACCGCGACGGGCATGGGGCCTGGGTGAACAGCCGGGCCCTCGAGATCGCCGGGATCGACCGGGACAGCGTCGATCCAC
This sequence comes from Chloroflexota bacterium, assembly GCA_017881915.1. Lineage (GTDB taxonomy): Bacteria > Chloroflexota > Limnocylindria > Limnocylindrales > CSP1-4 > Palsa-1033. The sequence goes on along the minus strand of JADGQK010000041.1, from coordinate 3,497 downwards.
GCGACGGACGGATCGAGCGGGATGCGCGCGGGGAGCCGAGCGGGACACTCCACGAGGGGGCGATGGAGATCGTCCGCCGCTGCCTTCCGCCAACGACTATCGAGGACCTCGTCCGCGGGCTGGCCCTCGCCCAGGCCTATCTCCAGCGCTTCGGGATCAGCGCCTGGCAGGACGCCTGGGTGACCGCGGCCGACCTCGCCGCCTACCGGCTCTTTGCGCAGCGCGGGGAGCTGACCGGCCGGGCGATCGCCTGCCACTGGTGGGACCGCGAGCGGGGACCGGAACAGATCGAGGAGCTCGTCGAGCGGCGCCGGACCGGCACGCTCGGCCGCCTCCGGGCAACGACCGTGAAGATCATGCTGGACGGCGTCGTCGAGAACCGCACGGCGGCGCTGCTCGAGCCGTACCTCGACGATCTTGGACGGTCGACGACGAACCATGGAATCGCCTTCGTCGATCCCAACCTGCTCAAGGATCACGTGACCCGCCTCGATGCCGACGGTTTCCAGGTCCATTTCCACGCCCTCGGCGACCGGGCCGTTCGGCAGGCGCTCGACGCCATCGAGGCGGCCCGCGAGAGGAACGGCCCGTCCGCCGGACGCCACCACCTGGCCCATCTCCAGCTCGTGGACCCGGCCGACATTGCCCGCTTCGCCGGGCTCGGCGTCACCGCCAACATCCAGCCCTACTGGGCCTGCCACGATGCCCAGATGGACGAGCTGACCATCCCGTTCCTGGCGCCCGAGCGGGCCGCCCGGCAGTACCCGTTCCGAAGCCTCCAGGAGTCCGGGGTGCGCCTGGCCGGTGGATCGGACTGGTCGGTCAGCACGCCCAACGTGATGGCCGAGATCGAGGTCGCGATCAGCCGGATCTCGCCGGAGGATCGAACGGCCGAAGCATTCCTGCCCGGCGAAGCGCTCGACCTGCCGGCGGCGTTGCGGGCCTTCACGCGCGGCAGCGCCTGGGTGAATCACCTCGACGAAGTCAGCGGTTCGATCGCGCTCGGCAAGCTGGCCGACCTGGCCGTGCTCGATCGGGACATCCTTGGCCCCGAGGCGGGGCCGCTCGGTGAGACCCGGGTGCTCCTCACCCTGATCGAGGGTGCCGCCGTCTTCGAGGACCCAGCGCTCGAACGGGGCTGACGCTGGCCGGGCGATCCCGGCCCGACCTCAGATCGAAGCGCCCGATTCGGCGTCGACGATCAGGCTCTCCGCGGCCGCCTCCTCGCCGGTCTCGGCATCCTCGGTCCAGGAGCGATGGCCCCCGCGCAGCAGCGACAGCCCGGCTCCGACCAGGCTTGCAATGAAGCCAGCCGCGAAGGCCACGTGGAGCGCGTTGATGAACGGCCCGAGGTCGATCCCCGATGCGCCGGTCTGGGTGCCCGAGAAGACTGCGACGAGGACCCGCGGGTCCATCGCGCTGGTCATCAGCCCGATCGCCAGGGCGATGCTGATCACGAAACCCGTGTTCGTGAGCATCGCCCGCATCCCCGCCCCGATGCCGCGCTTGGCCGGGGGCACGACGCCCATGACCGCGCTCGTGTTGGGCGAGTTGAACAGGCCCGAGCCGGCGCCGATGACCAGCTGCCAGAGAGCCAGCTGCCAGTACGGCGTATCGATCCCGATCGACAGGAGGCCGGCCAGGCCAGCGGCCGTCACGAGCATGCCCAGGGTGGCCAGCTCACGCGAGCCGTAGCGATCGGCCAGCGCGCCGCTGATCGGCGACAGCACGAGCAGGCCGACGGCCAGCGGCGCGAGCTTGATCCCGGCCGTGACCGGATCGTCGCCCTTGACTCCCTGCAGGTAGAAGACGAGCAGGAACAGGACGCTGTTCCGGGCCACACCGTTGAGCAGGCCGGTCAGGTTGCCCATCGCAAACAGGCGGTCGCGGAAGAGCGACAGGTCCAGGATCGGCGTCCGGGCCCGCGCCTCGACCAACAGGAAGATCGGCATCAGGGCGAGGAACAGGACGAACCCCCCAACCACCCACCAGGTCGTCCAGCCGTACAGGCCACCGAAGGCAAGCGAGGTCATCAGGGCGAGGAGCGCCACCAGGTACAGCCCCGAGCCGACCCAGTCGATCGAGATCGAGCGCTGGGGTGGTGTCCGCTCAACGAGGATGACCAGCGCTGCGATGATCCCGACCAGGCCGAGAGGCACGTTGAACCAGAACACGAAGCGCCAGTTGAAGCCGGTCAGCCAGCCGCCCAGGATCGGGCCGAGGATCAGGCCCGCTCCGACGACCATCGCGTTCAAGCCCAGGGCCCTGCCCAATTCGGACCGGGGGAACGCATCGGTCACGAGGGCCGACGAGTTCGCGAACATGAACGCACCACCGACGCCCTGGACCACCCGGCCGAGGATGAGCGTCAGTGGAGTTGGGGCGATCGCGCAGAACGCCGAAGCCAGGGTGAACACGACCAGGCCCAGGGTGTACGTCCGGGTTCGGCCGAAGATGTCGGCCAGGCGGCCGGCATTCAGGACCAGGACGGTCACCACCAGGGTGTACCCGACGACGATCCAGAGCAGCGCGAAGAGGTCCGTGTGGAGATCGCGCAGGATGTCCGGCAGGGCGATCACCAGGGTGCCCGAGGTGAGCGAGGCGAGCAGTGCCCCGAGGCTCGTCACGAGGAGCAGCCACCAGCGGTAGCTCGGCGCGTCGGGATCGACGAGCCGGCGGCGGGTGGGGGTCGCGGCGGTCACGCCGGCACGATCCCGGATCCGGCCCGCGTCTCGAGCCCGGCCAGCTCAGCCTCCAGCTGGTCGATCAGGGCGACGATCCGCGCGCGGCGGGCGGTCGTGTCGTCGAGCATCGCCCGGAGGCGATCGATCTTGCCACCGAGGAGCCCGATCTGGCGATCGACCCGGGCCAGCCCGCCGCGGGCAATCCCGAGCCGTTCGGCTGGGCCCTCAGCCTGGCGGAATGCCGTACGCGACCGGGCCAGGTGGTCCGTGTCCTCGAGGAGACGGGTGATGTCGGCGACGGAGAAGCCCGCGTCGTCGCGCAGCCCGCGGATCGCCCGGAGCCGCTCGATGTCCGACTCGTCGTAGAGGCGCTGGCTGCCATCCGAGCGCGCCGCCGGAGTCAGCAGGCCCATCTCCTCGTAGTAGCGGATCGCCCGGGTCGTCAGGCCGACCTCGTCGGCGACCTCCCGGATCCGGCGCAGCCTCGGGGTCTCGTCGGTCATGTCGCGGCATGGTGCCAGAAGTTGACGTTTACGTAAAGGTGCGGTTCCTCAACCCGTGATGTAGCAGCCGGAGGACTCCGTGTGGAGCGGCCTCGATCCGGGTGAGTTCTCGCCAGCTATTGGCGGGCGTGCTGTTGGGCAAGATGATGAGCAGCTTCTGCCGGTGGTTCGCCCTGCTGACCGGCCGTTCACGCACGCCTCAGGTCGTCGAGCGGGCGGATTCGCTCCGAGTCTGCCTCAGTCCTCGCCGAACAGCACCCGGACTGCTATCCGGCACGAACCGGTCGACCGCCCCCGGGTCGGGCACCCG